>JAYVQK010000001.1:0-41042 GCA_043757005.1 Verrucomicrobiaceae bacterium
CGGCCATTGTGGGTGACACTTTGCGCGATGGGCGGTGCGGCGACCGCAACATTCCCTCCCCGCCTAGGAACTCCACGTCCGGCCCGCCGCGACGGCGGCGGCTTTCTACGCGGTCGCGGAAGACGCCGGTGATGAAGAGGGTGTAGTTCCCGATGTGCGCGCGGAGGAGGAAGCTCTGGTGCGCGCTGGCATTTTGCAGGGCGAGCAGGAGGTCGCCCACGTATTGCTGCGGGCCGTGGCCTGCGCCGCCGGGTGCGGCCATGCGCTCGGTGCGGCTGAAGGTCTCCAGCAACGAAGCGAGGTAATCGCAGGTGTCGCGACACGAGAGGCCGCGCTCTTTTAGCACATGGCGCAGGAGGATGTAGAAGTAGCACTGTGGCGAGATGCCGAGCGTGGCCCCGGTCTCCAGCACGGCGTGAAAGAGTGGGTCGCTATCGAGGATTGTATCGCGTGTATCGGCGTCGGTGAGGAGTTCGGCGAGGGGGGCGGAGTCGTGCCGGCCTTTGGCGAGTGTGCGGACGATGAATTGGAAATCTGCGGCTGTGAGTCTTTCCCGGCAATGTGGAGTTATCATCGGCTTTGTAAAGATAGCATGGGAGATGCCACGGCGCAAAGGGAGGGGTTTAGTTTGGTATTTTTAAGGCGCTCCTCTGTTTTGAGTGGAATACGAAGAGGAGCGCGAATGGGGAAAGCTCCTGCAACGGCTCATGAGCTGGGGCGGAAACTCTAAGCAGAACGATTCCTCTGTCGGGGCGGCTTTAATGGATTCTCTGCCTTCATTCCCTAGAGCAGCTTATTCCGCGAAGTCCTTCTGCTTTTTTCCACTCAAAACAGCGGAGCCTCCTAATATCCCACCCGCGCCTCCGGCGTTACATTCGGCGCTGTCTCTGGGAATCCGGTGGCTGCATGGATAGTAGCCGGTCGGTGCAAGCCACTGAGAGCGAAAAAATGAGTTTAGCAGTGCCATTCCTACGCTTTTATTCTTTCCGCTTGCTACGCCATTGCCGAAGTGCCTCTATGCAAATCATGAAACTCCAAACGCTGGTCCTCATCGCTTTGCTAGGCTCCTGGATGCCAACCGCCCGCGCCGCCACACTCCCAGCTGCGGAAGACTCCTACGGCACTCGCTCCAAACTCACGCTCGCGGCAAACAAATCCTCCACACTTCCCGTGGGCGCCACGCATCGCGCCTATCTTTATTTCAATCTCGCCGACCTCCCGTCCGCCGCCACGATCCGCTATGCGCGGCTGCGGCTCTACCTCCCTCGCGTCGTCCGCGCAGGGAGCGGCCTCAGCGTCCACCAAGTCACTAGCTCATGGGACGAATCGCTCGCCAGCGCCGAGCCGACCTTCACCGCCACCCCGCTCACCAATTTCACCACCGGCCTCGGCACAAAGCGGTTTATCTCCGTGGATGTCTCCTCCACCGTGCAAGCGTGGCTCACCACGCCAACCAGTAACGAAGGCTTCGCCATCGCTGCCATCCCCGGTGCCACTGCGGCGCTCACCGCAAGCGTCACACTCGGCGCGAAAGAGGGCGCGGGCAGCGGCTACTTAGCGGAATTGGAAGTCGAAATCGCCACCGATCCCATCGCCGCCGGAGCCATCGGCACGACACAACTTGCAACGGGCGCAGTGCAAACGGGCAACATCGCAAATGGTGCAGTCGGCTCCACCCAGCTTGCATCCGGCCTCACACTCGGTGGCACGACGAACGGGACGTTTTCCGGCAACGGTGCAGGGCTGACGAGTCTCAGCACCGCTAATCTTACCGGAAATATAACTGGCACGCAGATCGCGGCAGGCACCATTCAATCTACGAACATCGCCAGCGGGGCAATCGGCGCTGTGCAACTTGCGTCTGGCCTCACGCTTGGAGGCACGACGAGTGGGATTTTTTCTGGAAATGGCGCAGCTTTGACGAATCTGAACGCTGACCTTCTTGATGGGCTCGACTCGCTTGCTTTCGCGCCCGCAAGCAGCTCATCCGTATATCTCGCCAAAGTCGGCGACACAATGACTGGCCCGCTCGTTCTCCCTGCAAATGGACTAACCGTAGGAACCAATCAAATAGTCGTTGCGGGTGGCAACGTCGGCATCGGCACAAGCTCAACGCCCTCCGCAAAACTGGAAGTCAATGGCTCCTTCGCATTGACTGGGGCGCTGCGCGTCCCTGGAGCTGGCGTTGGCACAAATGGGCCAGCTTTTGTTCATGTGACTGCGGCAGGCAACGTTACCAGCATCATCAATCACCCGCTATGTAATGGCGATCCAAACGCCATTCTCATCATCAGCCACCAAGCAGTAGGCGATCTGAATACGCCAAGCAATCTTCACAATCATCCTATCGGCGTGAACTACTACAATGGCAGTTGGTATATCTTTAACGAAGACTTCGCCTTCATGCCTGCCGGAATGAAATTCAATGTTCTTGTTATTAAACCATAGCTTGAAGCCACGATAAGCCTGAACCCATTACTAGTTTATAAAAATCCGAATCATGAACGAAACCATCCAAGCTATATCAAATGTCGGGACAACCATTGCCGTTATTATTGCGGCATCGCAGCTTTATCTAACGCATCGTCAATCAGTGACCTCTTTCGAGGATACCCTCAATCGCGAGTATCGTGCGCTTGCGGCAACATTACCGCCGGAGGCGTTCTACGGAGAGGAATTGGCAGCGGAGGTTTTTGAGCGAAAACGGGATGAGTTCTATCGTTACTTCGATCTCACCAACGAGCAGATTTACTTGCGTCAATCTGGGCGAGTTTCAAAGCACGCATGGGTTTACTGGCGCGACGGCATCCGCACAAATCTGGAACGTGCGGCATTTGCACACGCTTGGGAAAAAATCAGCAAACTCGCTAAAAACGACTTCAAAGAACTCCGAAAATTGATTGCTGAAAATTTCGCAAACGACCCAAGAAACTGGCACTGACGAGCAGAACCAAAACATGAGGTATTGATTGCCCTGTAAACCCGAACGCCACGATTGAGGGCCGAAGGCCCGGCTCTATGCCAGCCTAGGCCAAAGCGAGGAATGAGCGACGGCCTAGGTCTGGACACAATGAGCAACCAAGGGCTGAAGGCCCGATCCATCGCGGCGATTCCCCCGGACAAAATGGGCCGGACCTTCGGCCCTTGACCGCTCCTACGAATCACCCTTGGGCGTTGCCCAAGGCTGGCATCAATCCGAGCCTTCGGCCCTCCAAATGCGGCGTTTGGGCTAAAAGAAATGCAAAACGTGCAAGGGTCGTAGTTCTCATCATGGGTCATGGTTCGCCGAGGGTGGGGTGCGTCACGACGGCGGCGGTAGAGCGGGCGGCGCGGGTGAGGATTTGTTTGCCCTCGGTGCGGGGCTCGGTGGCCATGCCTCGGTAGCGGAGGGGCTGGTAGCCGAGGGCGAGCAGGGCGTCGAGCGGGGCTTGTTTCAGTCCGGGTCGCCAGTAGTCGGGCCCGCCGCCGGTCTCGTAAAAGTAGAGCCACGCATGATCGGGCGTGGCCCAGCCAGCGCAGAGGATGACGTGGCGGCGGGGGAAATTCAGCAAGTCGCCGGGGCGGAGTTCGGCGGCGCTGGCGAGCACGGCGCAGACAGCGGGGAGCTGCGTGGTGTCGTGGACGGTGGGGAGCCCGAGGCAGCGTGAGACGAAGCCCGAGCAGTCTACGCCAGCGGCTTGGGCGCTCACGGCGACGTTGTCGGCGCGGCGTTTGGCGGGCGAAGAGACGTCGCCCGCCGCACGGCCAGCGGCGATGGCGGCGTCGAACGATGCAGCATCATCGAAGCCGCCCCATTTATAAGGGATGCCCACATTGACCGCACCCGGCAGCCACCAGCCGGGGCGCTCGGGCTGTGTGTGGAAGCCCGCGTCCGGCGTATCCACGAGCACGCCTGCGCGGTCTTTGGCGTGCAGGATGTTTTTTGAAAAAGGCTGCCACGAGTGCGAGGTGAGCCGCTGTGCAGTGGCCACGGCCTCGCTCGGCGTGACTTGCGAGGGCGCAGTGGGATCGCCCGGCACTAGCGTGGCGACAGGCGCAGTTGCCGCGCAGCCCGCGAGGAGCGCGGCGGCGGCGAATGGGCAGAATGTGCGTAGGGAAATCATGGCTGGAAATTGTGCGAGGCCGCTTGCAATCGGCTTCGCGTTCCGGCGTTCTAGCTCGCACTCGCCGCTGTGCAAATGACCATCTTCTTTCGACTCCTCTTCGCTGTGCTCTGCACGCTCGCGCCTGCTTGGGCGGCGGGGCCGCGCGTGGCGCTGGTCATCGGCAATGCTCGCTACGAAGCCGCCGTCGGCCCGCTCCGCAATACGGTGAATGATGCGCGGGCGATGGCGAAAACACTGCGCGCGCTCGGCTTCACCGTGATCGAAGAACACAACGTCACCCGCGATGAACTGCTCGCGGCGGTGATGCAATTTCGTGCCAAATTGCGCGGTGCGGAAGTCGGCCTCTTTTACTACTCCGGCCACGGCATCTCGGTCGCAGGGGCAAATTATCTCCTCCCCGTGAAGTCCGGTTACAGCCCCGAGGGCGCGAGCGACACGAGCCTGCGCCTGCTCGCGGAGACAAAGCTTTTTAACGCCGAACAAGCCGTCGCCGAAATGAGCAACGCCGGGGTCGCCTGCAACCTCGTCATCCTCGATGCCTGCCGCACCACGCCCGTCGCGATCAACCCCGCCGCCCGCGACGCCACACACTCCGGTGGCCTCGTGGAAATGAATCCGCCTGCTGGGTCGCTCATCGCTTTTGCCACCGACGCCGGGCGCTCCGCCTCGGACGGCACAGGCACGAACGGCCTCTACACCGAGCAACTCATCGCCCACCTGCGCACGCCCGGCCTCACCATCGAGCAAGTCTTCAAGCGCACCCGCGCCGCCGTGATGGAGCGTTCCGGCGGTAAACAAATCCCCGCCGAATACTCCCGCCTCATCGGCGACGACATCTTCCTCGCCGGCCCCGTGCCCGCTGAGGAAGTCATCCCCAAAGCCCAGCCCGTCCCCATTCCCACGCCCGCCGAAATCCAAAAATTCGCCGCCGCAGGCGACGCCGCCCGCTGCACCGAAGCCCTCCGTCGCGCCACCCGCCTGCACGGCCCGAGCGCCGCCGCCGTCGCGCCACTCAGCACGTTGCTCGATTTTGTAAAAGAAACCCTCCGTGCTCCAAAAGCCACTGCCAGCCAGGCCGCGCCCTCGCTGCAAGCCTGCGACCTCCTCCTCTCCGCCATCGCCGATTGCCTCCCCGCCGAGCACGCCCAGCGCGCCACGCTCACCGCCAAAGCCCACAACCGCCGAGGCGACGCGCTGCTCCTCCTCACCCGCGCCGAGGAAGCACTCGCCGCCTACGACAGCGCCCTCGCCCTCACCCCCACCGATGCCTACGCCCACTACAACCGCGCCCGCGCCTTCCTCGCCCTCGGGCGAAAAGAAGACGCCAAAACCGCCCTCACCACCGCCACCGAAACCAAGCCCCCCCAACCCGGAGCCCGCAAACTAGCCCGCGCCGCCCTCGCGGAGATGAGGTGATTTCATTTCACATCGCGACACGGATGGAGCATTGCGCGCACACTCATACTCGCTACATCCGTGCGCGCCGCGATCTTCGACTCATAAAATGAAACAGGAACCATTCGACAGGAGTAAGCACATCTATCGCAACGACGCTTTTGTGGAGTTGGTGAAGGATGCTGTTCGATTCTTCAATGGGACACCTGTTCACACTCTTCCTCCGCCAGATGCCTTTTTGGGAACAGGCGTCTATGCCTTCTACTACACGGGCAAAAATCCGCTCTACACCAAGTATGCCGAGATGAATCGCCTCTCCTACTCAGCCGCGATTTATGCTGGTAAGGCCGTGCCAAAAGGCTGGCGGCAGGCGCGCTCATCGGACAACACGCTCAATCAATCCAATGAACTCTGCAATCGGCTCCGCGAGCACGGTCGGAATATCAGCGTCGCTTCGGGCCTTTCGCTGAAAGACTTCATGTGCCGCTTTGTGATTTTTGAAGACGCAGGCTCTGACATGATCGGCACCATTGAGGCCGCATTGATTAAATTAAACCGTCCTTTGTGGAACTCGACGTTGGACGGTTTTGGCAACCACGACCCCGGCAAAGGGCGATATGAACAAGCATGCTCTGGCTGGGATGTCATTCACCCCGGCAGGCAATGGGCCGTGAAATGCAAAGGCACTCCAAAGGCCAAAGGCGTGATCCTCGAAAACATCAAAAGTCATTTGAGCCAACTCACCATCCAAGCATGAAATCGCTGGAAATCTTTACTGGTGCGGGCGGCTTGGCAAAAGGGCTCGAACTCGCTGGCTTCGAGCACACCGCGTTTGTGGAGTTTAATTCGGATGCCTGCGCCTCGCTTCGCCGCAATTTCGATCCCGCGAAAGTCTTTGAGGGAGATATTCGGGACTTTGATTTCAGCCGATTGTCTGATGTGGATGTCGTCGCGGGTGGCCCCCCATGCCAGCCGTTTTCTTTAGGCGGAAAACACGGCGCAAGCAGCGATAGCCGGGATATGTTTCCCTTCGCCATCCGCGCAATCGAGGTGCTCGCACCAAAGGCGTTCGTCTTTGAAAATGTGAAGGGTCTGCTTCGCGAATCTTTCTCCGACTACTTCCGCTACATCCTCCTACGGCTTACCTTTCCCGATGCTCACTCCGCTTTGAAGGCGACTTGGCAGGAGCACTACAAGTCTCTCCAAAAACTCGATTTTGATCACTACGACGGCATCAAGTATCGCGTGCAGCACACCCTGGTGAACGCTGCCGATTACGGAATCCCGCAGTGCCGCGAGCGCGTGGTGATCGTCGGCATCCGCTCGGATATTGATGCCGCTTGGGAATTTCCAGCAGCCACCCACAGCGAAGAGCGGCTCCTGTGGGATAAGTTCGTCACGGGTTCCTATTGGGAAAAACACCAAGTCCCGAAGACGGAACGCGAACTCTGCCTGAATGGATTGCAGGCCAAGGTGAAAAATCTGCGCGATAAATTCGGCTTCTTTGAGCCAGAGCTGAAGCCGTGGCGCACTGTCCGTGACGCGCTCTGCGATGTCCCAGACCCACGCATCGAGCACGGCATCGTAGACCATATCTTTCGCGGTGGAGCGAGGACGTATCCTGGGCACACCGGCAGCGATTTGGACTGGCCCGCCAAGACCATCAAAGCGGGCGGGCATGGAGTCCCAGGAGGGGAAAACATGATGCGGTTTCGCGATGGCACCGTGCGATACTTCACCGTCTATGAGGCAAAACTCATCCAGACATTTCCAAAAGATTTCAAAATCCTCGGCGCGTGGGGTGAAGCCTTGCGCCAAGTCGGCAACGCTGTGCCAGCCGCACTCGGGGAGAAGGTAGGGAGAGCCCTTTTTCATAAAATAAAATCGCAGATGGGACGGGAAAAATTGGTCGCCGCCGAACTCGCCCTCGCCGCGCTCGCGGAGATGAGATGATGGACACTCTCCCGCACAGACCCCTTGCCGAGTGCGTGCTGGGTCGCTAAGAAGTGGCGGATATGGGACGTCAATGGCTCCAAGCAAAAAGGGAAGTCGCCAATCTGCGCAAGGGGCAGGCTGTCGGCAAATTAGTCAAAGAAATCGCTGTCGCGGCAAAGCTCGGCGGGGCGGATCCTGAGCTGAACGCGCGTCTCGCCGCCTCGGTGGATAAGGCGCGGCGCAGCTCGGTGACTCGCGATGCCATCGAGCGGGCGATCAAGAAGGGAGCAGGGCTGGGGGAGGAGAAGATGGTGATAGATCACATCGTCTTTGAGGGTTACGCGCCGCACAAAGTCGCGCTGATCGTGGAGGTGCTCACGGATAACAATAACCGCACGGCACCGGAGATCCGGCAGCTTTTTAAAAAGGGCCAGCTCGGTGCGCCGGGGAGTAATAAATTCCTCTTTGACCACGTGGGGCTGGTGGAGGGGCACACGGCGAATACGGCGGTGGACATCGAAGAAGCGGCCATCGAGGCCGGTGCGCAAAATGTGGAGGCGCTCACTCACGCGCAGAACGACGACATCCCGGAGGGCGTGGCCGGGGCGCGCTTCATCACCGAGCGCGCTGATCTGCACAGCGTCTCGAAATGGTTGGGCTCGAATGGGTGGAGTATCGTGACGAGTGAGCTGGGCTATGTGGCGAAGAATTTCCCCGATCTCACCGAGGCGCAACTCGCCGAGGCGGGAGATTTTTTACAAAGCCTGGAAGACCACGACGACGTGCATCGCGTCTGGGCGGCGATCAAGTAACGTGCATTTCTTTTAAGCAAATATGGTCCTCGAAATCGTCAAATACGGAAACCCAGTGCTCCGCACCAAAGGAGCCGAAGTCGGCAAGGTGGATGCGAAGATTAAAAAGCTCGCAGCCGATATGTTGGAGACGATGCACGATGCGAATGGAGTGGGACTCGCCGCGCAACAAGTCGGCGTGCCGATCCAGCTTGCGGTGATTGATGTGAGCGACATGGAGGATCGTCCGAGTGAGATGTTTATGGAGGGGAAAGAGGTGGACTTTGAGGGACTCATGCCGCTCGTTTTGCTGAACCCGGTGCTGGAGCTGGGCAAGGAAATAGAGGAAGACGTGGAGGGCTGCCTGAGCTTCCCCACTCTCAGCGCAGACATCCTCCGCCCCGCACGGGTAAAGGCGCGGGCCATGCAGCTCGATGGAAGTATGCTGGAGTTTGAAGCGGGCGGACTGCTCGCGCGCGCGCTGCAACATGAGGTGGATCATCTCCACGGCATCCTCTTTATAGACCGCATCAGCTCCGCCGCCCGAGCAGGCATGGCGGGCAAGCTCAAGCGGCTGCAAAAGAAATCGCGGGAGTGATTCTGCGTGCATCCCGGCCCACGATTACTTTAGCGTCACCTTCTGCGGCTAATCCCCGTCTTCACTGACTCACTACTAATACTTATGAAACGCTTCCGTCTCACTTCACTCATCGCACCAGCCACGGCTCTCGTCGTCGCCTCGTCCTTTATCGCCTGCGAAAAAACGTCGGACAAACCCGCGCAGCAGCCACAAGCCGATGCGGCCAAAGTCGCCGAAGCTACAAAGGCACCCGAAGTCGCGAAGGTCATTGAGGCCGTGAAAGCAGTCGTCGCTCCTGCGAGCGATGCAGCGAAACTCGCGGGCCAATACGGCTTCGCTGCCATGCTGCCAAGGGATGTGGACGGCTTTGCGACTTATTACCACCTGCACGAGATGTGGGCCGCGCTGGCCAATAGCAAGTGGGCTGCCGAGCTGATGGCCATGCAGCCGATCAAAGAAAACCCACAAGTCCAACAAGCCCTCCAGCAATGGAAGAGCCCGCAGGGTGAAAAAGGCCGCGAACTGCTGGAGGCCGTCTTTGGTGCAGAGTTCAGCATCGTCCTGCCCACCAGCTTCGGGGAGAAAATGAAACCCCTCATGGATGTCTATACAAAGCTGATGGAGACTTATTTCCAGCGCGCGATCATGGCGAGCTTCAGCGGCAAGCCGATGACTCCCGAGCAGACGCAGCAGATGCTCCGCGACGCGGCGCCTGAGATGCTCCCGATGCTGGCAAAGTGCGACTTTCCGCCCATGCTCTTCATCGCCAAAGCGGTGAAATCGAAAGTGGATATTGATGCTGCTTTTAAAAACCTGACCGCGATGGTCGGCGTGCAACTGCCGCCAGCCTTTGAGGTGGGTTCTTTCAAGGTAGCCGACAAATATGAATTCCAATCGCTCCACGTGAGCGCCAAGAAACTCGTCCCGCCACAAGTCGAGCCGCAGCTCAAAGAAATGCTCGGCGACGAGGCCAAAGCCAAAGAAGCCATGGGCCTCATCACCTCCAAAAACGCGGAACTCGCGTGGGGCTGGGTGGGCGACAGCTTCGTCGTTTCCTTCGGCGCAGATCACAGCCACGTGCGCTTCGCCGCGAGTGCCGCCGAGAGCGCACTCAGCATCCCCGCAGTCGCCCAGCGAGCCGCGCAATATGCGGAGAAAAACCCCGGCAGTCTCGGCTACATGAGCAAGGCGATCCTCGAAAAATTCGGAACCAAGATTTCATTCGTCCCGCAGTTCAACGCCATCTCCGAAGAACTGGGGAGCATTTTGAAACCCGAGCAAATCACCGGGATGCGTAACGATGTGCAAAAGCTCGAAGGCAAAGCGAAAGAGATTTTTACCTCACAGCACGATGACATGGTGGGCGTGGGTTATTACGAGAACGGCCTCCATTCCGAGACTTACGGAGGCGCACGCTTCACAGCGATGCTCGACGCCGGCAAGCCGCTCACTTTCGCCAGCCTCGCGGGGCCAGCCGCCTTCGTTCTCCTCGATAGCCGCTCCTCGGCGAATAGCGTGAAAGTCACCGACTTCATCGAAGACGCCGCCGTCACCGCTTGGAGCTGGTATGAGAAATATGGCCGCACGATGGTGCCCGAAGGCGAACGCCAAGGAGTCACGATGGTGGAGATGATGGCGCTGCCGATGGTGAAGCAGCTCTGGAATTCCAGCCGCACACTCGGCAAAGCCCTCGGCAGCGAAAGCGCGTTCGTATTCGATCTCGGCGGCGCGATGCCCAAGCTCCCCGATATGCCTCCCTTCCTCGCAGAAGGCAAAATCCCGCGCCTCGCGTGGGTCTCCGAAATGCGCGACCGCGCCGGCGTGAGCGAAGCATGGAAGGGCTTCTCCAGCCTCATCAAACAACTCGCCGCCCTCGCCCCGCAAGGTGCCGTGCCCGAGCCGCAGATGAAAAAAGACGGCGACACCGAGCTGCACTTCATCCCGCTGCCGATCCCTACCGATGACCTTCTCCCACACATCGCCATCACCAAAGACCGCTGGATCATCAGCACCTCGCCCAGCCTCACCAGCGAGCTCGCCGCCAAGCCCGCCACCGCTGGCGCACAAGCACTGAGCACAGATATGCAGGTGAATTTCGGCGCACTTTGGAACCTCGCCGACGTATGGCTGAAAGTGGCCGACCAGAACATCGAGAAGATGTTCGGGCCCGCCGATGCGAAAGAATTCCAGCAAATGCGCCCAGTTCTCGGCACCGCCCTCAAGCTCGCCCGTAGCATCGTGAGCGGCAAAATGCAGCTCACCGAAGAAGTCGGCCAATCCCGCGCCAGCGCCCACTTGAAGCTCGAAGACATCCGCTAGTCGGAGACGCTTCAGTAACGCAAGACACGCGCGAGAAAGTCTCGGCATTGTGAGGAACGCGGCTCGGCAAAGAGCTGTTGCGCGGGGCCGTGCTCGACCAGCTTGCCATCCGCGAGGAAGCCCACGGCGTCGCCTACCCGGCGGGCAAAATTCATCGCGTGTGTCACGAGCACGAAGCTCCGCCCCTCGGCCTTTAGCTCCTCGATCACCTCCAGCACTTCCGCCGTCATCTCCGGGTCGAGTGCGGAGGTCGGCTCATCGAAAAGCAGCACGCGCGGCTGCACGGCGAGCGCGCGTGCGATGGCCACGCGCTGCTTTTGTCCGCCGGAAAGCGCGGCAGGTTTTTTATCTGCATGAGCGTCGAGGCGGAAGCGGCGGAGTGTCTGCATGGCCAGCTCGCGAGCCTCATCCACGCTGTGTCCGTGGACTTTTACGAGCGGGAGCGTGATGTTTTCCAAGGCGGTGAGATGGGGGAAAAGATTAAACGCTTGGAAGACCACGCCCAGCCGGAGCCGATGCGCGCGGAGCCTTTCTTCGCTGGTAAAATCCACGCTCTCAGCGCCGAGCGATACCGTCCCAGAGTCCGGCATTTCCAGGCCCGCGAGGATGCGCAGCAGCGTGCTCTTTCCCCCGCCCGAAGGACCGATGAGCACCACCGCCCGCGCCTCGCCGAAGTCCGCACTCACCCCCGCGAGCACCGGCCTGCTCGCAAAAGTTTTTACCACATTCTCAAAGCGTAGGCGCATCGGTCATCTCTCCGGTGGGCGGACGTAGATCGTCTCGGCGAATAGCTCCAGCCCTAGTTTTAGCGCGATGCCGATGGAGCCCTCCTGCGATTGCAGTGCGCGATACTGCACGATGCGCCGCCGGGCGAGCGCGCCCTTTGCCGCCGCCAGCGCGACGGCTTGCCCGATCTTGCGCCGCCGAAATTCAGGATGCGCCGCTACCCCGATGTGCGCGATACGGCCCGGCCACACGTCGTAGGAGGCCGCCGCCACGAGCTGCTTCTCCACGAAGGCTCCCCACATCGCGCGCGGTGAAAAATCCAGCCCGCTGTGTTCGCGTTCTTCTTCACTCAAGGATGCTGCGAATTCCGCGAAGGGAGCCGCATCCGAGATAGCCAGCCCGCGCACGTTCACGCCCCGAGGGGCCGCGACCTTTGCCCAATCGGGCAGCAGCTTATCGGCATAAAAAAGCGACGCGGGGCCGATCACGTTTCCGCTGAATTGGGGGAGATATTTCGGCCAAAAAGCCGCTGAGAAAATTTGCTGAAGCGAGCGCCCGATCATCGCCTCCTGGATTTCCTCCAGCTTCCCAAGCGCCGCCGCCACGCGCACATCCGGGCCCCGGCGGTAGGCGAGGATGCCGGGTAGCAGTGCGTTCTCAGCGATCTGCACGCCTCCCTGCTCCACGGAAAGCTCCGAGGCGTTCACGCCCAGCTCCTGCGCCCACCAGTCATTCACGGCGGCAAAAGATGTCGGGCGGAGTGAACTCATGCGCGCTCGGCAGGCTGTTGCTGGAGCAGCTCGGCGAGGATTTCATCACTTGTCACGCCAGCAGCCTCTGCTTCGAAATTGACGAGCACCCGATGCCGCAACGCAGGCAGTGCAGCCCGAGCAATATCAGCCATCGCCACATGGTAGCGGCCTTCGAGCACGGCATGGATTTTTGCCGCCAAGATCAGCGCCTGCGCGCCGCGCGGGCTGGCTCCATAGCGCACGTATTTCTTTGCGAGACTGCCTGCTGGCGCGTGCTCGGGGTGCGTGGAAAGGACGAGCCTCACCGCGTATTCCTGCACTTCGCGGACGAGCGGCACGAGCCGCACGCCATTGCGAAAAGCGATGACCTCCTCGGCACTTGCGATCACTTTCTCGATGCGCGGCACAGCTCCTCCCGTCGTGCGGTCCAGGATCGTGTGCAGCTCTTTCGCGCTGGGGAAGAGCACTTTTATCTTGAAGAAAAAGCGGTCGAGCTGCGCCTCGGGCAGCGGATATGTGCCCTCCATTTCCAGCGGATTCTGCGTGGCGAGCACGAGGAACGGCAGCGGCAGCGCGTGCTGGACGCCGCCCACCGTCACGTGCTGCTCCTGCATCGCTTCGAGCAGCGCGCTCTGCGTTTTCGGCGTGGCGCGGTTGATCTCGTCGGCGAGCAGGAGGTTCGTAAATACAGGGCCGGGGCGGAATTGGAACGTCTTCCGGCCTTGCTCGTCTTGCTGGATGATCGAGGTGCCCACGATGTCGGCGGGCATGAGATCGGGGGTGAATTGGATGCGCTGGAATTGCAGATTTACCGCCTCGCCCAGCGTCCGCACGAGCATCGTCTTGCCAAGCCCCGGCACCCCTTCGAGCAGCACGTGCCCACCCGCGAAGAACGCCACGAGCACGCTCTCGATCACGTCGCTCTGTCCCACGATGAATTTACCCATCTCGTCAGCGATGCGACGGAAGGTGCTGCGGAACTGATCAATTTTTGGTTCGATGTCGTTCATGGTTTTTTCGAGTGGCGAGAAGGCATCGTTTTTTCAGGGAAAAAGCCAACTCTCTTTCAGGGTCATTGCTTGGGGCGGATGGCTTCAAAGTATCGCTTGATGAGGAAGCGCGAGCCGAGCGGGATGCTTTCTTGCAAGACGGCGTCTTCCGCCGTCGCGGCGGCGGCGTCCGTGAGTTCCTTGTAACGGCGCGCAGATTTCGCGTCGCCATTCGCGGCGCTGGGGATGAGGGCGGAGAGCGATTCGCCCTCGCCGAGCTTGCCGCCGAGCTGCTCGCGCACGGTCGCGTGGCCTGCGGTGCCTTGCTTGCCAAAGGGCGTTTCCGTCGTGCCGATGTCGTGCTCCGTGCCGGGCTGAGCGCTGGGCCCGAGCGGCTCGCCTTCCTTATCACCTTTGCCAAAACTGATTGCTGAGATCTCCCCGTCGCTTGGCTTCCCATCGGCATCCGGCGGAGGTTCCCCATCGCTCTTTTCGCCTTCCTGTTGCTCGTTCTTCATCTGCTGGAGCGCGCCGAGCAGTTTTTTTAAATCATCATCGCTCACTGGCTTTCCACCGCCTTGTGGTGGCTTGCCCTCGCCGGGTTGCGGTTTTTTCTGCGCGGACTGTTGGCCCTTTTGAGCAAGATCATTGAGCGCCTGCGCGAGCTGTTGGAGGAGCTGCTGTTGTTCGCCGCCGCCTTCTTGGCGGAGTTGTTCGAGCTGCTTGGACATCTGCTCTTTTTGCTGCGCGAGATGCTCCAGCGCCTGCCGCACGCTCTGCGCGATTTGCTCGGCGGTGGGCTTGTCGCGCGCGGCTTCGGCCAGCTTGCGCGCCGCTTCGGCGAGGTGGCCTTGCTGGAGATCGTGGGCGGCTTCTTTCGTCTGCTCGTGCTTTGCCAGCGCGTTAGCGAGCGCCTGGAGTTCTTCGCTGGTGGCGGATTCTGGTCGGCGTAGTTCCTTCACGAGTTCCTCCAGCAGCGAGAGTTCACGCAGCGCGGCCTTTTGTGCATCGTGCCCCTCGGCGGCTTCGGCACGCACTTGGGCGATGCTTTCCTTGAGCCGCTCGGCAATGCGTTGGAGTCGCTCGTCGTCCTTGCTCGCGGGTGCGATTTGCTCGGCGAGTTTTGTAAGCTGCTTTACCGTGCCCGCGACCTCTGCGGCTTGTGTGGCAGCGCGTTCGCGCTTGGCGGCAGCGGCGCTGAGTGCATCCCACCAGAGGAGGCCGAGCGCGACGAGCGGGACGATGAGCCAGCGCAATTCGGAAGGCGGGCGCACGGGAAGGTAGCGTGCAAAACTGCGCGTGCGGAGGAAGCACAGCGCCTCCTCCAGTGCCAGCGTCTCCATCGCGGTGGCGTCTGCCTTTCCTGCAAAATTGAACGCCGTGAGCAAGCGGTCCCGCGTGCCTGCCAGCGCATCCACACCCGCCGCCACGCGGCGCAGCGCGGGTCGCCGGAGGAGGGCGGTGAGCAGCCCGGCGATAGCTCCAAAAACAAAGGGCCATGTGAGCATAAAGGGGATGCCTGCTAGGTTTGGCGCGGCTGCACCCCTCCACAAAGTCGCCGCCGTGAGCACCACGAGCACGGCATAAAAGAACAGCGTGGCGCGGGCGCTCGTCGCGAGGAAATCGCGCGCGACGAGCCGCCGCCGCAGCCCTCGCAGGGTGCGCAAGATTTCGTGCTGTCCGTTTTGTTTCACGGTTGGGAATCGTATCGCTCTCTCTCCCTCGCGCAATGCCTGTAGCGGTGTTTCCGCTGCTAAGAACTCCGCGCAACTGTGTATAGACATCACATCCATGACTCGACTCCTCGTCTTCACGCTTCTTTTTGCAGCCGCATCCTTTGCGCACGCCGCGCAGATCCAATCCGCCTCCGAGGCTGAGAAACAGAAGCTCGCCGAGGATGTCTATCGCATCTTTGAGGCGAAGTGTGCGGATTGCCACGGTAGCCATTTGCCAAAGCCGAAAGGGAAATTTGGCTACGTGCTCGACCTCTCTCGCGTGGCGAAAAATGGCGACTACATCGAGCGCGGCGACCCAGCGGAGTCCGAGCTTTATCAAATGGTGCTGCACAAAGAGATGCCCGGCGAGGATGCCGACGTGCCACCGCTCACGCCGGAGGAGCTAAAGGTCGTCGAGCGTTGGGTGCTCGTGGGTGCGCCTGCAAAATTGCCGCCCACATTCATCCCCTCCACGCCGGGCGCAAAGCCAGCCGCGCCGCTCCTGCGCCGTGTGCTGAATTGGCTCGGCAAATTCCACCCCGTCTCCACGCATTTACCGGTCGGCTTGCTCATGGCCGCAGTGCTTGCAGAGGCCATGGCGTGGTGGCTGCGGCGTGCGGAATGGCTGCTGCTCGTGCGCTTCCTTGTGATCCTCGGCGCACTCAGCTCCATTCCCACGGTCACGCTCGGTTGGCTCGCGAATTTCCCCACCACCACTGGCAGCCAGCTAGCTCTCATCTACAGCATCCACAAATGGCTCGGCACCGCCACCGCCGCATGGGCGCTCACGTGCGCGGTGCTCCTTTGCGCGGATGATTGCGCGGAAGGCAGCGTCTCTCGCAAACGCTTCCGAGGCGCACTGCTGCTTGGCGCAGCGATGGTGAGCATCACTGGCTTCCTCGGCGGCGCGATGACCTTTGGCGGGCTGGAGCACTACAAATTCTAGGGGTTGTCTTTCGTAGAAGCGACGCCCCCGTCGCTCCGTGGGGCCGCTTGAAATGGTGGCTGCTTTTAGCGACGTGGCGGCGCTTCTCCGCCGTCGCTGCGCGGGGGGACGGCTGGGGTGTAGCCGGAGAATTGCTTGGCGCAAGCGGCGTCGGTGCGAAGAAACCAGCGTTCGCATTGGCCGCTGAACTTCGCGACGAGCGCGGCGTTCGCGAGGGCGACATTTGTGTGTTCAGCGGGGTCGGCGGTGAGGTCGTAGAGTTCGGCTTGGCGCTCGCGGATGGTTTGGATGAATTTCCACTTCCCGTCGCGCAGTCCCCATTGTTCGGGGAAGGCACCTTTTGAAAAGAAGACGGCACGGGCTGGGAAATCACGCGCCGCCATTGGGAGGCCGGGCGTCTGCACTGCAAAGCCTGCGAGCGCAGCGAGAGTCGTGTAGATGTCGCCGCTGGAGGCGATGCGTTGGCTGGTGAAGTTTGCGCCGAGCGCGGGGTGCGCGAGGAGGAGAAAGGTGCGGATGTTTTCTTCGTAGATCGCGTTTTTGTGGGCGAAGTTGCCGGGGTGTTCGCCGAAGGCTTCGCCGTGGTCGCCGGTGATGGCGATGATCGTGTTTTCATAAAGCCCGCGCGCTTGGAGCATGGCGATGAGCTGGCCGATCACGGCGTCGGTGTAGTGGAGGGAATTGTGGTAGCGGGCGAGATCGTCCGCGCGACCATTGGGCTCGGGGAAGCCGCGTGGGACGCTGTAGGGATGGTGCGTCGCGCCGTTCATGTAGCTGAGGAGAAAGGGCGCGGCGCGGTGGGCTTCGAGCCACGGCTCGATCTGCGTGAGGGTGAATTCTTCTTTCGCACACCACGAGTTGAGGATGTTCGCGCTGAGGTGGTTTTTCACATCGCGGCCAAAGTCGTAGAGCGTTCCCCACGCGGCGCGGCGCTCCATTTCATCCATGGCCTCCACATCCAGCCGTTCGCTGGAGAAGAGCGCCGTCGCGTAGCCTGCCTCGCCAAAGCCGTGCGCCATGAGCGGCCCGGTGAAGTCGTGGTGGAGCATCTCGATCATGTCGTCGCCGGTGATGTGAAAGCCGCCCGTATTGATCGCGAGATGATTGCGCGCGGTGCTCGGATAGACGGCATAGACGTGGTCGAAGACGATGGCACTTCGGGCGAGTGCGGCGATGTTCGGCGTGTTGGCGATGTTCGGCGTGTTGGCGATGTTGCCGAGGAGCTGTTGCGCGCCGACGGATTCGAGGACGATGAAGACGATATTTGGCTTGGGCGATGCAGCGCGGATTTTCGCCACGGCGGCGGCGAGTTCCGGCGAGGCATCGGCGCGGGCGTCTGCGGGCGTATCATTGCCCGCTTTGGCAGAGAGGCTCGACGCCACGCTGGACAGTTGGGATTCTTGGAGGAGCGGGTAAAGCGGATGATGCGATGCGTTTTGCACCGCTGCTGGGATGGGGGAAAACCCGAGCATCACCGCGAGCGCCGGAGCTGCTGCGAGGCGGCGAGGGATCGCTCTGCGCCCGCGCTGTAGCCAGACGAGCGCAACTACCGCGAGCCCGGCATTGAGCGCCAGCTTCCACCAGGCCGCTGCCGCCGCCGCGCCTACGGAGCTGAGGAGTTGTGTGGGCACGCCTACGACTCCGCCTTCGCTCAGGGAGAGGCGCGGATGGTCGCCGAACATCTGGAAATATCCCGGACTCACCACGACCACGAGCGTGAGTGCGAGATACGCTGCGAGGAAAACCCGCCGGCTCCACACCGCCCGCCATGCCACCCACGCGAGTGCTGCGAGGAGCACGGCGGCGAGGGCATTTTGCGCCTGCATGAGCGGCAGCCATGCGAGCTGGGCACGCCCGATATTCTCCGCCTGCGCGACCGCCAGCAGTGCCCATTGGGCGAGGCCGTATGCCGCAGCGTTGGAAAAGGAAATGCCTTTGCTCATGGTGCGAGGAGAACGGCAGGATGGATGTGGGGAACAAGAAAAATCGCGGCGGTGACGGCGGGTTGCCGAGCAAATTTAGGATTGTCTGGAATCTGTTTTAAAGCGAAGTAGCTCCCTCACCAACCGTCGCCACCAAGCGGCGCTCTTTCTGCAACCTGTATCCCGATTTGATCCGATGAAACACCTACTTCACTTCCGCCTATTACTCGCCGCTGTCCTCAGCCTCTGCGCCGGGCCTGCTTTTGCTGGCCTCACTTTGCTGGAGGAGGGCGGCGCTTTCCTGCCGGGGAATCTCGCGCCTGCTGGGGTGGCGTTTGCCAAGGACGTGCTACCCGGCTACGCGGCGCACACCATCGCGCATTTGAACGACGCGACCTATGGCAATGCGAATAGCTGGATCAGCAATTCGGCGAGCTCGTTTGCGGGCATCAGCCTCGGGGCCACGCCCGTGTCGGTGAACCGCATCGCCTTTGGCCGCGACAATCTCGGTGGCCTCAACGACCGCTGCGTGGACCTCTACACGATCCAATATACGACCGAGCCGAACCCCACTGAGGCGACGACGGTGTGGACGGACATCGGCACGGTGGACTACCGCACGGGCGGGCTCGTGGTGGGGAATCCCGCGCAGCGCCACGCCTTCTCCTTCCCCGTGGTGAATGCGACGGGCCTCCGCATCATCACGCTCACCGAGGGCACGTGCATGGATGAGATCGAGCTGGCGAATTTCATCCCCGGCAGACCGACGGACATCGCGCTCACGGCCACGAGCATCGCGGAGAATAACGCGCCCGGTGCCACCATCGGCACGCTCTCGGCGGTGGATGAGGACGCTGGCGACACGCACACGTTCACCTTTGCAGGCGGGGCCGACGATGCGGCTTTCACGATCGCGGGGAATAAGCTCACGCTCAATGCCAGCGCGGATTTCGAGACGAAGGCGAGCTACGCCATCCGCATCCGAGCGACGGATAGCAGCGTGGGGATGCTGACGTTTGAGAAGAACTTCACGATCACTGTGAACAACGTCGGCGAAAGCGCGCCGACGGGTTTCGCCGGCAGCGGCTTGCTGCGTATCCCGGAAAACAACACCCCCGGCCTCACCATGCTCACGGTGGTGGCGCAGGGGCCGGATGCGGGAACGGACTTCATCTACACGCTCGCGGGCGGGGCGGACGACGCGGCCTTCACGCTCACGGGCAACGTGGTGACGATCAACGGGAGCACGAGCCTGGCGACCAAGCAGAGCTACACGTTCCGCGTCCGCGCGACGAATGCGCACGCGGCGAATCTTTTTTACGAGAAGGACTTCGCCTTTTACGTCAGCGGAAAGGCGCTCGACGTGAAGTTCAACGACGCCTCGTTCGCGAGCGATAGCCAGACTCCGGTGAATATCGGGGTTCAGTTCGTGGGCGACGCGAACAATTTCGTCCTGAAAAACAAGGGCATCACGCCGATGACCGTGAACGTCCTGCAGGTCGCGCCCGCCTTCACCGCGGCTGCGGTGGGAGGCAGCGGCACCGGCTACACCGGTGGCACTGGCAGCACGGGGAGCACGGGGAGCACCGGCAGCACCGGCAGCACTGGCAGCGGCGCCGCCATCGTCACGGTAAATATCGATCCAGGGCAGACGGCGTTTGTCAGCCTGACTTTCAGCGACCCGTCCCTAGCATACGGTAATACGAATCTCTTCGAGGTGCTCTCCGCCCAGCAGGCGAATTCGTATTTCACTTTCAAGGTCGCCCTCGGGAACCCGCACGGCAACGCCGTCGTGAACGACACCTTCACCGCCACCTCGGGCGTCACCATCGTGGCCCCGCTGGCGAATGACGGCAGCCCGGAAGTGACGATCACCCGCGTAGTGGGCGGGAATGCCACGATCAGCGCGGATGGGCGGCACCTGATCATCGCGGCGGGCTTCACCGGCACGCTGAGCTACGTGAACAGCAATGACTTGGTTGGCACCGTGACCATCGTCGCCGGCACACCCGTGGCCACGCCGAAGAAGTGGGCCGGGCTGCTGCGCGATGCGAGCGGCAAGATCACCGGGCAAATCACCGCCGCCGTCTCTGCCAAAGGCAAATACACTGCCGCGCTGAACGTGGGCCACGTCAAGAAGTCCGCCAAATTCATCCCCGGCACCCCGACCACGACGAAGCTCGGCGCACTCAACGCCACCCTCGACTCCGCGAACCACCTGCAAGTGACCCTGGGCACGAATACCGGCGACCTTCGCCCGCTCGCCACGCCCGCCACCGCGACGAAATATGTCGCCGCGCTCCAAGCCATCGCACCCACGCTGCTCGGCGGCGGCTACAGCCAGCTCACTTTAAAAAAGAGCGGCGCAATCACGCTGCTCGGCGTGCTACCGGATGGCACGAAATTCTCCGCCAGCAGCGCGCTCACCGACAGCCGCACCGCCGCCATCTACGCCCCCATCGCATCCACCATCCCAAAGGCACCATCGCCGGAGAATTCGCCTTTGCCGACCTCACCAGCACCGACCTCACCGGCGAACTCGCGTGGAGCAAACCCGCGCAAAAGAAAGCCACCGGGCTAAATCACGGCGGAGTGGGCACCGTGGTGACGCTGAATGGCAGCATCGTCGTGCCCGCCGTCGCGCCGACCGGCTTCGACGCCGAGGGCAGTTTGATCGGGGCCAACTTCAGCACCCCCGCCGCTTTCAGCGCCCTCCTCACGCGCGGCAAAGCCGCCCGCAGCGACCCGCTCAAAAGCCTCATCATTAACGGCGAAACCGACGGCGTCAGCGGGAGCGTGATCTTTCCGGTCACGAATAAGGTCGTGAAGTTTCACGGCGTCTTCCTTCCGAAAAACGAGCGCATCTGGGGCTTCCTAAAAGGCGACACCGAGGGCGGGCGGATCGAGGGCGGGCTGGACTAAAACGAGCGACTTTGAGGAGAAGGCGAAGGAAGAAATCGGTTGGGAAGAAATCCTGTTCATCATCCTAATCCTGATAATCCTGTCTCTCTTTTTAGACAGGATTTTACGGGATTCGTATGATTTACGGGATGTCTTCCATTTTTATAATCCCGACGCCGCACTGGTGAACCGCAGATGTTCGCAGGTCAGCGCAGATGCCTCGTCTGCAAAGTGCATCCGCACATTTTAAAAAACCGGCGCGGCATCGCTTCTGCCAGCTTGCCCCGCTGCCCCGCACCCGCTACCCCAGCACTCACTTTGAACGCACGCGAAAATCCATTTGCATCCTGTCACCTAGAACGCCTCGCGTTCCGTTTTGCAGCGGGGCTGGATTGGGAGAAATTGCTCGCGCGGCTGGAGGCTCAGCAATGGTGCGCGAGCATCGTGGGAGGTAACGGCTCGGGCAAAACGATGCTGCTGGAGCAACTCATCCCGCACCTCGAAGCGCGTGGCTTCGAGCCCGTGCTGATCCGCCTCAATGCCGAGAGCAGCATGAAAGACAAAGATCGGCTCACGGAAAAACTGCGCGCCATCCGCGCACCGAGTTTCATTTTACTCGATGGTGCCGAGCAGCTCTCCACGCGGCTCTGGCTGCCGGTGCGCTCGGCGGCGGTCTATGCGGCGGGCTTCATCGTGACAGTCCACCGCAGCAGCCGCCTGCCCGTGGCGCTGGAGCTGGAGACCACGCATAAGCTGCTCGATCAACTCGTCGTAGATCTCACTGGCGGCAAACTCGCCGAGGGCGAGGCCGAGGTGATCTTCCACCGCCATCGCGGCAACCTCCGCGAGTGCCTGCGGGAGCTGTATGACCGCTGGGCGGGATAGGGCGTCGTAGAAGCGATGCCCCGTCGCTCGTGCGTGCAAAGCACGCGAAGACCGCTGGCCACACACAGCGAACTGCCTGCGTCGCGGCGTGGACGAGGGCGTCCGCGCTACGATGCAAAGCGACGAGGGCGTCGCTTCTACAAAAAGCCAAAGCTCTTGCCCCTCGCCGCCTCGCCCGCCACTCTCCGCGCCCTCTTTTATGCAGCTCGATCTCATCCGCAGTCTCGCCGAGAAAGTCGGCACGCCTTTCTGGCTCTACGAAGCCTCCGTCGTGCGCCAGCGCATCGCCGATATTCAATTCATGACCAGCGCGCCCAATGTGCAGGCGCGCTTCGCCATGAAGGCGTGCCCCGCGACGAAGGTGCTGCGCGAAATGGCGGCAGCGAATATCTGGATAGACGCCGTCTCCGGCAACGAAGCCCTGCGCGCCCTCCGTGCAGGCCATGCGCCCGGCAATGAGCCGCCCGTCGTGTGTTTCACGGCAGATGTCTTTCGCGATAATGCGCTCGATGTTGTCCTGCAAAAAGGACTCCTCCCCAACATCGGTTCGCCCGGCATGGTGCAGCAGCTTGCCGCCGTCGGCTATCGCGGCCCGGTTAGCCTCCGCGTGAATCCCGGCTTTGGCCACGGCCATGTGAATACTTGCGATACCGGCGGCCCATCGTCGAAGCACGGCATCTGGCACAGTGACTTGCTCGTGGTGAAAGAAGCCGCCGAGCGCGCGGGTTTATCCATCGTGATGCTGCACGCGCACATCGGCAGTGGCCCGCAATTTCAGGAACTGCACGACAACCTTACGCGCCTCGCCGTGGATTTCCGCGACCTCGTGCATCACTTCCCCGCGCTGCGCGCCGTGAGTCTCGGCGGGGGCATCCCGCACAATTACCGGCAGCGCGAGGCACAGATCGCCATCGAGCCGCTGCGCGAACTTTTCACCACTTGCCAGCAGCGCATCAGTGCCGCTGCTCACCGCGACATCCGCTTGGAGATCGAGCCCGGTCGTTACTACGTCGCGCCGAGCTGCACGCTCATCACGCGCGTGCATGATTTGAAAAACACGCAGACCAACGCCAAGGGCGCAGGCGCGACTTTCGCGATGGTGGATGCTGGCTTCGTGGATCTCGTGCGGCCCGCGATGTATGGCAGCTACCACGAGATCGAAGTGCTCGGGAAAGCGGACGCCGAGCGCGAGCCCATCGTCGTCGCAGGCCCACTCTGCGAGAGCGGCGACGTCTTCACACGCGGCGGGGCCGATGAAGAACTCGCCCCACGCCAGCTCCCACGCCCTGCCGTCGGCGACCTCCTTGCGCTGCGCGATGCAGGCGCTTACGGCTACGCGATGAGCAGTAACTACAACTCCATCGGTCGCGCCCCGCAGGTCTGGGTCGAGCCGGACGGCACCGCCGAACTCATCAGCCGCCGCGAGACGATCGAAGATATTTTGAAAGCCGAGACGAGCGAGCGGTTGTAGAGTGCCGCAGGCTTCCCAGCCGGTGACGTTTTTTAGAATGCGCTCACGTTATTCCTCCCCCGGAAGGCGAGGACGGGAGTTTGCATGGCGAGCTGGTTCAGCCGTTGATCGAGGTAGTTTGCGGCCTGCATGGCGGCTTTGCCGAGGTCGGTATCGGGGCCGAGCTCTGTGCTGAGTTGGCGGAGGAGAGGGAGGGCGTCGGCGCGCTGTGTGTCGGCCAGTGCTTGCACGGCAGCCATGCGATAGACGGGGTGGGTCTTCGCTTCGCGCGCCCATTTGGGCAGCATATCGAGTGCGATTTCTGGGTAAAAGCGGGCGATGCCGAAGAGAGCGTAGTGGCGCGTGCCTTGGTCGCCATTGAGCAGTTCCGTCTTCCAGAAGTCCCATTCGCGCTCTTCGCTGATTCCGTAGTAACGCTTCGCGGCTTCACGGCTGAGAGGCTCGATCATGGACTCGATGCGGAGCTGTGGGTCGGCACCGAGGACGAGGCCCGCGATTTTAATCCCGCTTTCGCGTAGCGCCGTAAGAGCGGCGAGGATGTCCGCAGTCTCCACACGGAAAGCATCCGTCTCGACTTTGTTTGCGGTGCCATTCGTAGGCGCAAATTTCGCGAACGCGCTGAGAGGCAGATTTTCCGAAAGCGCAAGCACCGCAGTTTGTGCGGCAGGCGTGGCCAGCTCGGGATGATCGGCGACCCAGGTGAGGAAAGTCTCTATGCGTGGCGCGTTTTGGTAGGTGGCTTTGTAGGTGCTCGTGCCGAGCTTATTCGTGCTGCGAATGGCGACCGTAGTGATGCCGAGTTCGCGGCTCTCAGTAGGCAGCAGCTCGGTATCCACGGCGCGGAGGACGAGCACGGAGTTGCGCCCGCTCTCCAGCACTTGCCCGGCGGTAATGTGGACGCGGAGCGGGGTGGGGGAGTTATTGCGGAAATTGGCGGCGACATGATCGCGACCATTGCCCCGGAGGCTGGCGACGAGCGTGCCCTGCTCCATCGCGCTCATAAAGTCAGCCGCTTCAAACTCGACCGCCGCTGGCTTCTGCGCCTCGACATTCGCGACGACGGGCTCGCCAGCCTCCGCGACGAGCGCTTGCACGACGGCGGCGGCTGGCGCGGTGAGCACACTGGGTTGCTCGGGCGCTGGCAGTTCTTTATTCCAAAAACTGTAGCCGCCAAAGCTGAGTGCGGATGTGAAGATGAGGCTAGTTAGGACTTTCATACTTGACCCATAACGCAAAGCCCGTGCCACGGACGCCATGACGTTTTTTTGGCTGGTCCCGCTGCGCGGTAGTGATTTTTTTTAAAGCGCGTCTTGCGCGGGGGGCGGGGGCTCCTTTAACAAGACTGTCCGTTGGCTTTCACTCTTGGCCAGCGTATCGCTTTCCACAAAACGCATCTCACCCCGCTATGAAAACTTTCCAGACTCACCGACTCATCCTCGCTTGCACGAGCGCGCTCACTTTTGCCGCTGTCACGCCTACGCCGCTCTCGGCGCAGCTTCCCGCACCGGTCACACCGCAGGTGGTGACGGCGGGGGATGCAAAGGCCTTCGATGCTGCGGAGACTTTCTTCCGCGCGCAGCAGTGGAAGGAGGCGGTCAATGCGTTTGAGAAATTTTTGGAGACTTACAAAATGCAGTCGCCGAAGTCGCTGGATGCGAAATTTCACCTCGCCGTGGCCTACGTGCAGGTGGAGGACTACGTGGCGGGGGTGAAGTTGCTGAAAGAGCTGATCGGGGACAAGAAGGCGGCGCCTGCGGCGAAGGAGGTGGCGCAGCTTTTGATTGCGAAATCGCTGACGCTTCAGGGATTCAAGATGCCCGCTGAGAGCCCGGTGCAGAAGGGCGCGCAGAAGAAATTCTTGGAGATCGCGGTGAAGGAATACGATGCATTCCTCGCGTCGTTCCCGCAGTCGAAGGACGGGGATAGCGCGAATTTCCTGCGGGCTTCGCTGCTGGTGACGGCGGAGAGTTTCGACGAAGCGATCAAGGGCTTTAGTGTGGTGGTGCAGCGTTTCCCGGCGACGCCGCTGCGGTGGGACGCGGTGATGTGGATCGGGAAATGTCACTTCATCAATGCCAACAAGCAGCTCGAAACGCAGGGAGCGGCGGAGCCAAAGCCGGAGGCGGTGAAGTCGGCGATGGAGTCCTTTGATAAAGCGCAGCTGGTGCTGGTGCAGGTCGTGCAAAACAGTAACGATGTGGCGCTGGAGAATGAGGCGATTTTTTATATCGGCCAGATGCAGCTCACGCGCAGCCAGCACGTGGTGGCTGCGAATGAGGAGGAGACGAAGAAGCGCGGCACAGCATACACGCTGGCGGCACTGGATGCCTTCCGCGCGGTGCGCAGTGTGGAGGAGGTCATCACCGTGCAGCAGGCGAAGATCAAACGCATCGAGGCGCTCATCCCGCTGCTCCAGCCGGGCTCGCCGGATTATCTACCGTTGAAGAGCCGCTACGAAGGGCTCGTCGCCATCGAGACGGATAAAATTGAAGGCTACAAGCGGGGCCGCGACCAGTATCTGGATGCGCGGCTGGCGATCACTCGGATTTTTCTCCTCCTCTCGAAACCCGACGAATGCCGCACGCTGGTGCGCTACTTGCAAGGGCAGACGGAGCTGCTGGCGAAGGACAAAGATGCGCAGGCCAATATCGCCGCACTGCTTTGCCTGACTTATCTGGAGCAGAAAAATCTCGCGAAGGGTGGAGAGACTTACGAGGCGTTTCGCGGGGCTTTTAAAGGAAACGAATCGGGGGATAATCTGGCGCTGCTGTTGGCAAATCTTTTCATAGATGCGGGCCAGGCGGACAAGGCCGAGGAGATCGTGAATCAAGGCGCTGCGGACTATAAAGACTGGCGTTTTGCAGGGGAGGCCACGCGCATCCTCATCTCCGTCGCGCTGAATCGCGGCGACTACCCGAAGGCTCTCACGCTCGCGGACAAAGTGCTCGCGGCAAATCCCAAGCCCGACGTGGAGGCCGACACGCTCTTTCTCAAAGGCACCGTGCAGCAGGCCACTGCGAACGAGAAACACGAGCCCGCAATGGCAGATGCCGCCATCGCCAGCTACAAACTGGTTCGCGATAAATTCCCGGCGAATCCGAAGTCCGAGGATGCGTGGTTTGCGACGGCGCAAATCCTCTCTGGCACGGATGCGGCAAAGGCCGTCACGGAGCTGCAATTCTTTGTGGATAAATTCAGCGGCGGTAGCGGCAAGAGCGAGAATACGAAGCTCAACGTGACCACTGCGCAGTATCTTCTCGGCAGGTCGCTGGAGGCCACAGGGGCAAAGGACAAAGCGGTGGAAGCTTATCGCAAGGTCATCGAGAAATACCCGCAGAGCGACGCGGCACCGGGCGCATTCTTCAAGATTTTCGACATTCAAAATGCCGCCAAGGATTACCCCGCGTGCGTGAAGACGATGCAGGACTTCCTCGAAAAATATCCCGCGCACGACAACATCTATTTTGCCTACACGAACATCGCCGAGTTCCTCTACACCGGTTCGCTAAACGTGCGCAAAGGCCCCGATGGCAAAGTGCTGCCCAATGGCGCAGCGACCATCGCCGACATCGAGGCGGGATCGAAGAAGCTGATGGATTTTGTGGACTATGAGCTGGCCAAAGATCTCAAAATGAAGCGTGGCGAGAGCGCGCTCATCAAGATCGAAGACCGCTGGATCAAAGAGGTCAGCAAGCTGCCGAATTTCATGACGCTGAATAACGACCAGAAAATCATCTGGCAAAAAGGCGTGGACGCTGTGACTGCCGTTGCGGAAAAGCAGATCAAAAGCTACCCCGCCGGCGAGCGACTCGGCGAAGGACTGGAGCGGCTCGTAGCTGTGCAGTCCGCGCGATTGAAGTCTCAGCAGACCAAGGCAAGCGATGTGGAGGCTTACTTTAATAAGCTCGTGGGCGAGGCTCCCAGCGATGCGGTGAAGGCGAAGATCCTCGCGGCTCTCGCCGGCTTTTTGCAGGACTCCGATCCGAAGCACGCAGCGACGATATTGGAAAAGGCGTTCCAGATTTTGGCCAAGAGCACCGTGGATAAAGACGGCAAGCCCGAGGCCAGCTTCACGCCGCAGGATTACGATAGACGGCTCGCGGGGCTCTTTGAGACAAAGCAAACCGCCGCTATCGCAACGGTCGTGCAGCGCGTGCGCGAGGAGTATCTGCTGGACGATAAAGACGAGACCAACGCCGAGAAACACCTCGCTGGAGATGCGCAAGCCATCGCGCTTTTTTGGGAGGGCAAGGTGCTCGGAGAGCAGGGGAAGGTGGCAGAAGCGGCGGCGAAGTTTGCGGAACTGAGCACGAAGTTCCCGAAGTCCACGAAGAAGATGGAGGCCGACTACGGCGTGATCTTGGGCAAGGTGGAGGCTGGGAAACTGGAACCGGAATTTGTGAAGCAACTCACGGACATTGTGAAGGTGACGAATACCAAAACTTTCGACCTCCAAGCCAAGGCGCTCTTCCTCATTGGCCGTATCTACGAGCAGCAAAAGGACTACGACAACGCGATAGATACCTACCTAAAAATCCACACGCGCTACGAGGCTGTGCCGAAGATTTCCGGCGATGGACTTTGGAAGGGCGGGCAGCTCCTCGAAAAACAATCGAAGGGTGAAATCCCCGTGAAAACGACCGCGGAAAGAGCCGCCGCCGCAAAAGAAAAAGCCGCCGCCGCTGCTGCTGCAAAAGCTAAAGAAGCACCGAAGCCCGCCGAGGCGGCTGCCAAACCTGATGCTGCCAAACCTGATGCTGCCAAGCCCGCTGCGCCTGCTGCCAAGCCCGCGCCTGCAAAACCTTAATCTGCACTTCAAAGACTATGTCCAAAACTCTGATCACTCTCGCCAGCGCCAGCGCCGCATTTTTCCTCAGCGGCTGCGGCGATAAGAGCGAAGCGGAAAAAGCCGAGCTGGAGCGCGACACCGTGCGGATCGAAAAAGCCCAGACCGCCGCGAAATACTACAGGGTGCTCGCTGAGAAATTCAGCGACCACGAGCACGCAGCGGAGGCTGCTGGAAAGGCGAAGGCGCTCGAAGTGCAGGGCGCTCCGAAAAAGTAGATGGCTCGTGAAAGCGCTGCGGCCCTCGCTCTGCGTGCGCAGGCGATCACTGCCGCACTCCAGCGCGCTTATCCCACGGCGCATTGCGAGCTGGATTACGAGACGCCGCTCGATCTCCTCGTAGCCACGATCCTCAGCGCGCAATGCACGGACAAGCGTGTGAATATTGTGACGAAGGAACTCTTCCGCGTCTGCAAAACCGCCAGCGATTACGCGGCAATACCCATCGAGCAGCTTGAGGAAATCGTGAAGACTACGGGCTTCTTTCGCGCCAAGGCGAAGAACATCCAATCCTGCGCGCGTCAGCTCCTAGGGCGGCACGGGGGCGAAGTGCCGCGCACGATGGAGGCGCTCACGGCACTCTCCGGCGTGGGGCGCAAGACGGCGAATGTCGTCCTCGGCAACGCCTACGGCATCAATCTCGGCGTCGTCGTAGATACGCACGTCTCCCGACTCACGCAGCGCCTCGCGCTCACCCGCGAGACGACGCCGGAAAAGATCGAGGACGACCTCGTCCGGCTCATCCCGCGCGCCGAGTGGATGCTCTTTAGCCACTGGCTGATCTGGCACGGCCGTCGCCGCTGCTCCGCCCGCAAGCCCGACTGCGCCGCCTGCGAAATCGCAGCACTTTGCCCGAGTGCGAAGAGGGTGTAGGAGCGCCGCTAAGAGCGAATACGTGCGAGGCACGTCACCCATTTGCCTTTGCGCACGATGCGCTCGAAGCGGCAGTGCTGGGCTTGAAAAGCGGCGACCACATCCTCCGCCTGTTCGCGCAGGATGCCGCTGAGGATGAGCGCGCCGCCGGGGGCGACGGCGGCGGTGATTTGTTTGGCGGCAGCGATGAGGGTGGGGCTGAAAAGGTTCGCCATTACTACGGGCCAGACTTTCTTGGGCTGCCACTTGAGCACGTCGCCGCGCTTGAGTGTGACGCCTCGGAGCGCGTTGGCTGCGAGGTTTTCTTTGGCCACGCGGACCGCCGTGGCATCGAAATCAAAAGCCTCCACGCGCCGCGCGCCGAAGATGCAGGCGGCGAAGGCGAGGATGCCGCTGCCCGTGCCGAGATCGAGCGCGTCCCACGCCATCGTCTGCTCGGCGGCGACATCCGCGAGGATGCGGAGGCAGGTTGCCGTGGTGGCGTGTTCGCCGGTGCCAAATGCGACGGTCGCTGGGATGAAAAGACTCGGCGTTTTCGGGTCGCTCTTTGCTGCCAGTGCGCGCTCTTTTTCCGAGGAAACGACGAGCAGCCGCCCTCGCACCCGCAGTGGTGGACGCGGCTTGGGCTCTAGGTCTAGCGCGGTGAGTTCCTTCGCCGGACGCACTTGGCCGCCAAATTCCCGTGTGAGCGTATCGGCCTCTTCGCGGGTGACGTGGTAGGCTTCCACGCGGATGGTTTTCATGCCCTTGAGTAAGATGGTGACGAGCCGTTGCCCGAGCCACGAGAGCCGCTCCTGCCACACGTCCTCCCATTTGGCAGGGCTCAGTTTTTTCCAGACGAAACGCGCGGTGCTTTTGCTCATGCCGTTTGCTATGCGGAGCGCGGGGCGTTGCAAAGGAAACGCTGATTTTAAAATCTCCGCGCAATGCTTTCTTTCCAACCCTCAGCCTGCTTTCCTCCGCCGTATGCCTTCTTTCGACATCACCAGTGAAGTGGATAAACAGGAACTCGATAACGCCATCAACCATGCGCGCAAGGAACTCGCGACGCGGTTCGATTTCAAAGGCAGCACGGCGAAGATCGAACTCGATCTAAAGGAATCGAAAATAAAACTCAGCGCCGAAGACGGCAGCCGCGTGAAAGGGCTTTGTGAGATCGTGCTGGCAAAGCTCGCGAAGCGCGGCGTGGACCTCCGCAACATCGAGCGTAAAGACCACGTCATCTCGCCGCTCGGCCACGCCACACAAGAGCTGCCCATCAAGCAAGGACTGGATGGGGAGAAGGCCAAGGAGATCGTGAAAGCGATCAAGGAGCAGGCACTCAAAGTGCAAAGCACATTGCAGGAACGGCAAATCCGAGTGACGGGGAAAAACCGCGACGACCTGCAAGCCGTCATCGCTTTCTGCCGCAGCCGGGACTTCGAGGTGGGGTTGTGTTTTGGGAATTTCCGGGACTAAAGAAACCGAGAGAGAATCGGTGTGAGATTTTGCACCGTGGCAGCGGGCCAGTGACTGCGCTCCGTCATAATCGCCGAATCGAGCGCGCGGTGTTCGGGCCAGCTCGGCTCCGTGAGGATGCGCGGGATGACTCGGGCGATGATGCTTTTTGCAGCAGCAGAATTGGCGGTGAGATGCGCGCCCACGGCATCGGCGGTGACAGGGGCTTCCTCTACTTTCCAACAGTCGTAGTCGGTAATCATCGCCAGCGTGGCGACGGCGATTTCTGCTTCGCGGCAGAGCTTCACTTCGGCCAAGTTTGTCATGCCGATCACGTCAAAGCCCAGTTTGCGATTCGTCTCGCTCTCCGCACGGGTGCTGAATTGCGGGCCGTCCATATTCACATACGTGCCGCCGAGGTGCATCGTGTGGCCGAGCGCACGGCCTTCTTCGAGGAGCAAAGTTTGCAGCCCGCTGGAGATCGGTTCGGCGAGGGAAACGTGCCCGGCAATCCCCGCGCCGAAGAAGGTGTGAATTTGCGAAGTGCGATCAAAAAACTGCGACGGCAACACGATGTTGCGTGGCGCGTATCGCTCCTGCAAAGAGCCGACGGCGGTGACACAAATTACAAAACGGACGCCCAGCGAACGCAGCGCCCAGATATTTGCACGGTGCGGTAACTCGTGCGGTAAGATGCGATGCCCGCGTGCGTGCCTCGGCAGGAAATATACCTGCCGCCCCGCGAGCGTGCCGCCCAGAATGGCATCCGAGGGCGTGCCAAATGGCGTCGTTACGTGATGCTCTGTGACATTCTCCAACCCTTCGATTTGGTAAAGGCCGCTCCCTCCGATGATCCCGATGTTTGCTGACATAGCGCAGAGCAAAGCAGGGTGAACCTACGCGCGGCAAGACTGCCGAAGCATCGCGCGTGTGGGCGACGAATCACGGGAGCTTCCAATAAAACCTAATGGTTAATGATGACCTGCCCACGGATCAGCATCCTTGCTGGGCCGCCCGGCGTGCTCGTGCCCTCCGTGGCTGCCGCATTTTCAAAAGGCCGGGGCGCATCCGGTTGGAAGATGATCTCGGACAACTCGGCGAGCGGGAAATCCAAGTCGCCCGCGTTTTCACTGTGGCAGAAGATTTTTCCTTCGCTCAATCGGAACGTCTGCACGGTGAGTGCGCCTTTCGTGGCGAAACGCAGACGCATCCCCGGCGTAGCGGCGGTCGTTTTGGCGGCGAAATCCACGAGCACGGCGCGCTTGAGCGGGATGGCGAGGTCGCCGACTTCGCACTGCACGCGCAGCTCTTCTGCGGTCGCGCTTTTCACTGTGCCGAGCGTCTCGTCGCCATTCACGAGCGCCACGGCATCCTGCACGGGTGCTGGCTCGGCGGGCGGCTCCTCTTCGGCGGGTTCCTTGTTCTTTTTGTCGTCTTTCATCGGCGCGGGCGCGGTTCCCGTCCACGGCGCGACCCAGAGATTCGAGATCGTCATCCGGGTCGCGCTGCCTAGCGGGAAAATGGCGATGCCTTTGCCGGGCTTCGGATTATCGGCTCCATTGCGGTGGTTGAGTTGGCCCGCGAGCTTGCCATTTACAAACATCCAGAGCTGCCCCGTGCGGCGGTCGCCGAGGAAGCGGAAGCTGCGCCGATTGCCGTCCTTGCTCACCTTTTTACCAAACTCGATCTGCTGTGGTTGGTTTCCGAAAATGTTCCCCTGTCTGCGTGGCGACATATCGTAGAGGTAGGCGCTGTCCCAACTCCCTTGCACCATCAGCCCCGGTTTATTGTCGTCGGAAAAAAGCTGCACCGAGTAATTCGCCGAGCCGTGCGGCGCGGAGAGATCGAAGCTCATCTCCACCTTCTCCGGCAACGCCGCCAGCGCCCTGCCGAGGTTCACATTATTCACCCGCGCGCGACCGCCCCCGATCGTGTAGGCACCGTCGAGATAGCGCCACGGGCTTGGCTTTTTTTCATCCTTTTTGGCGCTTCGATTTTCCCCCACTGAGTAGCCCGAGATGGCCGTCCCGCGTTGCCATTCCTCGCGCTGGCTTGCGCCGTCCCACACGGGGGCCTCGGCGTCGCTCGCGCTAAAGTAGAGCGTTTTTACGCGGTCGCGCGCGATCTGGAGTTCGCTGGAAAAGGGCGTGCGGAATCGCAGCGTCTGCGCATCCATCGCCACGAGTCCGCCCGCGAGCCAATCGCCATTTTGGAATCGCAACGCCGCGCCGCCTTCCACCGGCGTTTCCTTTTTCCGCGCAGCGAGCAGCACGCCGGAAAGCTGGCTGGGCTTGAATTCCACGATCTTCGCACTCTTCGCAGGCTTCCAGCGGATCGGTTGATCGTGGCTCGCCTCGATCAAAGTGCCGCGCAGTTGGTCGCCATTCCGAAAGATCAAAGTATCGCCGCCCTCCACGGCCGTGCGCTCCGGCGGCGCGACGATGCGGTGGGGGAATTCTATCGCCCGCACCGCCGCCACTGGCAGAGCGATGTCGCCTGCAAAAGCCGTCCGCACTTTCAACACCCCATCGCGAAAACCCAGCGCCGCGACATCGAACTCCCCGCGTCCCGCCAGCCATACGCGCGCAATCGGCGACGGCGGCGGCTCGCTCGCAGTAGTCGCTGCGAGGCGGAGGAAAATCGCATCCTTGCGCGAGACTTGCGCATCGCTGAACTGCACGGCCTCGGCGCTGATCGCTTGCAGCGCGCCCGCCTTGCGCTCGGTCGGTGCGGCCTTGATGAGATCCTTGCCGCGTTCCTCCTCGCGCCCGTCTGGCGCAGTGTCGCCGTCCCACGGCTGCACGCTCACGCTCGAGAGCGTCCACGCCGTATTCGAGTTCCAGTAAGTCGGCTGCCAACTCAGCGTCGCAGCGGTCGTCGGCTCTTTGTTCTCCGCGAGTTTCCAGTCGGCCACCTGCTTGCCATTGATGAGCACGACGAGCCGCCCCGCCCGCCGATCAAAGAGCAGCCGATAGCGCGTCTGCTTCTTGTCGTCCTTTTGCTCCGGGATTTCCGCCTTAGGATTTTGCTCTCCATTAAAGGAATTCAAGCTCACCGAGTTCGACTGGAAGCGCAGATAAAACGACCCCTTTCCGTAGCCGAGATTCCCCGCGCCCGCTTGCAGCGTGACGGTGAGCCCGCGATTCCCGCTGCCGCCATCACTCGCCGTGAACTGCACATCCAACCGCTCCGGCACCACCGCCAGCGTGCGCGAAACCATCGCCGCGCTCTTTGCCACCAGCGCACCATCCGCATAATCCCACACGCTGCCATCGCCCGTGCCCTCCCAGCCCGCCAGCCCCAGCGGCCCGAGCGGGCCCGCATACGCATCCGGCGAAAGCCCCGGCGAAAGCTGCAACCACTCCACCTTCCCACGCTCGATCTCCAGCGCCGTCGCCCCGAGCTGGAGCTGGAATTTCCCCTCGCGCAGCGCCACTAATTCGCCCGCGAGCCAATCGCTCCCCGCCAGCTTCAGCGTCGCCTGCGCCTTGTCCGCTGCTGGTTTCGTCGCCGCGCCGAGCACGAGCCGCCGCACTTCCTGCGGGGTGAAAGTGAGCGGCTCCTTTGCATCCGTGCGCTGCCAGACGACTTCGTTTTTACCCAGCGTGAGTAGTCGCCCGTGGAGCTGCGAACCATCCGTCAACTCCAGCACCTCCTCCCCCGCCGGATCTGGCTCTGCGGGCTTGGCCTCGGTCTCCGCGCCTTTCAGCACGATCGCGCCATTCACGATCTCCACGCCACCGTCCAAGATGAGTTCCCCGCCGTCGAAAACCGCATCATCCAGATCAAGATCCAAGCCCCACGCTGCCCCCGTGAGAGCGAAGGCAAATGCGAACACTTTCCATCCGAACGAACTGTTACCGCTCATAGATCGGCAGGTAGCGGTAATTCAGCGCAATGGAAAGCAGCCCTAGCGCCGTGGACGTTCCCGGCCCCAAGCCCGCGTCCCAGCCGCCGTCGTCGCCTTGCGAATCGGCCAGCTTTTTCACCTGCTTGTCATTCCACTCCTGCCACGTCTTGAAGTCCCCTTGGAAGTAAGCCTGCGCCGCGTAATACTCGAAATAAAACGGGTAATTACTCCCGCTCTCCTCCGCCCCTCGCATCGCCTTCAGCGCCTTTTTAAAAGTCGGCTCCTCCCGCTTGCGCGCATACGCATACGCCGCGACGCCAATCGCCGTCGTCGCCCCACCCGATGAGCCACTGCGCGGCATATAGCCGATGTCGCCGCTGCCCACATTTTGGCAATCCGTGAAAAACTTCAGCGCCCCCTCCACCGCCGTATCCGGCACTTTTAGCCCCGCATTGCGCGCAGCGATCAACGCCACGAAGCACGCCCCGCTTACCGTGGAATCCGCGTCCGCCGCATCCGGCGAATAACGCCATGCCTTGAATTTATTCTTCTCCTGCGAACTCAAAATCAACTCCACCGCCCGCTTCACCGCCGGGCCGATCCTATCGTCCTGCACCGCCCCGTAAGCCTCTGCCAGAGCCAGTGTGCCGAAGCCGTGATTATACATCGAGCTGCCGATGTAGCCATTCTCGCCCTGGTTTTTTAGCAGGTAGTCCACGCACTTTTTCACCGCCTTCGCATACGGGCCAAAGTTCGGATCGTCGCCATGCGCCAGCATCGTCATCAGCGCCAAGCCCACCACCCCCGGCTCGCTCCCATACTGCCCCGGCAGCGAGCCATCGGCGTTCTGCACGTTCATCAAAAAGCGCAGCCCTTTCTCATACACCCGCTCCACCTCCGGCGGCACCTGCGTCCCGCGATAGACTTGGAAATCCACCGTCTGCCCGTGCAAGCCGAGTGGCGCGAGCGCGAAAAGAAACACACCAAGCGCAGAGATCGTTTTTTTCATCGTAGAAAGCGTAAAGCCACCGCGAAAACTCATGTTGGGGTTACTGCGCGAGTGGCTGGAGGGGATCGCCTTTGATTTCCAGCTCTGGCGGTGCGGCAGGCAGCGGCTCGGGCTCCACGGCGGGCGCGGGCTCTTTCTCTTCGTCGTCTTTTTCACCCGGCGCTTTGTGTTTTGCAGCGGCGAGGCGGGCTTGCTCGATCTCCAACTGCTTTCGCCGGGCTCGCTCGCGGAGGTGGTTTTGCGCGCTGATCTGGCTCGCTCGCGCAGCCTTGTGCGAGTTTGCGGCAGCGGCGGCGGCTTGGAGGAGGTGCGTTTGGTTATTGGGCTTCGCGGGCTGCGGCACCGCCGAGGCTGGGGGGGTGGACGCCGCTGCGAAGGCAGCCATGCAGAGATAGAGACGGAAGGCAGCGGACATAAGTAGAGTGCGCGCACGCTACGTCGCGTCGGCTTTTGTGCAAAGCGAAACTAGCGCACCCGCTCGCGAGCCGCTACACCAGCACGCATGGCGACCTACATTTACGAGACGACGGACGAGACACAGCCGGTGCGGCATTTTGAAATCCAGCAGAGCATGAAGGACGAGCCGCTCGCGCAGCACCCGGAGACGGGCGAGGCGATCCGCCGCGTCATCACCGGCGGCTACGGCTACATCTCGGCGGGCGGTGCGGCTCGCGAATCTGCCCCGGCGAGCGGCGGGAGCTGTGGCAGCGGGTGTGGGTGTCATTAGAAATGAAACGCTCTCGGCGCGCATTGGCGTTTGCTCTTGGCACACGCGCCCGCTTTCATCCGCGCGACTGTGGAAACTACTCCTGCTAAAAATAGCCGCGCAACGCTCGGCCTCATCTTCCTGACGCTGTTCATTGATATGATCGGCTTCGGCATCGTCATCCCTGCGCTGCCGCTTTTTGCTAAAGGCCACATCCACGCAGACGCGGATCAGCTCGCTTGGATCGTGGGCATTTATTCGCTGCTGCAGTTCGTCTTTTCCCCACTCATCGGCAAACTCTCGGATCGCATCGGACGCCGGCCAGTGCTGGCGGTGAGCATCCTCGGCACCGCGATTGGGTTCGCCGTGCTCGGCGCGGCGACGACGGTGACGATGCTGCTCGTCGGGCGGATTATTGACGGCATCAGCGGTGGCAATATCTCCACCGCGATGGCGTGCATCGCCGACAGCACGACCAAAGAACAACGCTCGCGTAGCATGGGGATGATCGGCGCGGCGTTTGGCCTCGGCTTCGTCATCGGCCCCGCGCTCGGCGGCTGGCTGCTGCACTTCGGCACCTCCGTCCCCTTTTACTTCGCCGCCGCACTCGCGCTGGTGAACGCCCTCCTCGTCCTCGCCAAACTGCCCGAGACGCTCACCCCCGAGGTGCGCGCCCGCGCTCGGGAGAAAGCGAGCTTCGCCGAGGTTTTTCGCGGTCGCAGCGGCACCATCGTCATCACGCTCCTCAGCCAAATGGCAGGCATCACCGGCTTCTCGGTGATGACGGCCCTCTTCGCCCTCTTCTGCTCCCAGCGTCTCGGCTACACCCCGGCGCAAGTCGGCAATGTCTTCGCCTTCGTCGGCATCGTCGGCGCACTCATGCAGGGCGGCGTCGTGCGGCGGCTCCTCCGGCGGCCCATCGAGAAACCGCTCGCCATCCTCGGCACCGCCATCCTCGCCGCCAGCATGGCCGCGCTCGCCATCATCCCCGGCACCACCGGCCTCCTCCTCCTCGTCTGCGCGGGCATCTCCATCGGTAATAGCCTCTCCACCCCCACCCTCAACGGCCTCGCCTCGCGCGCTGTGGACGCCCATTGCCAAGGCACCCTCATGGGCCTCATGCAAAGCGCCGGAGCACTTGGCCGCTTCCTCGGCCCCATGCTCGGCTACAAACTTCTGCGCTTCGATGAAAACGACACCACCGCCTACGGACGCACCGCTTTCCTCGCCAGCGCGGGCCTGCTCGCGCTCGATTGCCTACTCCTTTGCGCGCTAAAAGTCCCGCCACCCGCGCCGGAAGAACCCACCCCGGACGCAGCCTAAAAAATCCTATGCGCCTCAATCGCTTTCTCGCCTCCGCCGGACTCGGCTCACGCCGCAGTGTCGAAGCCCTCATCCTTCAAGAGCGCGTCCGCATCAATGGCCGCATCGTCACCGACCTCGCCACACAAGTTCTCCCCACGGACTCCGTGAAAGTCGGCAGCCGCCTACTCAAAGCCGAGCGCCCGCTCCACGCCGTCCTCCACAAGCCGCGCGGCTACATCTGCACTGCCGATGATCCCGCCGAGCGCACCATCATCTTCTCCCTGCTCCCGCCCGATTGGCCGCGCGTCCACCACGTCGGTCGGCTCGATAAAGAAAGCGAAGGCCTGCTCATCCTCACGAACGACGGCGACCTCACGAACCACCTCACCCACCCGCGCCACGAGGTAGAAAAGGAATACGAAGTCCTACTCGACAAGACCTTCGACATCGCCGACCGCGCCAAGCTCATGCAAGGCTTCCGCATCCTCCCCGGCTACGCCCGCTGCGAGCACGTAGAAGTGCTACGTCCCAACCACCTCCGCCTCGTCCTGCGCCAAGGGCTCAACCGCCAAATCCGCCTCATGCTTTTCGAGCTGGGCTACGAAGTTGAGCGCCTCGTCCGCGTCCGCATCGGCAGCATCCGCATCCAGAGCCTGCCGCCCGGCGAGTGGCGGTTGCTCACGCAAAAAGAAGTGGAGTCCCTGCGAGGCGCGAGCGAGTCCGCCACCATCCGGCCCAAGCGCAAACCTAAGCCCAAAGCGCCGCTGCGGCCCGGCGAGGTGTATAAGCCGATCAAGAAAGCGCCGCGCCTACTGCCGCCTTCCAAGCGCCCGCCGAAGTAGCACCGCACAAACTCCGAACTCCGAACTTAGAACTCTGAACATTGCTGATTCGGAGTCGTTCGGAGTTCAGAGTTCAAAAGCCCCCATTCTTTTTCTCTAGCCCTAAGATCCCCCCTCGTCTCTGCTCTTCCAAATCTCACACCAAAATACTCATGAACATTCGGCCCATTCTTCCACTCCTAGCCCTCACCACCACACTTCTCGCCGCAGATTGGCCGCAGTATCGCGGGCCTGCGGGCGATGGCACGACGCCAGAAAAAGTCGCCACCGCGTGGGGCGCTGGGCCGAAGGTGCTCTGGAAGGTGCCGGGCGGAACGGGCTTTAGCTCCTTCGTCGTGGGCGGTGGGAAATGCTTCGTCCTCGAAGGCCGCGACCAAGGCGGGATGCACGAGGTGCTCGTCGCCCGCGACGCCGCCAGCGGCAAGGAGCTGTGGGCTGCCGATCTCGGCGTGGTGAAATACCAAGGCGGCGGCGGCGACGGCACGAAAGACAACAACGGCGGCGACGGCCCACGCAGCAGCGCGACGATTGCGGGGAATCTCGTCATCACCACCAATGCCAACCTCGTCGTAGAAGCCACCGACGCCGCGACTGGCAAATCCGTGTGGAAGCGCGACCTCATCGCCGAGCACGCGGGCCGCAACATCTCTTGGCAGAATGCCGCATCGCCACTGCTAGAGGGCGGCCTCATCTACGTCTCGGGCGGCGGAGCCGGGCAAAGCTACCTCGCACTGAACCCGCTCACCGGTGCCGTCGTGGCCAAGGCGGGCGACGATAAAATGACCCACGCCACGCCCATCGCGGCGACCATCCTCGGCCAGCGGCAGATCATCTTCTTTATGCAGAGCGGCCTCGCCGCCCTAGAGCCCAAGACGCTCAAACAACTCTGGCACGCCGATTTTCCATATAATGTGAGCACCGCCGCGAGCCCCGTCGTCGCGGGCGATGTCGTCTATTGCAGCGCGGGCTACGGCGTCGGCGCGGCGGCTTTCAAAATCTCCAAGGCCGGGTTGGATTTCAAAGCCGAGCAAATCATGCGCGTCCCGCAGGATAAGCTGATCGCGAATCACTGGAGCACGCCCGTCCTCTCCGACGGCTACCTCTACGGCATGTTCCAATTCAAAAAATACGGCAGCGGCCCCGTGAAATGCGTGAAGCTGCCCGAGGGCGAAGTGAAGTGGGAAAAAGACGGCTTTGGCCCCGGCCAAGTCATCCTCACCGCCGGAGCCAATCTCCTCGCCCTGAGCGACGCCGGCGAACTCGTCCTCTCCGCCGCCAAGCCCGACGCTTACACGGAGATCGCCCGCGCCAAAATCCTCGAAGGCAAATGCTGGACCACGCCCATCCTCAGCAATGGCCACGTCTTTGTGCGCAGCACGAAAGAAGCGGCTTGTGTGGATGTGACGCCTGCGAAGTAGGCGAGTTTCCCGTCTTTTGTCTTCCCCCGCCGCCACTGGCATCTTAACACGGGAGTCGTTAAAATTTTTACCAAAACAAGCAACCTACAACCCCACATACCATGGCCAAACTGCCTGCTGAAATCACCGAAGACAAAGTCGTCGCCGCCCGTAATAAAAACCTGGACCTCGTGCTCCAGACCATCACCAAGGAATACGGCGAAGGCGCAATCATGCGGCTCGGCGAGTCCACGCACATGGCCATAGAAGTCATCCCCACGGGGAATATCCTCATTGATCGCGCGCTCGGCGCAGGCGGGTTCCCGCGTGGGCGTATCGTCGAGATCTTTGGGCCGGAAAGCTCTGGCAAAACGACGCTCGCACTCACCGTCGTCGCGCAAGCGCAGAAGGCGGGCGGGCTTGCAGCGTTCATTGACGTAGAGCACGCGCTCGATCCGCAATACGCGAAGAAACTCGGCGTGAATCTGGACGACCTCCTCGTCTCCCAGCCCAGCGGTGGAGAGGAAGCCCTCCGCATCGTGGAGACTCTGGTGCGCTCGAACGCGCTCGACGTGATCGTGCTCGATTCCGTCGCCGCGCTGGTGACAAAGCAGGAGATGGAAGGCGAGATCGGCGACTCCACCGTGGGCGCACAAGCCCGGCTGATGAGCGCCGCCATGCGCAAGCTCACCGCCCTCATCTCGAAAGCGCGCACGATCTGCATTTTCACGAATCAGCTCCGCGAAAAAATCGGCGTCATGTTTGGCAACCCGGAGACGACTCCCGGCGGCAAGGCACTGAAATTCTACGCCAGCGTGCGCGTGGACATCCGCCGCATCGGCGCGATCAAGACGAGCGATGGCACCGTGACGGGCAACCGCACGAAGGTGAAAATCGTGAAGAACAAAATCGCCCCGCCCTTCTGCGAGGCGGAATTTGACATCATGTATAACGAAGGCATCTCCAGCACGGGTGCGCTGCTCGATCTAGCGATTGAAAAAGGCATCGTGGAGAAACGCGGGAGCTGGCTGAGTTACAAAGGCTCCCAGCTCGCGCAGGGCCGCGACGCTGCGAAGGATGTGCTGAGGGCCGACAGCGCCATCTACGATGAGATGATGACTGAGGTGAAGGCGAAGCTGGACGAAGAGGCTGCGGGGAAGAAGTAGGCCGGGCGGCGCGTTTGCTCGGGGGTGTTCCACATTCGCCAAGAGACGGCATCTCGACCTAGCCGAGATGCCTCCCCGAGCGAACGGCTGGCGCTGGCGATTCATACCAACTTCCAAAATGCAGACGACTCTATGAAGCAGGAGCGGCTTGTATGGCCGGAGCGCACGCGTCCCGCGTG
>JAYVQK010000002.1:0-3224 GCA_043757005.1 Verrucomicrobiaceae bacterium
GCCTCTGCGCCTCTGCGCCTCTGCGCCTCTGCGCCTCTGCGCCTCTGCGCCTCTGCGCCTCTGCGCCTCTGCGCCTCTGCGCCTCTGCGCCTCTATTTAGAGGCACGCTCGAAACAGAAAAAGTCCAGCACAAATTCCGTCAGTGCCGCACGGCGTCGGCAGCGGGTGGAGAGCACGCCCATTCGAGAAACGCCCATCGCGGCACCTGCTTCAAGCCTGCGCGCTCTGGAAACGAGCCCTCGCAGTGTGGAAATACAGAACGGGGTTCTGGAAATACAGATGCCGAAGATGGAAACCGGGCCGCAAGGTCTGGAAATACCCACCCGGCTCTTGGAAATCGCCGCCAAGTGTCTGGAAACGCCCATCGCGCCTCTGGAAATCGAGGCAAGCGCTCTGGAAATAGCCATCCCTCCTCTGGAAATGTCCGCGCGGACTATGGAAACGATGCCCCTTCCCTCAGAAACGTCCCTTTCAGCCCTAGAAAACCGCACTCAACAGAGAAAAACGCCCCCTTTGCGGAGCAAAACCCATTTTTTACCAACCTCTAAAACTAACCAACCACACAGAAATAACCCATGAACGACATCCTCACCAACCAGCTCAACATGATCAGTGCCTGCATCAATATCGCCGATAGCACCCTCCACAAACCTGTCTGGGACGGCCAGCCCCCAGCAGACTTTGGCCCCGATCTAGCTCATTTAAAGCTGGGCTACGGCGAGGCCATCGGAGTCGCCGCCCTCGCAGGCGCAGCCACCACTGGCGGTGCAGATGCCAAAGATGTCGCCGAGACCTTGCTCGAAAACCTCGCCTACCAAATAGCCCGCGCCCTCGCTAGCCATTACAAAAAGACCGGCAACCTCACCGACCGCGCCAAAGTGGACATCCGCATCGGAGTCCTCCAAAAGCTGCGCGACCAAACCCTCGTCACCCGCAGCATCGAGATCCGCGACCTCGCCACCGCTGCCAAAGACGAGCCCGGCGCAGACGGCAGAGGCATCACCCTCGCCCGCATCGCAGCCCTCAGCGCCGCCATCACCGCCTACGACACCCTCCGCACCCAGCCCCGCGGCCAAATCATCAACCGCACCACCTACCTCCGCGACCTAGCCACCCGCATCGCCGCCCTCCTAGAAGAAGTCCACGACCTCGACGACCTCGTCCTCCAAATGGACACCACCGAAGCCGCCCACCTCTTCACCACCGCCTGGAAACAAGCCCGCCTCATCCTAGACGCCGGCCACGGCCCCACCACCCCACCCGTCCCCACGCCACCAGCACCGCTAGCGCCTACACCTCCCACTCCATAAAAAATGACACTAGCCGACCTTCTCGCGGATTCCAAAACGCACACCCTCGACCTCTTTCCCCCCGGCACCGTAGCGAATGTCGAAAAGCGCCTCGCCGAAAAGGAGAGCAAGCCCACCATCCTCTGCCTCGTCCGCCAGAAGCACGTCTCCGCCAAGCCCGAGGAAATCGTCCGCCAGCTTTGGCTGGAGCACCTCGTCCGCTTTTACAAATACGACGTGCGCCGCCTTGCTGTCGAGGTGCCCATCACCTTTGGCCGCGACTCCAGCAAGCGCGCCGACATCGTTATCATGGATGCCGACCGTGCCACCGTGCCCTACTGCATCATCGAGGTCAAAAAGCCCACAGCCAAGGACGGTAAAGACCAGCTCAAATCCTACGCCCACGCCACCGGCGCACCGCTCGCCCTGTGGAGCAACGGCGGCACGCCCATCATCTGGCATCGCAAGAACCCGAACTACTTCGTCGAAATCCCCGACCTGCCCACCGCCTCGCAGACCATAGACGACATCGCCGGGCAGCCGTGGACGATAGACACCCTCATCGAAAAGGAAGAAGCCCGCGCCCGCGACGGCAGCCGCGCCCGCAGCCTCAAAGACCTCATCCAGGACATGGAAAACGAAGTCCTCGCCAACGCCGGCGTGGATGTCTTCGAGGAAGTCTTCAAACTCATCTTCACCAAGCTCTACGACGAACTCGCCTGCTACCGCGGCACCCACACCCACCTCCGCTTCCGCAACTCGAACACCGCCGCCCAGCTCAAAAGTGCCATCCAGAGCCTCTTCGACGACGCCAGCGAGGAATGGCCCGGCGTCTTCCCGCCCGGCGAAAAAATCCGCCTCACCGCCGACCACCTCGCCGTCTGCATCGGTTCCCTCGAAGAATGGAAGCTCTTTAACTCCAACCTCGATGTCGTGGACGACGCCTTCGAGTATCTCGTGAACCAATCCTCCAAGGGCGAGAAGGGCCAGTATTTCACCCCGCGCTGGGTCATTGATATGTGCGTGAAAATGCTGAACCCCCGCGAGCACGAGACACTCATTGATACCGCCGCTGGCTCCGCAGGCTTCACCGTCCACAGCATCTTCCACGTCTGGCACTCCATCCTCGCCGACATGGGCCTCCCCCAGAGCCACCTCTTCACCATGGAGGAAAAGCCCGGTCGCTGCACCAAATACGTCCGCGACAAAGTCTTCGCCGTGGACTTCGACGAAAAGAGCGTCCGCGTCGCCCGTTGCCTGAATCTCATCGCCGGAGACGGCCAGACGAACGTCCTCCACCTCAACACGCTCGACTGGAAACGCTGGGACGAGACGACGAAGCAGGAAGACTGGGCCGACACCTACGGCCCCGGCTGGACGAAGCTGAAAAAACTCCGCGCCGCGAAAAACGACAACCGCGCCTTTGGCTTCGACGTGCTCATGGCGAACCCGCCCTTCGCAGGCGACATCTCAAATCGTGGCGACATGCTTGCGCCGTATGAACTCGCGCACAAAGCGAACGGCAAAATGGAAAATAAGGTCGGGCGCGACCTCCTCTTCATCGAGCGCAACCTCGATTTCCTCCGCCCCGGCGGGCGCATGGCCGTCGTCCTCCCGCAGGGTCGGTTCAATAACTCCAGCGACCAGCGCGTCCGCGAATTCATCGCCGAACGCTGCCGCATCCTCGCCGTCGTCGGCCTCCACCCCAGCACCTTCAAGCCCCACACCGGCACGAAGACCAGCGTCCTCTTCGTGCAAAAATGGAACGACGAAGAACGCATGGAACGGGATGCCTTGCGGCAAAAGCTCGAAGATGATTGGGAAGCACATCGGGCCGCGAAACTCGACAAATACAAGGATGGCTCAAAGGCGCTCGAAGAGGCTCGAAAGATTTTCGTTGCCGCGCACCCGAGCACGGCGGCGATGGACTACAAT
>JAYVQK010000003.1:0-40732 GCA_043757005.1 Verrucomicrobiaceae bacterium
CACTTGGCGCGCACTTTCTCCACGCCGAGGAGGGCAAAAGCATCCGCCGGTGCGGCGAGATCGGTTTTATTCGTAGAGTAGATGGAGCACTTTTCATCTACGAGCTGGAAGAGGTCTTTGTCGTTCGTGGCGATGAGCACTTCGTCGCCGCGAGCCCTCGCAGCCTTGGCGTAGCAGGCGATGAGATCGTCGGCCTCGGTATCCGGCACGCCGATGCTGGCGAGGCCGAGGAGCGGCACGATGTCGCGGATAAAGGCGATCTGCGGGCGCATCGCATCGGGCATCGCGGCGCGCGTGGCTTTGTAGTCCGGCTGCAGCTCCGTGCGGCGCGTGGGCAAGCCCTCGTCCCACAGCACGGCGACGATGTCGGGGCGCGTGTCTTTGAGCATTTTGCGGATCGTTTTTACAAAGCCGTAGATCGCATTGATGGGCTCGCCACGAGAATTCGTGAGTTCGCGGATGGCAAAGAAAGAGCGATAGACGTAGTAATTCCCATCAACAAGTAAGAGACGCATCGCACGAGTAATCCGCAAACCCAGCGCGGCGGCGAGCATTTCGCTCACAGCGTTGCATTTCTCCGCGCGCCTCGTAAAAACCGCGCGCTCTAATATGAACATCCTGATCCTTGCTGCTGGCTACGCGACCCGTCTTTATCCGCTCACTGAAAACAAAGCGAAGCCACTGCTCGATGTCGCGGGGAAGCCGATGATGGAGTGGGTGATTGATCATCTCGCGCCGATCCCCGGCATCGCGAAGGTGTTCGTGGTAACCAATAGCAAGTTTGCCGCCGACTTCGAGGCGTGGGCGGAGGGCTACAATGCGGCGCACGCAAAGCTGCCCTTCACCATCGTGGACGACGGCTCTACGGGCGATGCGGATAAGCTCGGGGCCATCGGCGACATCCACCACGTCGTGCAGAAATACGGCATCGAGGGCGAGGACTTGCTCGTGGTCGCGGGAGACAATCTTTTTAGCCAAAGCCTAGAAGACTACGGACGCTTCGCCCGCGAGGTGAAGGTGCCCGTGCTCGGCGTGTATGATGTAGGCTCGCTCGCCGAGGCCCGCAAATACGGCGTTGTCGCGGTGGATGCGGCGGGGGTCATCACGCAATTTGTGGAGAAGCCCGAGCAGCCGCCGAGCACGCTCATCGGCATCGCGCTGTATTATTACCCGGCGAATGTGGTGCCGATGATCGCGCAATACATGGCCGAGGGGAATAACCCCGATCAGCCCGGGCGCTTCGTGCAATGGCTCTACCCGCGCACAACCGTGCAGACATGGAGCGTGCCGGGGACGTGGTTCGATGTGGGTTCAAAGGAAACGCTGGCCGAGGCGGGCGAGATCTTTGCGGGGTTCAAGGGGTAGCCCCCGCGCTTGAGCCGTCTATTTTGAACCACGAAGAGCACGAAGGGCACGAAAGACACGAAGGGAAGCGATCCCTTCGCACCCCTTCCCTTCTGCATCATCTTCGTGCCCTTCGTGCCCTTCGTGGTTCGAAATAGGATGCTGCCCATCAGCCCGCGCGCTTGACTCTGCGTGCGGAGGCCGTGTTCATCGCAGCTTATGAAACTCGGAGTGAATATAGACCACGTCGCCACCCTGCGGCAGGCCCGCTACGTCGCAGACATCGCCGCGCACAATGCCGAGCCGAGCGTGTTCGCGGCGGCGAAAGCGTGTGAAGCAGCGGGGGCCAGCAGCATCACCCTCCACCTCCGCGCAGACCGCCGCCACATCCAGGATGCCGATGTTTTCGCGCTCCGCGCTGCGCTCGCGACAAAGCTGAATCTCGAAATGGGCAACACCCCCGAGATCGTAGAAATCGCGCTCGCCGTGCGTCCGGCGGATGTCTGCCTCGTGCCAGAAAACCGCGCCGAAGTGACGACGGAGGGTGGCCTGGATGCCGTGGGCCAGCTCGCCGCGCTGCGCCCCACCGTCGCCCGACTGCGCGAGGCAGGCGTGCGGGTGAGCCTTTTCATCGAGCCCGATCACGCACAAATCGAGGCCGCGCACGCGCTCGGCGCGGAGGTGGTGGAGCTACACACCGGGGCGTTTGCGAACGCGCAGGGCGTGCAGCAAATCACCGCCCTCGCGCATCTCATGGGCGCGGCGCATTTCGCCCAAGAGCTGGGGCTGCAAGTGAACGCTGGCCACGGCATCAACTACGAAAACGTCTCCCTCATCCGCCGCATCCCGCACCTCGTGGAGCTGAATATCGGCCACAGCATCGTCTCTCGCGCCGTCTTCGTAGGGCTCGACGCCGCCGTGCGCGAGATGCTCGCCGGGATGAAAGCATGAAGCCCCTCGGCCTCGGCGTGGACATCGTGGAGATCGCGCGCTTCGCCCTCGCCATCGAGCGGCAGGGGCAGGCGTTTCTGGATCGCTGCTTCCTCCCCGCCGAGCAGGCCTACTGCAACGCCCACCGCGAGCCCGCCCGCAGCTACGCCGCACGCTTCGCCGCAAAGGAGGCCGTGGCCAAAGCACTCGGCACCGGCTTTGGCGCGCAGCTCGGCTGGTGCGATGTAGAAGTGCGCCGCAAAGCGAGCGGCGAACCTTTCATCGTCCTCCACGGCACCGGCGCAGACACAGCCAAGCGACTAGGCATCACCACCCTCCTCGTGAGCCTCAGCCACAGCGAACACTACGCCATAGCCAACGCCCTCGCGACGTAGAGGGCTAATGCAGCGCCACCGCTGCGATCACCTCGGCGAGCCTTTCAAAGCTCAGTTGGTGTGGCGGGCTTGGGATTTTGCACCGTAGAGAAAAGGGTGAATAACGACAAAGAAAAATACTCCGACAGCCATTGGGAGCAGCTCTTGCGGTAGGCTCCGCAGGGTGACGCCCTTCACTGCGTATAAAGTAGCGATGGAGAACGCGGTGCCGCCAAGTATGGCAAGTGAATGATGCCACCACGGTCGCCCGCGAACTGTCTGTGGAGCAGCGAAGCAGTGAAGAACGGAGGAGGAAATCACGAAAATAGCGGCGACTCCGACAATGAACCATGTATCAGAAGAGGATTCACAAGAACTTGCATAAAGCCATCGCCACATCAGAGAAAGAAACGTAATCTCAAGTAGTCTTTTAAAAAGTGTGATGGTTTGTTTCATGGGTTGGATCGGAAGTAATGTTTAGTAGCCGCGCGGCGTTCACTAGTCCACCCCGCGTTTATCCGGGGAGAGAATAGACTAGTTCGGCTTTATTTTGGCGCTCTCCTTTTTCCCCCTTGCATCTAGCACGGAAGCCGCTCCAATCGCGTGGAGATTGGCTCACACTTTTATGTCTTTTCATCGTCGTTCATTTATTGGCTTGGGGTCGCTTGCCCTTTGTGGGGCTGCTTTGCAGCCTATGGCTGCATCCTCTGCGAGGCTCGCGGGCGGGCTTCCGCTTTGGGAGGGGGATGCGGCGGTATTTGCATTTGTGCGCGGCTATAGTGCGGAATTTCGCGTGGTGGGGGCTTCGGTGCTCGGGCGGATTCGCTCGGGGGGGACGCGGGCGCTGCACGTGATCGTGGAGGTGCAGAGCTTGGGCGAGATGCAGGCGGCGCTGGCGAGCGCGCCTTTCACGGGCATTTATTCGCACGATAATACGCTCACTTTCAGCCTCAAAAATGTGGACGTGACGATCGAAAATCTGCTGCCCGCCGATTTCGCTGCGCGGCTCGTGGCGATGGGCAAACGTGCTGGGAATGTTTTCGCGCATGATGCGTTGATTTTTAACCCGCAGACGCAGGAACTCAGCGACCCCTTCCACGCACGCGGGAGCACGCTGAAAATCGTGAATAAAACGCTCGGAGGCGCATCGGCACTGGATGCCGCGCTGCGCGGGACGGTGGAGGCGGCGGAGCTGGGGCTGGCTTCGGGGACGGATTTTGCGCTGTGGAGGAGCCGGGTGCTCCAGCAGATCGCTAAGGCGGCGGATGCACAAAAGCTGGCGGCTACTTTCCTGCAACAGCTCGTGGCTTTGGCGGATGGATTGCCGACGGCGAGTGTGGCGAGATTCCTCCGCTCGCGGCTCGTCTCCACGGCACTCCGGCAGGTTTTTTATATGGATGTGGAAGAGGTCATCGCCACCTACGGGGTTTCGAAGCAATGGGCCGTGCATTCACCCTCCGACGCCGCGCGCTGGCTGGCGGCGCTGCTGCCCAGCGAGATCGCGGGCAACGATGCCGATGGCGCGGCGACGACTTGGCTCCAGCATGGCACCCGCTTCCAAGTGCTGCGCTCGCGCCGAGCGCTGGTGCAGGCGCAGGCGATTTTGCAGGGCTGATTCTTTCACACAAAACTCTCTCTCTCTTTACTAAAATGGCTGAACCTTTTCTCGCAGAAATCCGCATCATGAGCTTCGGCTTCGCGCCGAAAGGCTGGGCGATGTGCAACGGACAACTGCTGCCGATCAACCAGAATCAGGCACTTTTTTCCCTCCTCGGCACGACCTACGGCGGCGACGGGCGGGTGAATTTCGGACTACCCAATCTGCAAGGCCGCACGCCCATTCACTCCAGCAACGGGCACGTCTTGGGCGAGCGAGCGGGCGAGCAGGCGCACACGCTGATCGCCTCGGAGCTACCACAGCACACGCACGTGGCGCAGGGCTCGAATAACAACGGAGACTCGGTGACACCGTTGGGGAATGTCCTCGGTGGAGTCTCGAATATGTATGCTCCGGCGGGGAATCTCACGAGCTTGAATCCTGCGACCATCACCAGCGTCGGGGGCAGTCAGGCTCATCTAAATATGCAGCCGTTTCTTACGCTCAATTTTTGCATCGCGCTACAAGGAATCTTCCCGAGCCAAAACTAAACTACTCCATTTATGGCACAACCTTACATTGGTGAAATTCGAATATTTGCAGGCAACTTCGCCCCTGCGGGATGGATGTTTTGCGCGGGGCAGCTCCTCCCCATTTCGGAGAATGATGCCCTCTTTAACCTGATCGGCACCACCTACGGCGGCGATGGGCAATCTACCTTCGCTCTACCGGACTTGCAAGGGCGACTGCCCATCCACCAAGGCGGCGGCTTCGTCCTCGCGCAAACGGGTGGTGTGGAAAATGTCACTCTCACTGTGCAGCAAATCCCTTCCCACACGCACGCACTCGTAGCATCGCAAAACGCGGGCACACAGCCAGCGCCAGTGGGCTTCCTGCCAGCGGCGAGCAACGTCGTAAAAATCTACACCGCCGCCGCGCCCGCTAGTAATATGGCTGCGGAGGCGGTCCTAACGACTGGTGGCAGTCAGCCTCATTCCAATCTCCAGCCGTATCTTTGCGTGAATTTCATCATCTCGCTCTTCGGCATTTTCCCTTCTCAAACCTGATCACTTTTTATGGACCCATTCGTCGCAGAAATCCGCATCTTCGGTTTTAACTTCGCACCCAGAGGCTGGGCTTTTTGCGATGGGCAGATCTTGCCCATCTCGCAAAATACCGCGCTTTTTTCGCTCCTCGGCACGACCTACGGCGGCGATGGAAGATCCAACTTTGCCCTGCCAAATCTGCAAGGCAACGCGCCGATGCATTCCGGGCAAGGGCCGGGATTATCGCTGCACGATCTCGGCGAGACGGGCGGCTCGGAGACCGTCACACTGCTCGAATCCGAGATGCCCGCGCACACGCACACCGTAGTAAGCAAAGGCACGCCGCCGCCCTCTGCCAGTGGGACGCCAGCGGCGACGACGGCTTTTGGAAGATCGAATGGCGGGACGGCTTACACACCTGCGGTGAATCTCGGCGCGATGGCTTCGGGGATGATCGGCGTAGTGGGAGGCAGCCAGCCGCACAATAATATGATGCCTTACCTCACGCTGAGTTTCTGCATCGCGCTGCAAGGCGTATTTCCTCCGCGCTCGTAGTGGGTCACAGGCTGGATAGCCTGAGGCCAACGCTTCCTTTCTCCGAATGAAAGCGCCCGCAGCATCGACCCTCCGCCCTATGCTGACGGAGGATGCGCCTTTTTTAGAAAGCGTATATGCCAGCACGCGCGCCGCTGAACTCGCGGCGGTGCCGTGGAGCGCGGAGCAAAAGGCGGCGTTTTGCCGGATGCAATTCGAGGCGCAATGCGCGCACTACGAACAGCACTACCCAGCCGCCACTCAAAGCATCATCGAGCACGGCGGAGTGGCGGCGGGGCGGCTGTATGTGAATCGTGGAGCGGAGGAAATCCGCATCGTGGACATCGCACTCCTGCCCGAGTATCGCCGCGCGGGGCTCGGCACGCAGCACTTGCTTGCCCTGCAAGAAGAGGCGCGCGCAACGGGCAAGGTGCTCTCCATCCACGTGGAGAAATTCAACCCCGCCCTGGGGCTCTATGAGCGACTGGGGTTCCGGCCCATAGAGGACAAAGGTATCTATTTGTTGATGGAATGGCGGGCAGCTTGATCGTTCATTTATTACCATCTTCCAGCCTTTAAAAGGTTCCGCCGCTGCGCTGATTCTACAGGTTGGCCGGCATCGACTCGAAGGGCTTCTTGAAATCCGCACATCGCGGCAACCCGGCTGGTTGACGTTTTTGCCCGCTCTCCGTAGTGCTACACCTAAGCCATGAGCGCCAAAGTCCAACTCCAGATCATCGAAGGGAAAACCTTCACCTTTTCTGAGCACGATACCTTCGTCTTTGGACGCATGGACGACTGCCATGCGTGCATCGCCGATGACACGCTGGTCTCCCGCCATCACTTCATCCTAGAGGTCAATCCACCCGCTGCGTGCCTGCGCGATCTCGGCAGCTTGAACGGCACGTATGTGAACGGAGAAAAATTCGGCGCAAGGAAAGCAGGCGAAACTCCCGAGCAAGGAGCCAAGCGGCGCTACCCGGAAATCATCCTCAAACACGGCGACCGCATCAAGGTGGGGCGGACGGAATTGGAAGTCGTCATCCAGCAGCCGAAGGAAGCACCCCAGCACCGTCTTGATCCTCAACTCGACGACATCTCGCTCCTTTCCCCCGGACAGCTTGCAGGACTCATCTTCGGCACGCCGGATCAAACTGCGAAACCGAAACTCGAAATCCCCGGCTACAAGATCGAAGCGGAAATCGGGCGCGGAGGATTTGGTGCCGTGTATCGCGCCCGTCGCGCCGATGGCAGTGTCGTCGCGGTAAAAGTGATGCTCTCTCGCGTGGATGCCGACGAGGAGGCCATCGCGAAGTTTAAGCGCGAGGCCGCAATCACCGCCAATCTCGATCATCCCAAGATCGTCCGCGTGCTGGAGAGCGGCGCATCGGGCGCAGTCTTCTATTTCATCATGGAGTTTTGCGACGGCGGGAGCGCATGGGATCTCATGCTCCAGCACAAAGGCCGCCTCTCGCTTGCACAGGCAAAGCACATCATCCTCGACGCGCTCGAAGCCCTCGCATTTGCGCATGAAAAAGGCTTCGTGCATCGCGACCTCAAGCCGCAAAATATCCTCCTCTCCGGCAGCAAAGCGCGGCTCTCCGACTTCGGACTGGCAAAGAGCTTCGAGCACGCTGGCCTCAGCGGGATGAGCATGACCGGCGGCTACGCTGGCACCCCCGTCTTTATGCCCCGCGAGCAGATCACCAATTTCAAATACGTGAAGCCCGTCTCCGACGTATGGAGCATGGCCGCGACGATCTACAATCTTCTCACAGGCACCTATCCCTACCCCTTCTCGAAAGACCGCGACCCCATTGATGTCATCCTAAACGACGACATCATCCCCATCGCCCAGCGGGATAAAACACTCCCCCAAAGCCTCTGCGCCGTCCTCGACAAAGCCCTCGAAAAGAAAGCCAAAGATCGCTACCAGACTGCCACGGAAATGCTCGCCGCCATGAAAAAGGCTCTGCCTTGACGGTGGGCTCCATGTGCGTCATTCTGTTTAACATGAAAACCGCCACCGTCCGCGATGTGCAGCACCACCTTGGCAAAGTTTTGGCTTGGGTAGAAAAAGGCGAAGAAGTCCAGATCACCCGCCGCAACAAGCCCGTCGCGCGCCTCGTTCCCTCCAGCGCAGCCAGTCTGGCTCCCGTTGCGATGCCCGATTTTGCAGCCCGCGCTCGCGCGATCTGGGGGGCGCAGCCCAAAGGCAGCAGTCTTTCCAAAGCCGTCCTCGCGGATCGTGAGGAGCGGCTGTGAGGTATCTCGATACCAGCTCCCTCGTGGCCCTGTATTTCCCGGAGGAAAAGACAGAGCCACTCATCGCCCACCTCCACCGCCGCCCCTTGCCGCTCGCTTTCACATGGCTGCACGAGATGGAGTTCACGAATGGATTGCAGCTCAAACACTATCGCAAAGAAGCCACCGTCACCGCCGTCACCGCCACGCTCGCTGCTTTGCGCGCAGATGCGGAGAGCGGCGTCTTCTACCGCGCACAGCCATCCTGGCCCACCGTCTTTGCCACCACGCTGCGACTCTCCACCACGCACTCCCGCACCCTCAGCACACGCACCCTCGATCTGCTCCACATCGCCACCGCACTCACCCTACAAGCCACAGAATTCATCACCGGCGACGACCGCCAAGCCAAAGCCGCCACCAAGGAAGGGCTGAAAGTCGTGCGAGTTTAGTGGCGGTCAGGTTGACAGAAAGCTGGTTTCCCAGCTACCATGCTTGTCATGAAAGCCACCATCGAATTTGATGACGACCTCTACCGGCAACTGAAAGCCACCGCAGTGTTGCGCGGCAGCAAAATCAAGGAACTTGTGGCAGAAGGCATCCGCATGGTGCTCCGCCGTGCAGATGCCCCACAGCCCGCCGCCCGCATCTCCCTGCCCATGGTGAAATCCCGGAAGCCCGGAAGCCTTCCATTGACGAACCGCATGATCGCCGAGCAGGAAGCCGCCTTGGACGCAGGCCATGAAGTTTAGCCTGCTGGACAGCAACGTGTGGGTAGCACTGGCCATGGATCGTCACGCGCATCATCAGGCTGCACTCGCATGGTTCCAAGAAGTGCCGGATGACGGCTCGGCCTGTTTTTGTCGCATGACACAAAACTCCTTCCTCCGGCTCGTTACCTCCCAAAACATCTTTGAAGAAGACACCATGACCAACGAGCAAGCGATCCATGCGCTGCGCCAATTCCAACTCGACCCGCGCGTGGGATGGATGGCGGAACCCATCGGCATCGAAGACCGCTGGCTCACCACCGCCTCCACGAAATCCCACTCCCCAAAGCGATGGATGGACGCCTACCTCTGCGCCTTCGCACGCTTGGCAAGCGCACGTCTCATCACATTCGACAGCGGCTTTCAGCAATACGCACCCGACGGCCTAGACCTAGTCTTGCTCGCAAATCAAAAGCCGTAAAAGCCAAGGCCACCTCATGCACTACACCGACCCAGAAATCGTCCCGCCCATCTGGCAAATCGGCGACGTGATCCTCGACCGCTACGAGGTAAAGCAGGTCTTCACCAGTGGCGGAATGGGGCTGGTCTATCGTGTGCATCACAAAGATTGGAATATGGATTTGGCGGTCAAATCACCCCGCCCAGAGTTCTTCCAATCCCAACAACAAATCGAGAGCTTCGAGCGCGAGGCGGAGACGTGGGTGAATCTCGGCCTGCATCCGCACATAGTCAGTTGTTACTACGTCCGCCGCCTCGGCGGCATCCCACGCATTTTCGCGGGTCTTGAAAAAGCGCTTGGCAGAAAGCACGCGCCTCGCCATTTTCCCGCACGTCCACCCCGCAACAAAAACTCACCAATACAAAACACCACATGAACGACCGAGAAACCCGCCGTTACGACATGTTTGGCCGCGTCCAGACATTTGGAAAAGACAACTCCACCGACTTCGCCGCAGGCAGCAAGGCCGCCGGACACTTCGCCACCCTCGCGCAAGTCATCACAGACCTCGATACCGCCAAAGCCACGCAGGACGGCGGCACCGCCACCGCCAAGTCCGTCCTCTTCGACGCCCTCCGCCTCGACCTGCAAAACATCACCCGCACCGCGCGCGCCATTGACGCGGACCAACCCGGCTTCGCCGACAAATACCGCACGCCCGACAGCCCCAGCCAGACCGCCCTCCTCACCGCCGCCGACGCCGTCGTGCTGGCACTCGCCCAGCCCGGCATCCCCGCCAAATTCATCGCCTACGAAATGCCCGCCGACTTCGTGCAGGACTTGCAGGACGACCTCGCCGCCATCCGCAGCGCCGATGACGACATGGAATCCGACGACCAGGGCGGCGTCGCCAGCACCGCCGCCGTGGGCCGCCTCATCCGGGCCGGCATGGCCGAAGCCACCCAGCTCGACGCCATCATGCACAACAAATACGCCCGCAACCCCGACAAGCTCCGCGCGTGGGACAGCGCGAGTCACATCGAGCGCGCACCGAAGCGGGAAAAGAAAAAGAACACCGGCGGCACCCCACCGCCCGCGCCGCCGAAGTAAGGCCCGCAGCACCCCTGCGCAGCGCCGGGACGCCCCGCGTTCCGGCGCGCGCGCAGAGGAATGAAGGCCGTGTTTGAGAAGCGTCCGCGCCAGCGGCAAGGACGACCGATGGCCGAATCATCAAGGACAACCCCGACATCGTGAAATGCCTCTTTGTCGTGGAACGCAAACCCGACACCCTCACCGACTGCTCGCCGGTTGCAGGCTCAACCGCTTACCACTGGAATTAACTCATGGATCTAATTGCTGAAGGCATAAAACAGAATCTCATCCGTCTCGAAGACGATGGGAAATACATCGTCTATCTCCACCAGGAGAAGCGGCGCAACTACTCCAACCCCGAGGAGAAAGTTCAGGCCGAGTCCTTTCTCAGTCTCGTGCTCATCTACAAATACCCGGTCAAACGCATCCGGCAGTTTGTCGCGGTGCAAATGGGTTCTGAGACGAAGGAAGCCGACATCATTGTTTACGATGACGACGCCCTGAAATCCCCTTTCATCGTCACCGAGTGCAAGAAGCCGGACGTCAGCGAGCTTGAGTTCAGGCGAGCCGCCGACCAAGCCGTCAGCTACGCCGTCGCCGAGGGAGCGCGTTACGTCTGGGTCACCAGCAAACTCAAGAACGAGTATTTCGAGATTCCGGCCAAGAAGCCGAAAGACCGCATCACCATTCCCGACGTGCCGCAGTTTGGTGTCACGGAACTGGCGCGGTTCAAGTATGCCGTCGGCGGTGGCACGACGAAGAGCGGACAAAAGCTTTTCCCACTCGAACTCGTCACTCAGGACGAACTCACGCGGCGCTTCCAGCAGGCGCACCAAGCGCTTTGGGGCGGCGGCGAACTCAACCCCTCCGAAGCCTTCGACGAACTCGACAAGCTCATCTTCTGCAAGCTGTGGGATGAGCGGAAGCTCCGCAAACCGGGTGAAGCCTACGACTTTCAGGTCGTCACCGTGAAGCCGAAGGACGAGTCCGAAGAAGAAGTGCGCAAAGCCAACGAGGCCACGAACCAGAACCTTCTCGACCGCCTCAAAAAGCTCTACGAGGAAGGCCGGAAGAAAGACCCGGAAGTTTTCAAGGACGACATCCGCCTCAGTGCAGCCAAGGCGCGCACGGTCGTAAGCTACCTCGAAAGCATCAATCTCTCGGACACCGACCTCGACAGCAAAGGCCGCGCATTCGAGACCTTCATGGGCTCGTTCTTCCGTGGTGACTTCGGGCAATACTTCACCCCTCGCCCCATCGTGAAGTTCATCGTGGACGTGCTTCCCATCACCCACGAATCGCTCGTCCTTGACACCTCCTGCGGCAGCGGAGGCTTCCTGCTCCATGCTCTCGACAAGGTGCGGAAGGAGGCCGACGCCTACTACCCGAAGCAAATCGGCCCACCGGAAGGCGCGCAGCATCACCGGCACTGGCACGACTTCGCGCAGTTCAATCTCTACGGCATCGAGATCAACGAGCAGATCGCCCGCACGGCGAAGATGAACATGATCATCCACGACGACGGCCACACCAACGTCGTTGCCAACGACGGGCTGGTGCCGCCCGCCGACATCCGGGCTAAGACGAACAACCAAGGTTTCAAGGAAGGCCGCTTTGACTTTATCATCACCAATCCTCCGTTTGGATCATCCGTGAAGCAGACCGAGAAGGCTTACATGAACCAATACCGCCTTGCGACCCGCGATGTGGATTGGCTCAACCCCAAGAGCAAAGCGTCGGAACGCCCCGGCCAAGACACCGAAATTCTCTTCCTTGAGCAGTGCTGGAACTACCTGACCGAAGGCGGCTACCTGACGGTGGTTATTCCAGACGGAATTCTCACCAATTCAAGTCTCCAATACGTCCGCGATGAGATCGAAAATCTTTACCGTATCGTTGCCGTCGTCTCTCTGCCGCAGACCGCCTTTACTGCTACCGGAGCCGGCGTGAAAAGCTCCGTCCTCTGCCTGAAGAAAAACACCGCCGCCGAGACGAAGCGGATGCGCGATACCAAGCAGAAACTGAAAGACAGCATTTGCACGAATGAAAAGCTCGAGGAGAAGCTCAACAAGATCGAACAGGAGAAGAAGGCCGCGCTCAAGGCACTCGGCGACCGCCCCGAATTTGCGGAACTCGAAGCCAAGGCACGCAAGGAAAACGAAGCCTACGCCGCCGCCGCGCAGGAAATCTCCGATCGCTTCGCCGCGCAGGCCGACGAACTTCGCTACCAGCTTACCGAGCTTTACGAGGAACGCCGTCGTAAAGACCTGCCCGACTATCCCATCTTCATGGCCATCGCTGAGGACATTGGCTACGATGCAGTTGGCCGGCCAACAAAGACCAACGAACTCGAACCGATTGCCGAGGAACTCGCCCGCTTCATCACCGCGGTTGAGGAGGGGAAGGCGTGAGCTTCAATCTCAGCAAGGCGGTGAATCCGCCCACCGTCTTCCTCGCGATGGCGTCAGAGTTGGGCGACCGTTTCGACCCTGAGATGGTTCTCTTCCGCCGCAAGGTCCAAGAGTTCAAATACCCAGTGCGAAAACTCAGAAGCTTCTTCGCGCAGCCGCCGCAATATGGAGCAGGCGAGCGTGGTTTGGAACGCAAAACGCCAGTGCAACCACGCTACATCCGCATTACCGATATCGATGAGTTTGGGATTCTCATCGACGAACTAGGAGCCACCGCCGCGACGGTCGAACACAGATACATCTTGGAGGAGGATGATTTGTTGCTCGCCCGAAGCGGGAATACGGTGGGCAAATCCTACATACACAAGCGTGCTCATGCCCCAAGCGTGAGCTTTTTTGCGGGTTACTTGATTCGCTTCCGGTTTCGGTGCGCTGAATTACTTCCCGACTATGCCTTCGCAATCACTCAACTCCCTTACTACAAGGATTGGGTGCGCGCCGTCCAGCGTGCGGCTGGACAGCCCAACATCAACGCCCGCGAGTATTCCAATCTGGATATTCCGGCCGCCCCGATTCCCGTGCAAACGCTGGTGATTTCTCTTCTCCAGCAAGCATACGCCGACAAGCGAAGGCGCGACGATGAAGCAAAGGCCTTGCTCGCCAGCATTGACGATGTGCTACTCGACGAACTCGGCATCCCCCAGAAACCCGAGCCACCCAACACGATCGAAAGCCGAATCTTTCGTCGAGACTTCTCGACCGTCAGCGGCAAGAGAATCGATCCGGCAGCAAACTGGAAGCGCCTGAGCTTTGATGGCGGCAAGTTTCCACTTCGCCGATTGCGTGATGTGGCATCAATCAATCCGGTGTCACGATTTCCGAAATTGGCACCCGGAACCCCCGTATCATTTGTTCCGATGGATGCAGTGTCGGACGTCTTCGGAGAAATCACAGACCGGCAGACGCGACCCATCGACGAGGCGGGAAGCTACACGCCCTTTCAAAGGGACGACGTGATTTGGGCCAAGATCACCCCTTGTATGGAAAATGGCAAAGCTGCCGTTGCAGATGGATTGGTCGAAGGCGTTGGATACGGCTCAACCGAGTTCCATGTCTTCAGGCGGAGAAGTGCGGAATTGTCCCATCATTACATGCATCACCTCTTGCGCCTCAAAACCGTCCGCGAGCACGCTCGCCGAAACTTTACCGGCTCATCCGGCCACCAGCGTGTAGATGAAGACTTCTTCTATCGCATGGAGATTCCTTTCCCGCCGAAGAAAATCCAGGAACGAATAGCGGAGAAGGCTGAGGCTACGAAAAACCAAGCGCGCAAGCTCTTCGCCGACGCCCGCACCGACCTCGACAAGGCCAAGCGTGACATCGAAGCCCTCATCCTCGGCAAGGAGGGCGCCGTATGAAGCTCAAAGGCGTTCCCGATTTCTCGCTCGGCAATTTCCTTTGCCTTCGAGGCTTCGCCCGCATGGGCGACCTCTATTCCCTCTCCGAACCTGACCCGAGCTTTCAGCGCGACCTCCTAAAACTGCATGAGAAGGAGATGGTGGCGTTTCTGCGCGAGGGAGAGTTTTTGTTTTTCCCCGAGGTCATCCTCAGCACGACGCTTTCACCGGACGCCGACAACACGGAGGAAGTCACGAAGCTGTTAGAGAACGTGAGAGCGGGACAGCACTTCAATAATCTCAAGTTCGCCGACTACCGATTGTCCTGCTCGGTCAACAAGACCAAGAGCAGCGGAAAGGACTCGCGCACCTTCGACATCTTCCAAACCGCCACCATCGAACTCAACGCCAAGCTCGCGCACAAGTTCTCCCGCATCGACGGCAATCACCGCCTCAGCGCGACGCCGAAGGACAAGAAATTCGAGGCGCACAACACGCCGTTCTGTCTGCTGCTCTTCCGCAACACGACCGAGGCCGCCCGCTTCAGCCGCGCTCTCTTCCACAACATCAACTACAAGTCGGTGCCGTTGACGATGGAGCAAAACCTCAAGCTCATCCTCGACGACTCTGCGTTGTTCCCCGACGCAAAGCTCAAAGCGCACGAGTCATTTGGCTGGCCCTACTACCACGCCCGGAAGCTGCACACCGCGCTGGACTTCGATGTCTTCGGAAACTTGAAGCCATTCATCGAGAAAGAGCCGCGCAGTTTTCTAGTCGGTCAGTTCACCTTTCTCATCCAAAGCGATGTGCTGGGAGACAACGAGAACGCCGTCCCTCGCTTCAAGGCGGCACTGGTGAAGGTGAATGGACTTTTTGACACCCATCCTGCGCTGAAAGACTCCAAAAATCGCGGACTGCTCGCGGCCTTGGTCTATTACGAACTCAAGAAGGGCGCGCCGGTCGTGTCATTCGTCCGCTGGGTCTTGGATAATCACCTGCACCTCATCGAGGAATCCAGCTCGTCAGACCTCATCGCCATCTTCGACAAAGTGCTGGCGAGCCGGAAGCGGACCGTCTTCGTATCGATGCCCTTCGGCAAAGCAAAGCCCGATGACCACTACGCCATCATCCAGCGCGTCTGCAAAGAAGTGAGCGAGACGCACAACCTCAAGCCCGCGCTCAAGGTGGAGCGCGTGGACTGGTTCCACGACGGCACGTCCTACGAAATCAACGACAAGATCATCGAGATGATGAGCGATTGCGGCCTGCTCATTGGCAACCTCACGCACTGCAACCCGAACGTGTATCACGAAGTCGGCTTCGTGATGGGCAAGGCCAAGGCCGAAGGCAAAGACGTGGCGAACATGCTCCTCTTCCTCGATGAATCAGTCGCGGAGGACAAAGACAAGATCGTCGGCTTCAACCTGCGCGGCATCAAGCAACTAAGGTTCACCAAGCCGGAACTGGAGTTTGCGCCCGCGCTGAAGGAGAACTTGGAGCGGTTTTTCAAACTAAAGGCTTAAACCACCACCAGGGCCATCCACATCGCGGATGAAGCGCACCGCAGCCAGTATGGATTCGGCGGCAAGGTGAATGAAACGTCCCGGCGAGATGGTGCGGGTGGGCATGGAGACGGGGAAGATCGTGAAGATCGTCGTTGCGCTGCCGGGGCTGAATGAGCGGAGGTAGGGAAGAGGGCCGGCGACATTCGCTGGCCCGGCGGTTTTGCCAGTCCGAACAGCCTTTCGGGGCACGGCGGGCGTGATTTGACGCAAATGGCTGATTCCAAGGCGTTCCTGACACGCGCCAAGGCTCGATAGACAGGCTCCAAGGGTCATCTCGCACACGCCCAAGGGGTGATTTACACGCTCCAAGGCTCGATTGACACGCTCCAAGGGTCATCTTGCACACGCCGAAGCCCCGGCTGACATAGGCCCAAGGGGTGATTGACACGGGGCAAGGGTGAACTCGCACGCGCCAAGGGGCGGCTGGCACGGGGGGAGGCCAGCCTCGCACGGGGTAAGGGGCGGCTGACACGCGCCACGCTGCGGCTCGCACCCGCCTAAACCTCCGCTCGCACGCGGCAGCGCGGCGTTGCACGGGGCCAAGGCGCGGCGGCACGCGGGCAGGGTGCGGCTCGCACGCACCCAAGGCTTCGCTCGCACGGAGCGCGTTCGCTTTGACACATAGGCAGGCAATGCGAGCCATCGCACGGGAGACATTCGCAAGCACTGAGGGCGTTCATTTTCACGGGATGAAAGACCCGCAGAAGCCGGTGGCGGTGTTCCTTTTCGCCGGGCCGACGGGGACGGGGAAGACGGAGCTGGCGAAGGCGCTGGCGGAGTTTCTTTTTGGCACGGAGGCGAGTCTGCTGCGGTTCGACATGAGCGAATACATGGAGGAGCACTCGGTCTCGAAGCTCATCGGCTCGCCACCTGGCTACATCGGGCACGATGAGGGCGGCAGGCTCACGGATGCGGTGCGCGCGAAGCCTTACAGTGTCATTTTGTTCGACGAAGTGGAGAAGGCGCATCCGCGTGTGCTGGATCTTTTTCTCCAAGTTTTCGACGAAGGCACGCTGACGGATTCGCGCGGGCGGAAGGCGAATTTCCGCGAGGCCGTCATCCTCCTCACGAGTAACTTGGGCGGTGCCACTCCTGCGGAGAGGAAGAAGATGGGCTTTGGGGCGGCGCTCGGCGGCGAGGATGCGGCGGGCTATTTACACGCGCGCATCGCCGATGCGATCAAACGCCACCTGCGCCCTGAGCTGCTCAACCGCATTTCGCGAACGGTGGTATTTAATCCGCTCGGCAAAGAAAACGTGCGTGAGATTGCAGAGAAATTCATCGCCCGCCTGAACGCGCGCCTCGCAGATCAGGGCTACCATTTGACCCTCGATGAATCGGTCTATGCGCTGCTCATGGAGCGCGGCTATAGCCCAGAACTCGGCGCGCGCCCGATGGAGCGTGCTATCGAATCCCTCATCGCCCAGCCGCTCGCGAAAGTGATTCTGGGAGGACGGGGCGCGCATGGCGGCGAAATGCTCGCCAGAGCATCCGGGACAAAAGTGACGTTTGAGTGAGTAGTGAGTCGCAAGGCTCCATGGTGATGAATTACAACGATCCTGAAAATATGCCGCCAGTCTGGCAAATCGGTGCCGTGATCCTCGACCGATACGAGGTGAAGCAGGTCTTCACGGGCGGGGGAATGGGGCTGGTCTATCGCGTGCATCACTGCGTCCAGAGTTCTTCCATTCTCAGCAACAAATCGAGAGCTTCGAGCGCGAAGCGGAGACGTGGGTGTTGAACCGCTTGAAATAGAGCGCCGCGTCCTGAATAGACACGTCTGTCGGCAGCATGGTTCGTGCCGACACGAAGGTTTCTGCGGCCACGTGCATCGGCACATTGAGCGGCGCGAGGGCGCTTACTTCCGGCCTTCGTCGAAATCTATGAAGTCGAAGAAGGTCTGGATGTCGGCGCGATCAGTGCAGTGATACTCGGCTTTGCGCTCGGCGAGGCGTTCGCTGGCTACATCGTTCCAACCGCGCTTGCGCAGGTATTCGCCCCAGACGGCGATGTCGAACTCGTCGCGGCGTTTGCCATTGGCCATGCACCATTCGAGTAGCTCTTCGTCGGTGCCGCCCGCTTTTGCCTGCTCTGCGAGCGCGCTGTAGGCGATGCCTAGAAAGTTCACGCACGCTTTGTCGAAGCCTTCGCCGAGGTTGGCTTGGTAGTCGGCGGGCAGTTCGCCTTTCGCGTGCAGGCGGATTTTATCCACCATGCGCCCGAAATAAACGAGGCCGTTCACTTTATCATGGGGGCTGCGGAGTCCTGTAATTTGCATGGTGTGGGCGTAAGGCATCGCTTGCGCGGAGGCAAGCTCTCGCACATGGTGTACATGTCATTTCACACAGCACTCACACTTTACTAATGAGCCAAAGTCATCTCCCAGCCAACGAATCCGCCGAGCAGGTGCGTGTGAAATTTTGGGGCGTGCGCGGGAGCATCCCCACGCCGGGGCCGGAGACGGTGGGCGTGGGCGGCAATACTTCCTGCGTGGAGGTGCGCGCGGATGGGCAACATCTCATCTTGGATGCCGGTAGTGGGCTGCGTCCGCTGGGGCTGGCGCTGATGGCGGAGGCGGCGGGGCGGCCCATCGTGGCCACGCTGCTGCTCACGCATACGCATTGGGATCACATCCAAGGGTTCCCGTTTTTCGTCCCCGCTTACGTCCCGCAAAACCAGCTCCGCATCGTGGGCTACGAAGGTGCGCGCAGCGGGCTGCAAGATACGTTGGCGGGGCAGATGGAGAATCCGTATTTCCCCGTGGCGCTCGCGCAGATGTCCGGGAATATCGTCTTTGAGGAGATCAAAGAACGGGACTTCACGCTGGGCCCTATCGCCGTGCGAGCCTGTCGCACAAAGCACCCAGGCATCACGATGGCGTATCGGCTGGAGACGAGCGCGGGCTCCGTGTGCTACGTGCCGGATCACGAATGCACGCCGGAAGACCCCGGCGCGGAGGTGGTGGCGCTCATCGCAGGGGCGGATGTGGTGATCCTCGATTCGCAATATACGGCGGAGGAATACCCGAGCAAAAAAGGCTGGGGGCACAGCAGCCTGGATGCGGGCGTGGCGATGGCGTGCGCGGCGAAAGTGAAGCAGCTCTATCTTTTCCACCACGACCCGAATCACAGCGACGCCGTCATCGCGAAGATGCACGAACACGCGCGCACGCTAGCGGCGGGCAGTGGGACGGAGGTATTTGTGGCAAAGGAGGGGGTAGAGATTGTTTTGGGCAGGGCGCAGGGTTGATTGATGATGGGGCGCAGGTTTCGGTGGGTGATGTCATCCCGCCCATGATTTATGATTTCATACGCGTGCCACAACCGCTTTGTATTCGTGCAAATCATCAATCATAGACCATCCATTCCATGTCCGACCGTCTTCCACCGCAGACCAAATTCATCGTGGGCAACGAAGCCTGCGAGCGCCTGAGCTATTACGGCGTCATCGCCATCCTCACCGGCTACGTCACACACTTACTCGGCGGCGGCGGCAGCGCGGGCGCAGAGGCCAAGGAGATCGTGCATTGGTTCAAAGGGGCAGTATATTTCCTCCCGCTGCTCGGCGCGTGGGTGGCGGATCGGCTGTGGGGGCGCTACCGCACGATCTTGTGGATCTCGCTCGCCTACTGCGCGGGCCACGCCGTGCTCTCGCTCACGGAGGGGAGTAAAAGCGGGCTGCTCTTCGGCCTCGCGCTACTGGCCATCGGCTCCGGCGGCATCAAGCCGTGCGTGTCGGCCTTCGTCGGCGATCAATTCGGCCCCGAGCACCAGCACCAGCTCCCGCGCATCTACGGGCTGTTTTATTGGAGCATCAATTTCGGCAGCTTCTTCGCGTTCGCCTTCATCCCGCTCATTCGGGAAAAACTCGGCTACAGCGTCGCGTTTGCCATCCCCGGAGTCGCGATGGCGCTGGCCACGTTCATCTTCTGGTCGGGCCGCAAAACCTATGTAAAAATCCCGCCCACCCGCCAAGCGCCGCCCGTGGATGCCGCTACCCGCGCCGCCGACCGCGCCGTGCTATGGCGCATCGTTGCAGTGTTTGCGCCCATCACCGTCTTCTGGGCGCTCTTCGATCAGCAGAATACGACGTGGGTGCAGCAAGGCGAAAAGATGCGCTCATTCCCCATCGGCAGCTACATGGTGAATGGCGAGACGATGCAATCGGTGAACGCCCTCTACGTCATGCTCTTCATCCCCATCTTCACTCTCTGGCTCTACCCGTGGCTCACGCGGCGCGGCATCCGCCTCACCGCGCTGCGCCGCATGGGCACAGGCATGGTGCTCGCCTCCGTGGCCTTCATCGTCTCCGCCATCGTGCAGCAGCAGATCGAAAATGGCGCGCACCTCTCCGTGGCGTGGCAGCTCGTGCAAGTCGGCATCATCACCGCCGGCGAAGTCCTCCTCTCCGCCACCGGCTTGGAGTTTGCCTTCGCCCAAGCCCCCCCACGCCTCAAGAGCACCATCATGAGTCTGTGGCTGATGACTGTCGCGCTCGGCAATGTGCTCACCGCCGTCGTCACACGCTTCAACGCCGAAGTGCTCAAGGCTTCCGGCGCGATGGAACTACTCTTTTACGCCGCCCTCATGCTCATCGTCTCCTTCGCCTTTGCAGGCATCGCCCGGCGATTCCCCGAATAGGAAAAGGCCACTACGGAGTCGCCCGCAGATACTCCAACACGTCCTTAAACGCAGCCGCGTTCGCCGGATTCGCCACCACACAATCCTCGTGCGCCTCACGCATCACCTCGCGCGTCGTCGCCTTATCCGCGCTGGGCTGGATCGCCGTCCCTCCACTCTGCCCGGGCACCGGCGGCGGCTGCTGGGAAAAGAGCGCATCCAGCCCGAGGCCCGAGAGCAAATCCGAGTTGCGCTCATTACGATTCACCACCCACAGATTCCCCCCTCCCGCATCCCGCAACCGCAGAGCGATGCCCGCGAGCGTGCCCATAAAAGTCGAATCCATCGCCGGGCAAGCCAGCAGATCCACCACGATCTCGCGCTTCCCATTCTCGATCAGCTTGCGGGAAAAATCCTTCAGCCCCGGACTGTTTTGGAAAGTCCCCTTCCCCTCCACACGCACCCACACAGCGGAGCTACTCTCGGTATCGGCAAATATGGTTGGTTGGACACTCATAAATTAACTGCACATCTCCATTACACTCGGCGCTTCATTCGTCAAATCCCGCGCATCAATTCCATAAAAAAGACTGCCGCAGCCCCACGATGCGGTTGTTTTCGATCAGCAAAAGTCGCCACGCCGTCACCTTCCCATCGTTCGCATACTCGTCCCCGATCACGTTAAACTTCGTTTCCGTCCCGCCCTTCGTCGCCGCGTAAAACGTCTCCTTCGCCTGCACGTGCGAGCCGAGATTTTCCTGCCGGTATTCAAAGCGCACCGTGATGTCCGCCACACGCCGCGACTTCCACCACACGTTGTAATAGTAGCCGTAGCGTTCCGCGCGGTCGTAGCCGCTCACCGCACCGTAATTCACACGCTGCTTTTCAAATTGGATCATCGCGTTCTGGCTCGTCTTCATCGCGTTCGGATCGTGCGGATCATTGAAAAAAGGCGACACTTTTGTGAAAGCAAAGTCGTCATCCAAAGCCAGCGGGAGGATGTCCACCTTCGCAATAGGCGTCTGCCGCGCAGGCTCCTTCATCCCCGTGCAACCGGCCAAGACGCAGGCAAAGACAAGAGCAACAAAGTGGCGAATCATGGCGCGGACTACAGCCAATGCCCTGCCGCGATGCAACGCCGGAATCATACATCAGAAAAAAGCCGTTGCGTCCTTTTCCCCGCCTGCTATCTCGCCGCGAAACAAACCTCTTCCACACCATGCCACGAATTTACGACGCCAAAGAAATCAAAGAAGCCATCAAAGAACTCCCGCTATGGGAAGTGGAAGGCAAAGCAATCGAGCGCACGTTTGAGTTCGATGATTTCGAGCAGTCCATTGATTTCGTGAATGGCGTAGCAGAGCTGGCCGCGGAGGCAGATCACCACCCGGATATAGACATCCGCTACTGCAAAGTGCGGCTCGTCCTCAGCACGCACAGCAAAGGCGGACTGACCGATCTGGACTTCGATCTCGCAGAGAAACTCGACACGCTCGTAGATGGATAACCCGCCGCCGAGCACCACCGCCAAGCGCCTCGCACTCGTAGCCACCGCGCTCGCAGCCGCTGGAGTGTGGGCGCTCATCGAGTGGCGCAGCGCACCCCCGCCGCCCCCAAAGGTGCAGATGCCGTATCCCACGAGCACGCCGGCCACGCCGTAGCTCGACGCTTCTTACACAAATCCTTTGCCAAGCGCGCTCGCGGGCTTCTAGGGTGCGCAATATGGCTCGTCGTGCCAGTGCATCTACAAATCCCGTTTGGTTTATCATCGTCGCGCTCATCGCGCTCGTCGCGCTCATCGGCGCGTATGTGCTAAAGGGCCGCGTGAGCGATCCCTACCGCACCCTCACAGCCTTCCCCGTCGCCGATTATATGCAAAACTCGAACTCGCTGCGTGGCAACACCTACAAGCTGGAGGCCGTCGTCGGCGAGCAGTTGCAATTCTCCGCAAACGCGCGGCTTTTCAGCGTAGAAGCCAGCGGCGAGCCCGTCGCGCTCCTCGTCCCGGCGGCGCTCCGCGAGGTAAACATCCAAAAAGGACAACGCTTCATTTTCAAAATCGAAGTCGGCGACAAAGGAGTGATCAAAGCACTCGAAGCAAAGAAATCGTAAGCCACCCTACCCCTCGTCCTCAAATCGCCCCAGCTCTCGATCTTCCTCCATCGGCGCGACCTCTACCTCCGCATACTCCGGCCCGATATTCAGGTCGCCGCTAAAGTATCCACCCTTCTCCACCACGATGGCGCGCGCATAGACGGTTCCTTCGAGGCAGCCGCCTTTATTGATGACCACTTTATCCGCCACCACCTGTGCTCGTGCCTTACCGTTTAGCTCGAAAAGTTTCGTCCTCAGTGGGCGCACAAATTCCGTATCCGCCTTCTTTTCCACAAGCACGTGAGCAGCCTCCAGTTGCCCCGGCAGTCGCCCTTTTACCAGCACCTTCGCCGTGCCCGTGCAGATGATGCAGCCGCGCAAGCTGCCCTCAATGGAGGCCGAGCCGCACATCAGCCGCGTGCTCGTCACATCGCCCTTCGCTCCCAGCTCCACGAGCCCCGCCGTCTGCACGCTGCGCCCAAAAGGCCCGGTGATTTTGAAATCACGGAGATCAATATACGCGCCACAACTCTGAGCCGGACACAGCGTGCTCTGCGCCTCAGTGCTGAGAGTCTGCTGGTGCCCGCAAGCAAAGCACGTCACCACGCGCTCCTTCTCGCCCGTGAACATCTTCGTCAGCTTGCTGAAAAGCCCCGGCTTTTTGATGATGTTCTTCTCCCCCGCGAGCATCCGATCGAGGGGGTAATGCTCCTGACATTTCCGGCAAAACGTGCTCTTGGCCATGACAGACTCCTCCTGTGTGAACCCGCAATGCGGGCACGCGGAAGCCATCTTCTCGGAGAGTTTACGGGTGTTTGTAGCCACGGCAGAAATGCACACACCACCCCAGCTCGCACGCGCACCGCGCGGCTCTGGTGGCCGCTCGGCGAGTGCGCTGGAGGTGGCATCCCCTCATCGTGCGATGAGGGGAAGAGGAATCTCTAATCAGCGCTGTGGCCCGCCAGTGCCAGTGGCGATGGGTGCGCGCACGATCTCGGGCTGGCGCATCGCTATTTTGTTTGGCGTCACTTCGGATTTGCCGACGAAAGTCGCGCCATCCTCGATCACGAGACGTGTCGCTTTCAGATCGCCGTAAAGCACCGCGTGCGACTTCAGCTCGCAGCGTTCTTCCACGGTGATGTTGCCATGCACCTTCCCAAGCACCGTCACGGACTTGGTTTTGATTTCGCCTTTGATGTCCGCGTTCTCACCGACGATGAGCACGCCAGGGGAATTGATTTCGCCTTCCACTTTTCCATCAATCGTCAGTTCGTTGATGAACTTGATGGAGCCTTTGATTTCCACGTCGCTGCTAAGGACGTTTTTTGAGTTTGATGTGATTTCAGCCATGATATTTGGGCGTAGTTTTCGGTTGGATTGGTTCGCGCCAGCACGTTGCCAGCGCGCGGAGTATGGAGGTGAGCAAAAGGCTGTCAACGCCCCGCGCGAGAGAATTCAATTTCACGGGAAAGCAAAGAAAGATGAGCCTTGCGGCGACTTGCAGTGGCGAGCGAAACTACCACCGTGCAAAAAAAAATACGGGACATCTCAGAAAAGCTGAAGTCACTGCCGCACCTCGACGAAAGCGAGCGACTACTCATGGCGCGCAGCCTCGCGGCGACGCCCGACGAACGTTGGCGGATGAGCCAAGCCTTTCTCCGCTCGCTCGGCTTATCGAAGCTCTCCGAAAGGAAAAAATTCGGTTTCAAGTCGCCGGCATGACGGCGGCGATCCTACAGGGAGTGCCCGCGACAACGCTGGATGCCGACCTGTGGATAGACCTCCGCCCGCGCCAATACATCCGCGTGTTGAACATCTGCAAAAAACTCGGTGCCCGTGTATTGGCGAATACGGTCGTCGCGCTCGAAGACGATACGCTCGTCAATTTCCTCTACCGCGTAGATGGCGTAGCATCTTTCCCCACAGAGTTCCGACGCGCGCTCGTGCTGGATTGGCTGGGCTTCCGAGTGAAAGTATTACCACTCGCGCGTGTGATCCAGAGCAAGGAATTCGTAGGCCGCCCCAAAGACCTAGCGCATCTCCCGCTGCTCCGAGATGTGCTGGCCGCAATCGAGCAAAACGTAGCGGTCTAAGACTTCATTTACACACAGCTCTCCGCCAACTCCTCCGCCGGATACGTCCAAATCTCGCTCAGCGTCGGGTGGTAATGCGGGATCTCGGCGAGCTGCGCGGCGGTGGCTCGGAAGCGCATGGCGACGACGACTTCGTGGATCAACTCGGCAGCGTGCGGGCCGACGACTGCGCCGCCGAGAATCTCGCCCCCTTCGGCAGCGACAATGAGTTTCACAAAGCCATCCGTCTCGCCCAAGCAGAGCGATTTGCCGTGGTCGTTGAAGGGATACTTCGCCACGCGGAAGGCGACGCCACGCGCGGTGAGTTCGCGTTCACTGGCACCACACTCGGCAACTTCGGGGTCGGAGAAAATGGCGTAAAGTCGGAGGCGGTAATCCGTCTGCTCCAGCGCCGCCCCTTTGCCAGCGAGGATGCGCGCGGCATTGCGCGCGGCGATCTCGCCCTGCTGGATGGCGATGTGGACGATCTCATACGGCCCGGCGAGGTCGCCAGCGGCGAAGATATGCGGCTGTGAAGTCTGCTGCGTCGGCAGCATGGCAGGGCGTCCGTGCGCCATAGCGACAGCGGCGGTTTCGAGATTCAGCACAGCGGCATTGGGCACGCGGCCTAGCGCGTGGATGATCTGCTCGGCCTGCACTGTCTTGCGCTCGCCCGCGTGCTCGAAGGTGATCGTCTTGCGCCCGTCCACGATCTCCGCACCGAGCAACTTCGTGCCGGTGAAAAGCTCCACTCCCCGCGCGCGCAGGCCCTCGGCGAGCGCTTCGGCGATGTCGGCGTCGGTGCCTTTTAGAATCTGCGGACTGCGCTGGATGATCGTTACTTTCCTGCCGAGCCCAGCGTAGTAAGTGGCAAACTCCACCGCCGTCGCACCGCCGCCGAGGATGATGACCGATTCGGGCACTGCGGCGCTCTCCAGCACGTCATCCGTCGTCCAGCAGCCGAGCGGCTCCAGCGCAGCGAGTGGCAGTTCGCCGATGATCGAGCCCGTCGCGAGGAGGAATGTGCGCGCGTGGATTTGCTGGGTGCCGCCGTCGCGTAGTTTCACCTCCACGGAGTGCGAGTCCACGAAGCGAGCGTGCCCGCGAATCAGCTCGAATTTTCCGCTCTCCAACTGCTCGCGCCGATAGTCCGCGAAGTCGGCGATGAGCCTGCGTTTACGCGCGAGGATTTCATCGCCACGCACCTCCAGCCCGCTCGCACGCAGGCCAAACTCCTCCGCCCGCCGCATCGTGGCAAAGCGGCTTGCCGAGGCCAGCAGCGTCTTGCTCGGCATACAGCCGCGCAGGATGCAGAGCCCGCCGAGTTCGTCCGCACCGTCCACCACGGCGGTCTTTAGCCCGAGTGTAATTGCAGTGCGAGCGGCGGCGTATCCGGCGCTGCCTCCGCCGATGATGAGGAAGTCGTATGTCGTCATAATTTGTCGGGCTCCACGCGGTAGAGCTGGAGATATTGCGGGGGGTAAAAAGTCATCGTCGTATCCCGGATTTGCAGCACCTGCCCGCGCTCCTCGGGCGTGATCGCGCGGAGAAATGGCGGCGCATCTCGCCAGCGTTTCGCCAGCGCCTCGCCGAGCGGCGAGAGAGGAATCTGCGTCGCGAGAATCTTCGCGGAATTGCTGATGATGAGCAGCTCGGCGAGGTTCTCGCTCGTGTAAGAGAGGTCATCCACGATCACCCACCGCACACCCCGCGCTCGCAGGATGGCAGCAGCTTCGGCGGGTTTTTGCGCGAGGTAAAAGCGCGCACTGTCGAGCGTCCCAGCGAGGCTCTGGTGGCTCGTGCCTGCGATGCCCGGTTGGCCGGACCAATACGCCACTTGCGGCGAAGCCCACCACGGCGCGAGGAAAGGCTGCCGCTCCGTGCTGCGCAGATGCAGCGCCACTTCGCGCCATGCCTCCTGCGTGGAGCGACGCCAGCGGCGCATCTCGGCCTCGTTTTCCTTCGGGTGCAAAATCGTCGACCACGCGAAGACCAACGGCACTAGGGAAGCCACGCCCAGCACCCATCCCTGCCAGCGTTGTGGCAAAGTGCCGAGCTGCCACGGCACCGAGATCGCCACCGCGAGCGCGAGGTAAAAGCCCCAGCGCACTTCCCACGCGGAGAGCCCGAGCATCAATGTCACGAGCAAGAGCACGCCCCACGCACGCCCATCGCGGCGGCCTGCGAAGCCGAGCAGCGGGAACGCGGTGAGCCACAGCGCGCCGAGCCAAAACCACACGCGCTTGCTGGCGAGATCGAGGTGTGCGAGTTCGCCGATGGTCCCGCTCCACGCGGCGAAATGCTCACGCAACACAGCATCTGGCATCGCCAGCCGCCAACCATCTATGGCGAGTGCGACGAGCAGCGTGATGCCGAGCGCGATCCAGCGCCCACGCACCGCCCGAGCCATGAGCGCGACGCGGTGGAAGACGAGATGCCGCGCCATCGCACCGAGTAAAAAGACCACTGGCTCGAAGAGCGACACCCACATCGCCAAGCCCCACGCGACGCCTGCGACCAAGGCCCACCGCCGCGCGAGCCGCGCGGGCAGGCCCGTATCCGCAAGCGCCAGCTCCGCGCAAACGGCGACGGCGAGCAGGGCGACGAGGAGCGATTGATGATCCGGCCTGCCCAGCTCCGTGGCGTGGACGAGGATGGGGCTGAGTGCAAAAAAGAACACCATCAGCCCGCGAAACGGCAGCCGCAGCCAACCCGCCCAGCACCACAGCCACAGCGCCGTGAGCACGCCGAGCAGTGGCGAGATGAGCGCGCCCGCGAGATCGAGCGATTGCGAGCTGTCGCGTCGCATGAGCCACAGCACAGCGTCGCACGCGCACTTCGTCCCCACAATTAGCCAATCCAGCGGCGCAGTCGTGTGCGGCGTGGTGCCCTCGGGCCAGTTCTCGAAATCATGATGCCGGATGCTCCGTTGCCCCTCCGTGACCATCCGCGCGCGCTCCATCCGCGAGTAGCAGTCGCCATCGGTAAAGTAGATGCCGCCGCCGTGAAAAACGTCTGCACTTTTATGCGCGCGCGCTACGAAAGTGAGCACCAGCAGAGCGAGGAGCGCCAGTCGGCTCCCCCAGCATTTCACGAGCGCCGCGTTCATTGCGTATCCCTCACACAGCGGAAGCCCAGCCACTGCGCGCTGAAGCTCGGCTCCTCGCGACCGCGCGCCGAGACTCGGCTTTGCGCCGCATCACTCCGCCACGAGCCGCCCCGCACCACGCGCTTCCACACGCCGGGCTCGGCGGGATCATTACTCGTATCCGGGCCGTGCGGGTTGCGATGCGCGGCGCGATTCGGGTCGGGCCTCAGCTCGGCGTAGTAGGTGTTGGAAAACCAATCCGCGCACCACTCCGCCACATTGCCCGTGAGGTCGGAGAGGCCGTAATTATTCGGCACAAAACTCCCCACCGCCACCGCGCCCGCCGTCCCCACATTTGCCGGAGTGTGACCATTCGGGGCAAACTCCATACCCCACGGATAATGCGAGAGCACCACGCCGCTGTGCGCCGCAAACTCCCACTCCGCCTCAGTCGGCAGCCGCTTCTTCGCCCAAGTGCTGTAAGCCACCGCATCGTCGTAGCTGATATGCACGACGGGAAATTTCTCCCGCCCCGCTATCTCCGAGCCCGCGCCATCCGGGTGCCGCCAATTCGCCCCCGGCACGCGCTTCGCAGGCTGCCCGCACCACGAAGCGCCCGCCTTCTCCGCCGTCGTCACATACTTCGTCGCCTCCACGAAGCGCGCGAACTGCCCATTCGTCACCTCCGATTGATCCATCCAGAAATCGCTCACCCGCACATCGTGCAGCGGCTGCTCCGCCAGCGCACCGTCCATCGCCCCCATCATCGCGCTGCCACTTGGCACGCGCACCATCTCCGCGCCGAGCCGCCGCTCCGTCTCGCGCTGATCCCGCTCGCGGCGGATGCGCAGCGCCTCCGGCACCATCCACGCCGTCACCATCCCGAGCGTCGCCACGACGATGCCGAGGAAAATAAACGCCACCTTCCGCGCCGAGCGCCGAGCCTGCAAATCACCATCGAGAATCATCCCAGCTTCCATACCGCAACGCTGGGAAAGCAGCAGACAAAAAATTGCAAAAGCAGACGAGCGGACTCGCCTTTAGCAGCACTCTTCCGCTTTCGATGCGGCACTCGCTGATGATAGCGCGCTCACTTTTATGTAGCCCGCCCCTTTGCGCTATAAATCAAGGTTTGATAATTCTGAGACGGAGAAACCTCGTGCCCACGCCTGCCGCGACGCTGGCGCGGATGGTCTGCACGGTGCCGTTATCGCTGAGGATTTGCTCGCTCACGTCCGCGCCGCTCCAAGCGCCGCTAGTGAGCGAGTCGCGCCACTCGACGGTAAAAGCCACAGCGTCCGCAAGCGCACCAAGCGAGCGGGTGTAAGTGAATTCCCGCGTCGCGCCGTTCTTCACCAGCGCAGGCGCAGCACTCGTCGCCGCGTGCGGACTTTGCGCGGTGGCAAATTCGTAGAGGTTCACTTCGCCGTCGCCGTTGCCGTCGAAAAGGTCGGCGGCATTGCCCGTGGCGGTGTTCGTGCCGAAGTGCGTGAAGCGCCATTGCTCGATAGCGGGGCGCGGGGTCCAGACGAGGTTCGTGCCGGTGGTGCTTTGCGTGAGCGAGAAGGTGCCGTAGGCGCTGGCGGGGCGCGCGAGCGTGTCGGCGCTCACGGTGCCGAGGATGAAAGTGCCGGTCTGCGTGGTGGCGGTGGTGATGGGCCAGGTGCGCGCGGTGTTCCAAAAGGCGTTCGCAAAATCCACGGCGCTTCCGGCGCGGTTGAGCGTGAGGTTGATGGGGATGTTCGCGGCAACGGTGATGCTGCCGCCATTCACGCGGTCGGCAGTGGCGGTGTTCGTGGCGAGTTCCCATTCGATGCGGCTGCCGCTGGAAAACGTGAGCGGCGCGGTGCCGGTGAGTGTGCCGACGCCGTCGCCGGGCGCGAGGATCGCACCACTGGCAAACGTGGCGGCGGCGATGGTGCCGCTGCCGCCGAGGGTGGCGCCGGAGTTCACCTGAATAGCGCTGGCGCTGATGTTGCCATTCACGAAAAGCGCGCCGCTGGCGACCGTGGTCGCGCCGACATGGCTGCACGCGCCAGTGAGCCGCAGCGTGCCGGTGCCCACTTTCACCAGCTCGGTGATGCAGCCCGCGCTCTGCTCGGCGATGGTGCCCGCGAAGGTGGTGTCGGCGTTTCTTTTCCCAATCTGCCAGGTGAATGCGCGCCCGCTCGTCGGCCCGCCGCGCAAGACGGAGAGCGCGTCGCCGCTGAGCGCGCCGAGTTCCACGATGGTATCCACGGTGTTCACGATGCCGATGTAGTAGAGCGTGGCGCGCGGACCGAGATTCAGCGCGGCGTCGGGCAGGCCGGTCGGGGTGTAATTGTTGCCGATGCGGAAATCGCCGCCGGTCGCGTCGGTGGTTACGTTGAGCTGGCCGGTGAAGGCGGACCAGTCGCCGTCAATTCCCGTGCGGGTGTCGGGGATGTAGAGATTCAGCGTGCCGTCGCCGCGCTGACTTGCGTCGAGAAGCTCGCGCGCCCGCTCACATTCAGCGCCGCGCCCGCGAGGTCCGTGCTTTGATATTCCCAAAAACGCAGCCCCGTCGTCGGGCCCGCCGCCGAGAGCAGCCAGCCCGCACTCGTGATGTGCGCATCCATCGCGCAATTCACCACCGCCACCGCGCTGTCGGGAAAAGTGGTCGGGGCAATCCGCGCGAGCACCACATTCGTCACCCCCGCCGCGCGCGTGAAACGGCAGTCGAGAAACACCGCGCCGTATTGCCCAGCCGCGTTCCGCATCTGGCAAACGTAGCCACCCGCGAGCGATTTGATTTCGCACCCTTTGAACACCGCGCGCCCCGAGCCCCAGATGAAATCCACATCGCCCTCGACGAGCGAGTTCAAGAAGTAGGCCGTGTCCGCCGCACCGTTGACGAGGACGGTGTCCTGATAGCTGTGGACATCGCAGTTCGCGACGACGCACCGCTGTCCGTTCACGCGCAGCGCCTCCGCCTGCGAGCCACCGTTTGGGGTCGCGTTCGAGAGCGTCAGATTGTCGAACGACACGTCATTCGCCACTACGTTGAAAAGCGGGCGTGTGTTCGTGCTCGGGTTGATGTTGTTGTTGTTCGGGTAGCTGATGATGGACCGCTTCCGATGCTCTCCGCGAAAGGCCAGGTTGTGCTTCGACGGCACGCGCACGATTTCCTGATAAGTCCCATTGCGCACGTTGATGTAGCGCCGCGTCGTGTTCGCCGCCGGCACCCAATCCACCGCGCCCTGCACCGTGCAGAAATCGCCCGTCCCATCCGCCGCCACGACGAGATAAGTGTTCGATGAAGACGGCGCACCCGCCTTCACCGTGAACCGCCAGGCCGCATTCCCGCTCACTCCCGCGAACCCCGTGAACACGCCCGCATCCACCGTGACGTAATAAGTCGCGCCGTAAGTCAGCACGCCCGCGCGCGGAAAAATCGCCGCCGTATTGCCCGACACGAGCACCGGGTAGACATTGTAACTCGTCCCGCCAATCGTCCGCGCCTGCGTCCCGTTCCCCGCGCTCAGCGCGAGATCAATCGTGTCCACGACCGCATTCGTCGTCGCGTTGAAAATCTTCACCGTCCCCGTCGAGCCCAGCGCCGGCGCTGCATCGAACGTGATTTTCAAAGGCGTATCCGCACAAACATTCGCGGCATTGTTCGTCGGGAAAAAGCTCGTCGCCGAAACCGCAGCCGCCCGCACCGTGAGCAAGGCGAACACGAAAAGCAGCACCATCACCGCATAGCCCGCACCGATGCCTCGCGGGCCTTTGTTCGTTTGAAGAATCATGGCTTGGAAACTTTGAGATGAAGGAACCGCTTCCCGCTTCCCCCCGCCGCGACCGTTGCGCGCACGGTCTGCACGGTGCCGTTGTCGCTCACGAGTTGCTCCGTCACGCCGGAGTTGCTCCACGAGTTCGCGGCGAGCGTATCGCTCCACTCGACGGTGAAGGTCACATCCGTCGCGGCTTTGTTTTTTGTGTAGGTGAATTCCAATGTGCTTCCATTTTTCACGATGGCCTGCGGGACGCTGTCACTCGTGGCGGGGTTCATGTGGGTAGCGTATTCCATGAGGTTCGTGGCGCCGTCGCCGTCGCCGTCGGCGGTATCGAGGCCCGCGCCCGCATTCAGGACGGAGCCGAAATTGGCGAAGCGCCATTGCTCGATGGGCGTGGTAAGGAGCGTGAGCACGATGTCGTTGCCGGTGCCTGCATTGTAGTTGATGCGGAAGGTGTAGCCGTCCGTCGTGACAAAGGTGCTGTTCTCGGGCTTGCCGATGAAAGTGGTGGCGGTCGTCGCGGTGCCGGCCTTGTTGAGGATGGTGAAAGTGCTGCCGGGTGCGAGTGTCGGTGCGGCGATGATGTCGAGCGCGCCGCCGAGCGTGACGCTGCCGCTCACTGTGAGCTGGTCGTATTGCGCGCTGGCGGCAGTGCCGTTCAGGAGCACGCGCAAGGTCGCGCCGCTCGCGAGGCTGTAGTTGCCGGTGATGGGGCGCAGGCTGGGCGTGATGCCGGGTGCATCGAGGCCGCCGGAGGAGATGGTCACATTGCCCGTGACGCTGCCGGGATGTGCGAGCGTTCCGCCATTGCCGACCGTCACGGCTGAGCTGAGAGTGCCGTAAATTTGCAGCGTGCCCGCGTTCACCGTGGTCGCGCCAGTGTAGGTGTTCGCGCCATTCAGCGTGAGCGTGCCGAGGCCGATTTTCGTGAGCGTGTTGCTGCCGCCCGTGATGCCGGGATTGATCACGATGTCGCCGCTGCCACCGATGCTGGTCGCCGAGCCAAGGCTGACAGCGGAGCGATTCGCCGTCGCTGCGGTGCCCGTGCCGGTGCTGAAAGTCACGCTGGGCGCGTTGGTGTAGCCGCTGCCGGGATTGGTGACTTGGATGCCGCTGACGATGAAGTTCGTCGCGTTGCCGGTGCCAGTGGGATTCGTGCCTGCTGTGGTGACGGTGCCGCCGCTGAACGCAATCGTCGGCGCGGTGGTGTAGCCCGTGCCCGCGCTGGTCATCGTGATGCCGCTCACGACGCCGCCCGTGAGCACGGCCGTCGCCGTGGCCCCGTTGCCACCAGCACCGCTGATAGTCACCGTGGGTGCTGACGAGTAAACCGTCGTGCCACCTGCAAGGGTGAAGCTCGCGGCACTGAAGCCAAGTGTCGCGGTGGCAGTGGCATCAGTGCCACCACCCCCAGTGATACTGACGTCGGGCACGGCGCTGTGGACGCCACCCGCCGTGGTCGCGATCGCTGACACAACCCCACCGGCGATGCTCGCAGTAGTGACGCTGTTGTTGATCATGCCGCCAACATTGCTCACACCAGTGCCACGCACGGTGATCACTTCGTTGATCCCGCCCTGTCCGTTCAAGTCGAGCGTCGCACCAGCAGTGATACTTGTGCTGCCGTTGGAAGAGCCGAATGTCGCGCCGCCATTGCCTAGAGCATTGGGACTGCCTAGCATGAGCGTGCCCGCAAGGATGCTCGTGGTGCCGCTGAAGGAATTATTCCCGGATAGCGTCCACGTCCCCGCCTCTTCCTTCGATAATGTAAGGATATTCGTCGCATTGCCATTGCTGATGTCGCCGGTGATCACGCCGCTGCCCACGCCCATGAGCTTCAGCGTGCGCCCGGTAGAGTTTGTGGTCAGCGATCCGCTAAGTGTAAGCGTGCCAGCATTCGAATAGATACGCGTGGAGCCGCCTCCCGAAGTAAGCGTGATGAGACCGTCAATGATGTTGTTTCCGGCCTCGTTTATGATTGCGCCGTTGCTATCGTTGCTGGTCAAGAGGCTAAGGCTGGCCGCCAATTCGATAGGATTACTGCTGCCATCGAGCCGGAGCTGCGGGGCGCCTGCGGTGCCGTTGCTAAGTGTGATCGTCTTTGTGCCATCGCCAAGCGCCGTGCTGTTCGTGATGCGCAGCGCGCCGCTATTCACCGTCACCCCGCCGTCGAAGGTGTTCGTGCCACTGAGCGTGATGGTTCCTGCGTTGATCGGGCAGTCCACATACAAGGACCCCGTGCCACCAATGGCGTTAGACACTTCGAGTGTGCCGGTGCGATCAAAGCGCAGCTGACCGTTATTGATCACATCTCCCGTGCCGAGGCTGCCGGTGGCTCCGTCGTTGCCGATTTGGAGCGTGCCTGCGCTGATCATGGTATCACCAGTATAGGTGTTCGTGCCTGCCAGAATGAGCGTGCTGGAGGTGCCGGTTCGTAGGAGTCCACCTGCGCCGCTGAGATCGCCATTGAAGATGAACTTGCCGCTGCTAGTCGCATTGAAGGTAGTGTCGGCTCCGAGCGTGATCGGTGTGTTGATGTTATAAGCGAGCGAGTTCGTCGTGGAGCTTGAAGTGCCAGTGAGATTCACCGTCGGCATCAGCGTGCCGTTATTGAGCAACTGGAAGTTGCCACCACTGATCGTGGCCGTCGTCGCCGCGCTGCTGGTGCCTGCAAGCGTGAGATTGTTCATCTGGAAAATGCCAGCGAAATCATTGCTCGATGCGATGCTGCCGCTGGCAAGTGTTTGGCCAGTGAAAAACTGCACGGAGGCTCCACGTGTGCTATTGGGCGTGGTGCCGCTTTGCCAGTTCGCGTTAGTAGTCCAATTGCCATTTGCGGTGCTGGTCCAAACGTAGTTCACCGCAACGGCAGAAAGTGAAATAGTCCCGCTTGAGCTAAGGCCGCCGAAGTGCCGAACCGCCAACCCATTCGCCAATGAGGTAATCTGTGTAGAGGTGAGAGCACTGCGACTTACGAGCAGTTCATCGAGACCTCCGTCAAACCAGCGCTGCTGGGCGAAGGTGGTGCTCGCATGTCCGCCGAACACGAATGGGTAGGTTTGATTGATCACCAAGGTGAAACTTGAATCACTTCCCACGAGCGTGCCATTCAGATAGAAGCTGATGGTCGTGCCGCTGCGCACCACGGCGAAATGCTGCCATACACCAACCGGCACGCTGCTTGCGGCGATGTCCACGTCGAGCGTAGCCCCTGCGGCGCTGAAGTGCTGAAGACGCGCTGTTGTGGAGCCAGAGGGGCAGTTCAGATAAAGCTCCTCGTTAGTTCCAAAGCCGTCGCCGTCACTGATGTGCCAGACCATGTCGTCATTCATGGTATCGCGGCGTTTGAACCAGCCTGCGACGGTCCAGTTGTCGATGTTCCAATTCAGTTCCGTGGTGGCAATCATGCGCTGCACACGCGCGCCCGTCGTGGTGTTCTCGACCATATCAATCGAGCGAGCTCCCTGCTCCGAGAGCGTTGCTGGTTTGTCCGTGGTGCTAAGTGAGTAGCTGCCCGCACCGGCAAAATCAATCGTGCCATCGCGGCCATTACCGGACACATCTGGCACGACGTTGACCGTGGAGCTGTCAGGTAAATCAAAGTCCCATGCGAGGACGGTGTTTGCATCACCGCCCGCATCGGTGGTGGTGAAGGAGAAGCTTGGCACGCCCGTGTAGCCCGGCGTAGGTGTGAAGTGCGCGGTGTGTCCATCGGCGAGTAGCGAAACAGTGCCGTTCACAGGATTACTCACGCTGAAGAGTAGCTGATCACTCGACGTTGCATCATCCGTGGCATAGTTGCGCAAATCAATGTCCACCGTGTTTTCGTCGTTGCTCGTCGCCACACCATTGATCGCAACTGGCGCATCGTTGGTGTCCGCGAGGCTCCACGCATTCAGCGGCGTAATCGTCGGCAGCGTGGTCGGAACTGGATCGCCGGTCTGGAGAGGCACGAACCACACGGCGAGCGTGGCGTTGGTCACGTTTGTCAGATTGATCGCGAGCTTCTTGTAGCCGGTGTTCGCGTTCTGCTGCGGCGTCGTGAAGGGGTTCGGCGAAGTGGGCAGCGGCACCGCGTCCATGATCTGAAACGTGCCACCGCCGCTGACGATTTTAACCCACATGCGCTCCGCACCCTGCGTCATCAGCGCACTGGTGCCATCGGGATCGATCGTCACTGTTGTAGTCGGATATGTGTAGTGCGCGAACCACCACATGGTCTTGCCTGTGCTCGCTTGAATCTCATCCTGCACCAGCACCTGATTCCGCGCGCCCATGAGCCGCGTGCCGCGCCAAACTTTCGTCATGCCGGAATAGACCGGCGTGAGATCATGAATGGCGAACGAACTCGTGCCGCCGGGTTCGCTTTGATAAGCAATGAGCGGCGCGACGGCTCCGAGCACCATGTCAGCGTTCGCGCTCGGACTGATGGTGAGCGTGTTCTGCCCTTCGGTTCTCATGCGGTAATAGTCCCAGCGATCAATCGCAGTGCTGCTTGAGGTAAAGGTAAAGTAGTTCGGCAGCGCGTAGTCGTCGCTCCCGAGATCGTGGAACCAGCGTTTGCCCAGCGCATCGAGCACAAAGGTGCCCGCATCGAGATCGCCGTGATCCGCTCCCATCTGCCCGCCTTTGCAGCCGATAAAAGTAGCACGACTATCGCTCCACCTACCGCGCATCGTCACCATTTCTTGGGGATTGAAAGACGTGGTCGCATCGCCATGGAAGGCCATATCTGGCTGCTGCCCAGTGCTCGTTAGCGTGGATGTGCTGTCATTCCACCACAAGGCATCGAGCGCGCCGCCGCTGCCTTGATTGTTCCACCAATCAAACACCGGCTGGCCGTAGCGCCGGGCCATCCATTGAAACACCGGGCCACGCGGGCCGCCGCCAGCGCTCGCATCGGCATAGTTGAAGATCACATTCGATGTGCCGAGCGAAAGGATCGGCGCAAAGCCTGCCTCCGACACATCCGTCGTGGCAGCGATGCCAAAGTCACTGCCCAGCACGCACTCGTAAGCCGCCAACATGCGGATGCCATAATCCGTCGTGTAACCCCAATAACCGGGACCTTCATACCATGCGCCATTGTCCGTCATGAAGTGCTTCCAGCATGGCCGCGTGGAGTTCAGCGCGCGGTTCATGATGTTCTCGGTCAAAGCCTCGCTCTCCGTGCCCACGGCGAGCGCACCCATGCTCATGCCGCCGTTGCAGACCTGGTTCCAATTATTCCCCGTGCTCTGCGACCACCAGACGTTGCTCGTGTATTGCGAGAGGCCGGCGTTGAGCCCCTTATTGATGATCGCCGTGCGGATCGTGTCGCGGCGCGTCTGCGTCCAGTAGTTGTAGAACCAGTCGTAGCCGATTGCGCAGCCGTGCGTCATCTCTGCGGTGTCGAGGAAGTGCGCGGGATGCCAGTCGGGGAAGGCTGTGTTATCCGCCACCGTGCTCAGCTCGGTCCACGCACGCTCCGCATACTGCGAGTCGCCCGTCATCTGCCACGCCAGGCCGAGTTTATACATGCGATCCACCACGGTGCGTGCCTGACTCAAGATGGTGCCGCGCACGTCTTGCGAATACGCCACCGGCACTTGCGTGAGGATCGTGTTGGCCGAGTTGATCGCGTTTTGCGCCCACGTCTTCGCCTGCGATGCCGTAGCGCTTTGATAAGCGGCACGCAGCTTCGCGAAACGCTCCGCCGTGGCAAAGAGACGCGGATGCTCCTGCGCCATTGTATTCAGCAAATTGGTCTCTGTCGGCTGCGCAGTCGTCGTTCCCGGTTGTGCCAGCGCACTGCCAGGAATCACCGAGAAAACGCTGTCTCCGGGTTTCTTCCAACCGACGCTCCAATGGTCCGTGCCAGTGTTCTCCTTGTGCAACAGCTCCACATAGTATCGCTGCCCCTGAACGAGAATGCGCGTTGTAGAGGGTGTGCCCCAAGCGCGAAACGCCGTCGCGCTCGCCACGCTCGCGATGAGCGACTTGTTCGCGCTTGTCGAGTCCGTGCTGAGATAAAGCTCCACCACCTCATCACCGCTCAACGCAAACGTGTAACTCCCCGTCACCGGCGGCACAATGCAACCCGTTACCCGCGTGCCATACCAGTCCGCCCAATTCTGTGCTAGGCATTCAAACGACGTGATGAACTCGCGACCACTCGGCTTGTTCGGATAGCTCGCATTCGAAGTGAGCGATGAAATCAACGCCCCACTGATCCCACTCCAGTGTTCCTTCAAAAGAGAGCCACCTACCTTATCCACCCGCGCCGGATACAGCCGCGCTGTTGGGACCACCTCCCGCGCCCGAGACGCACACGACCACTCCAGCTTCACCGATGCGCTGCCCGTTTGCTCCATGTATTCCAGCCGGATATTCGCCCGCTGCCCTGCCTGCAACTGGACCTGCCCACGCATCTCCGGGCCTGCTGCCGCATAGGTCCGACACACCACCATCTGATCATTCACCCAAAGCCGAGCGCCATCATCCGCTGTCACGTAGAATGTGTAGAGTTCCGCGAACTGCGGCTCGATCTGCCCCGCCCACGCGACGGAAAAACTGTCCGCATTCGTAATCGCCGTGCCCGTGGGAACCGCCGCACCCCAGTTGAAATTCACCGTCGCATCCGTGCGCGTGGTCTTCAGCGTGGTGAAGTCCGAGTTATCGAAATACTGCCCCGTAAGACCCGTGCCCGTCTGGGCGATGGCGGAGGCGGTGAGCGCGAACAGAATGGCCGCGAGGATGAAGCGATGGAGAACTGGCCCGTTGGTGAGGAATGTCATGGCTTGGTAATTTTGAGATGCACGAATCGTTTGCTGCTGCTCCCGGCAGAAAGCGTGGCTTTCACCGATTGCACGATGCCGTTATCATTAAGGATTTGCTCCGTCACGCCCGCGTTGCTCCACGAGTTCGCGGCAAGCGTATCGCTCCATTCGACGGTGAAGGTCAAGCCATCGCTGTTGGCGTCGAAAAGGTTGGCGGCGGTGCCGGTGTTTGCCGTGGTGCCGAAGTATTGCTGACGCCAATTTTGCTGCTGCGTGAGGACGCTCAGCGGCACGGTCGCCGCGACGCTGAAGCCGCTGAAGGTGGCGACGCTTTGCGTGGCGAGGTTGGCGATTTCCGGCGCGGACATCGCGCCGCGGAAGAGCACCGTGTCGTCGAGCCAGCCGTTGAAATAACGCGATGCGACGGCGCTGCTGGTGCTCGTGATGCCGCCGATGACGAGCGCGAGATCCTGCCGCAGCGCCCACGTCACGGTCGTGGGCGAGCCGACTTGTGCGCCGTTGAGGTAAAGGCGGACGGTGCCGGTGTTGTCGGCGGTTTTCTCGAAGGTGATGGCGGCGTGGTGCCACACGTTTTGCACGGCGGTGGCGATGGATTACCTCGCGCGCTACGTGCAAAAAACGGCGCTCCTAGCCAATCACCCCGCCCAAGCGCCCCAAGAAAGCCCCGCACCGCCCGCAAACCACCCCGAAAAAGAGACCACCCCCAAAGCAAATTACAATCCCCCAAGATCGCCCACCTAAAGCCCCCCAGCCAGTCGCCCACCCTCTGAAAAACACGGATAGTTCAACCATTGATGACTATGCGGCTACGCGCATAGACATCAGAAGTTGTTAGGCGTCGCGGTTGCGTAGTTATAGGCGTCGCCACTGTGTGTGTTCATAAACATAGCCCCACCATTCGATCGTGCCGTGCTCGACATGCCGCCAACCCGCGATGAAAAGAAAGGCTCCGGTCGCTGAGATATGGGCCGAGCGGTCAGTGCCCGTAATGATCCGGTGTAGATACTCTAACTCGCTGTCAAGATCTTCGCGGTTGCCGGGGTATGAGACCACAACTCGCAAGTCGCAGTCCGTAATCAGAAGGTGGCTGATCTCCTGAAAAAGGCCGCTGTAGAAATCGTTCTCGTGCTCGAATGCGATCCGAATACGCCGAATTCACGTCGTCCCGACGGGGCGGTCTGGCACGAGGTCGTCATCCGCGAAAAGAACTGCATCGATGGAGTAGTAGCCGCAATAGGAGCGCAGCCCCATGCGAGCCGCGATGTCGTCAATGATGCAGTTCGGTGCTGTGAAAACGTGGGCTGTGAAAAAGGAAGATCGAGGCCAATCTCCGAAGAGAATATCGTGTCGTTGCTTGCAGACGTCTATCCAATGCGCGAGAAAGTTGGCTGCTTGTGGTGATGTGCTCATGTCTGTTTGTCGGTGATTTATTGTTAGCGCGTAGCGACGCCTAACGACCCCAAGCTCAGCGACCGTGGAGCACGGCGCGGCCTATGCGCGGGCGAAGGCGGCGAGGGGGCGAAGGCGGAGGAAAGCATAGGCCGTGACGTGCGGAACGGTTCGCTGCAGCGCATGGTTAGGTCCACGGTTGATTGGAGCGGCGATAGCACACGGTCTCCGGTGGAGTGTCTGCTGGGGCGGAGACGGTGTGCGGTCGGATTCAGTGTTTGTGATGGTGTGAGCTACAAAGGGCGCGCACCGACAACGATAAATAACATGCCATCTTCCGTTGTGGGTGAAACAGCGGTCTTGGGATTGAGTCCGACTTTGGAAAGCGCATCTCCGATGGCTTGCGCGTGTGGCGGGACGGAAAGTTCTGAATGGATTTGCAGGATGAGTCCTACCGGAGCGCCGCTTGGCCCTGACATCATCATGACCGATTCTGCCTTGGCTGCAAAGCCAGCCGAATTGAATACCTCTACAAGCTGTTTTTGGAATGCGACTGCCTCCAGATCGTTTTCTGTTACCGTGGTTACAATTTTACCCTTGGGTGCATTGGAAAGCATGGCAAGCAACTCTGCCCTCTGCTCTGGAGATATTGATCTCAATTGGGGGGCGAGATTGACGGTCCCTGTGTTGATTCCGGCGAATCCGCCTCTTTGTCCCGATGTTGTGATGGTGTTGTGGTGGATTGGTTGGTTCATGGTGGGTTCTTTGGGTGCTTTGGCTGTGGGAGCTTCTGGAATCATCAACGCTTCGGCGTGGAGATATAACGCGCCACACAGGGCGGATAAAACGACCCCGGTAAATAATATCCAGATGGAGGGTATTTTGTGATTCCCGAACGAGATGAGATAGCCGCCAACTGCAAGCGCGATGCAGCCGCTGATGCCAGAAGCCTGAGAAAAATGCAGCATCGTGGTCTTTTGGTGTTTTGGTTGGTTGGTTTTTCGATGGGCCTGCTTGCCGGGCTTTGTCTTGCTGCGCTTAGTCATTCGAGATGAGCGCAATTCGACCCACCAACCGCAGTGACGCCGACCTTGGCGTGACTGCGCAAACTGTAAAAGGAGCCGCGCATAGTGGACCTAACGACCACAAGCTCAGCGACTGCGGAGCGCGGCGCGGTAGCTGCGTGGTGGAGCGAAGTGAGGGCATACGAGCTAGAGAAAAAGGTGGCTCGG
>JAYVQK010000004.1:0-12618 GCA_043757005.1 Verrucomicrobiaceae bacterium
CGAGGGCGCATCAATGAGATGGCAGCCCATGTCGCCAAACGCGCCCGCGCCGTATTCGAGGAAGCCGCGCCATTTGAAAGGATGGATCGTGTCCGAGTAAGGCGCGTCGGGCGTGCCTGCGAGCCAGTGCTCCCAGTCGAGCGTGTCGGGCGCTTTTTGGTCGGGCTTGATGATGGCGCTTTTGCCCTGCGGCCAAATGGGGCGGTTCGTCCAGACATGGACGGATTTCACTTTGCCGATGGCCCCAGCGGCGATCCATTCTTTCACCACGCGGTTGCCTTCGTAGGTGTGGCCTTGGTTGCCCATCTGGGTGATGACGCCTTTTTTGCGCGCAGCGAGGTGGAGCTGGCGGTTTTCCCAGAGCGTGTTGGTGAGCGGCTTTTGGATGAAGACGTGTTTGCCGTGCCCGATGGCGTGCATCGCGGCGGGATAGTGGGCGTGGTCGGGGATCGAGATGGTCACGGCTTCGATCTCTTTCATCTCGTCGAGCATCTTGCGGAAGTCGGTGTATTGCTTCGCCATTGGGTATTTGATGGCGGCTTTTGCGAGGTTGTTACGGTCCACATCGCAGATGGCGACGATGTCGTTATTGGCGGCGACGCCCGAGGCGTCGGACTCGCCTTTGCCCATCACGCCGATGCAGGCGAGGGCGACGCGCTTGGACGTGCCTTGCGCGCGGAGTAGGCTGGGGAATGCCAGCGCGCCGGAGCTGGCGACGAGTGTTTTGAGGAATGAGCGACGAGACGGATTACGCAGGTTCATGAGTATGTTTTGTTTGGTGAGGTTTGCGCCGGGTATTCCGGCGAGGGGACGACTTGTGGGCGCGGGGAAAATTAGAGCAACTTCAAAAAATCTTGCCGCTCTGCTTGAATTTTGTCGCCTCCTCCACACAGACTTTGTTCAGCAGGGCTTGGTGGGGGAATTGGGCTGGAAAAGCGTATAAGAACAATCCACCTCAAGCTCTTCTCTACCTACGTATGCGCCGCTTTTTACCACTTTACCTCTTGCTCGCTTGGGCGTCTGCCCATGCGGGGGAAAAGGTAAGCTTCAACCGCGACATCCGCCCGATCCTCTCGGACAAATGTTTTCACTGCCACGGGCCGGACTCGAAGATGCAAAAGGCGGATCTCCGGCTGGATGGGCGCGAGGCCGCGCTCAAAGGCGGCGAGAGCGGGCCGACGGCCATCGTGCTGGGCAAGCCCGACGCGAGCGAGGTGATCGCGCGCGTGCTTTCCAAAGACAGCGAGGAGGTGATGCCGCCGCCCAAGCAGCACAAGCCCGTGAGCGCGCAGGAGGCCGAGTTGCTGCGCCGCTGGATCGCCGAGGGCGCGGAGTATCAGCGGCACTGGGCTTTTCTAAAACCGGAGCGGCCAGCGATGCCGAAAATCTTAAATCCTAAATCACAAATCTTAAATCCCATTGATGCTTTCGTCGCGGCAAAGCTGGAAAAGGAGAAGCTGGCTCCGCAGCCCGAGGCTCCACGCGAGACGCTTATCCGCCGCGTGTCGCTCGACCTCACGGGGCTGCCGCCGACATCGGCGGAGGTGGCTGCTTTCCTCGCAGACCCAGCGCCCACGGCCTACGAGCGCGTGGTGGATCGCCTGCTGGCCTCGCCGCATTACGGGGAAAAGATGGCGCAGCAGTGGCTGGATTTCGCGCGGTATGCGGATAGCAACGGCTTCCAGTCCGACTCGCATCGCGAGATGTGGCCTTGGCGGGATTGGGTGCTGCGGGCGTTCAATGAGAACAAACCGTTCGATCAATTCACCATCGAGCAACTCGCGGGCGATTTGCTGCCAAACGCGACGCGCGAGCAAATCGTGGCGACGGGTTTTAATCGGAATCATCGACTGAATGGCGAGGGCGGACGGATCGTGGAGGAGTGGTTCGCGGAGACGGTGATAGATCGCGTGGAGACGACCGGCCAGACGTGGATGGCGCTGACGCTGAACTGCTGTCGCTGCCACGATCACAAATTTGACCCCGTCTCTCAGCGCGAATTTTACCAGCTCTTCGCTTATTTTAACTCGAACGAGGAGCAGGGTGTGATGGATGAATTTGGCGGCGCAGGGGCCACCAGAAAGGGTGGAAATTCTAAGCCGATCCTCGATCTTCCAACGCCCGAGCAGGAGAAGAAAATGGCTGAACTCGCCACCGCAGAAAAAGCCGTAGAACTGCAAGTGGCGGCGGCGGTGAAAGAGCTGCCCAAGCTGCAAGGCGCGTGGGAGGCAACCTTCGCCGCACAGCTCAAAGCCGAGACAAATGCGTGGACGCCACTCGCACCGAGCGAAGTGAAAAGCGCAGGCGGCGCGACTTTCACCCGCCAGCCGGATGAGACGTGGCTCGCAAGCGGGAAGAACGCGGACTTTGATGCCTACACGATCACGGCACCGCTCGCAGCGGGCACGTTCAGTGGTGTGATGATTGATGCGCTGCCGGATGCGTCGCTGCCCGCGCAGAGTCTCGGGCGGAACGGGAACGGGAATTTTGTGCTCACGGATGTGGATGCCGAGATCACCGCGCCGGGGCTGGCGCAGCCGCTGGTCGCGCAGTTCACACGCGCAGGTGCGGACTACGAGCAGAAGGGCTGGGAGGTGGATTTCATCGTGAAGGACAAACCCAAGCGCGGCCCCGGCGCGAAGAATAAGCAAGGCTGGGCCGTGGATGGCCCGACGCGCAAAGTGCCATGCAAAGCGTTCTTTGCCTGCACGCCGCTCACCGTGCCACCCGGCGCGACGCTGCGCGTGACTCTGCGCCACGATGCCATCGCCGCGCACAATATCGGGCGCTTTAAACTGAGCACCACGGCGCTGCCGACAGCGGCCATTTCGCTGAAAGGAAATGCCACACCTGCGAGCGTGGTAGCGGCGCTGGGCATCGAGCCCACAAAGCGCACGCCGCCGCAGCGCGATGAGCTTGCGAAGTTCTTCCGCGAAAACAGCGACAATCCCGCGAAGAAGGCCGAGATGGCGCTGGCCGCTGCAAAAAAAGCGATGAATGAGGTAGCGAGCGGGCTGACGACGACGATGGTTTTCCAAGAGCGCGCGCAGCCCAAAGATGCGTTCATTTTAAAGCGCGGTGAATACGACAAGCCTGGCGACAAAGTAGAGCGCGGCTTGCCCAAAGCACTCCCGCCGCTCCCCGCTGGTGCGCCGAATAATCGCCTCGGCCTCGCGCAATGGCTCGTGAGCGGCGAGCACCCGCTGACGGCGCGCGTGTGGGTGAATCGTGCGTGGGAAAAGTTCTTCGGCACCGGGCTGGTGAAGACGACGGAGAACTTCGGCTCGCAAGCAGAATGGCCGAGCAACCCGGAGCTGCTCGATTGGCTGGCGACGGAGTTTGTGCGCTTAAAATGGGACATGAAAGCGATGCAAAAACTGCTCGTGATGAGCGCCGCCTATCGCCAATCCGCCGCGCTCACACCCGCTCTCGCCGAGCGCGACCCGGACAACCGCCTGCTCGCTCACGGCCCGCGCTTCCGCCTCTCCGCAGAGACGGTGCGCGACCAAGCACTCGCAGTGAGCGGGCTGCTCAATGACAAGTTCGGCGGTCCCAGCGTGCGCCCCTATATGCCGCCAAATGTGTGGGACGAAACAAGCGTGTATGGCGATATGCGCGGCTACAAAGCGGACGAAGGCGAGGGACTCTACCGCCGCACGCTCTACACGATCTGGAAGCGCACCGCCGCACCGCCGACGATGCTACTCTTTGATTCCCCGAGTCGCGAAATCTGCACCGTGAAGCGCGGTCGCTCAAACACCCCTCTGCAAGCACTCGCGCTGCTCAACGAAGTGACCTACGTGGAAGCTGCCCGCCGACTCGCGGAGCGGATGCTCACGGAAGGCGGAGCCACGCCCGAAGCTCGCATCGCGTGGGCTTTCCAACGAGCCACCGCCCGCCAGCCGGATGCAAAAGAGCTGCAAACCCTGACTGCGGGCCTCACCGCGCGGCTCACGCTTTATCAGCAAGACGCCGCCGCCGCACAGCAACTTATCTCGCAAGGTGCCTCCAAGCCGGATGCAAAACTGAACCCCGCCGAACTCGCCGCCTACACCGCGACGGCCAATATCCTGCTCAACCTCGACGAAGTCGTCACCCGCGAATAGCGCGCAGAGTGATCTCTACCGCGAAGCTTTGTGGGTGTGGGTGCTACAATTTTGGCATCTTTAATTTTGATAGCGGGGTCATTCCGCGAAGCGTTGGGCGACGGGCATTTTGCGGCCTCCGCCGAAGGCTTTGCTGGTGACTTTGAGGCCGGGGACGGATTGGGCGCGTTTGTATTCGTTTTGCGCGACGCGGCGCGCGACCCAGTGGACGGTCTCGGGCTGGAATCCACGGGCGATGATCTCCTCGGGGGCGAGGTGGTCTTCGACGAGTAGCTCTAGGATGGGGTCGAGAATTTCGTAGGGCGGGAGGGTGTCTTGATCGCGCTGGTCGGGGCGCAGCTCGGCGCTCGGGGGCTTTTCGATGGTGGCCCAGGGGATGATTTCGCGGTCGCGATTCAGCCAGCGGGCGAGGCGGTAGATCATCGTTTTTGGCACGTCGCTGATGACGGCGAGGCCGCCGCACATATCGCCGTAGAGTGTGCAGTAGCCGACGGCGATTTCGCTTTTATTGCCGGTGGTGAGGAGGAGGTGGCCGAGCTTATTGCTGAGCGCCATGAGCGTCATGCCGCGCAGGCGGGGTTGCATATTTTCTTCGGTCACATCTTCGGCGCGGCCTTCAAAGTGCGGGGCCATTTGGGCTTTGAACGCGGCGAAGGAGGGCTCGATGGGGATAGTGAGGCAGCGGATGCCGAGCACGTCGGCGAGCCGGAGGGAATCGCTGACGCTGCCGCCGCTGGAATACCGGGTGGGCATGGTGACGCCGAGGACGTTTTCTTTTCCGAGCGCAGCCGCGGCGATGACGGCGGTGATGGCGGAATCTATGCCGCCGCTGAGGCCGAGGACGACGCTGCGGAAGCCGCATTTCGTGAGGTAATCGCGAGTGCCGAGGACGAGGGCGGAGAAGAGTTCTTCTTCTTCTTTTTGGAAAATGGGTGCGCTGGCCGGGGCGGAAAGATCGCAGATCGCAGATGCTTCGGCGAAGGGCGCGAGCTGTGCGAGGCACGCGCCGCTGGGGGCTATGGCGAGGGAGTTGCCGTCGAAGATCAGCTCGTCATTTCCGCCGACGGCGTTGCAGTAGGCGATGGAGATGCCGTGCTGGCGGGCGCGGGCGGCGAGCATCTCGGCGCGGCGGCGCGGCTTGCCGATCTCGAAGGGCGAGGCGCTGAGATTCAGGATGCAGGCGGCTCCCGCGGCGGCGAGCTCGCCGAGCGGGTCGTAGCGGTAGAGCGGGCGAGAGAGGTATTCGGCGCTCCAGATGTCCTCACAAATGGTGATGCCGCAGCGCACGCCGGCGATCTCGATGGGCGCGGTGGCGGGGCCGGGCTCGAAGTAGCGTGCTTCATCAAAGACATCGTAGGTGGGCGGCAGGCGCTTGAAGAATTTGCGCACAGGCTGCCCGCGCTGGAGCAGCGCGGCGGCATTGCGAAAAGGGCGACCGGGGCCGTCGTGGAAGTCCACGTAGCCGACGAGCAGCGGCACATCGCCGACTTGCGCGTGCAGCTCGGCGAGGGCGGTGAGATTGCGGGGGACGAACTGGCTTTTGAAAACAAGATCCTGCGGCGGGTAGCCCGGCAGCCCTAGTTCGGGCGAGAGCACCACGTCCGCCCCGCCCGCTGCGAGCAGGTAATAAGTGGCGAGGATTTTCGCGGAGTTCCCGGCGAAGTCGCCGACTGTGGGATTGATTTGTGCAAAGCCGATACGCATGGCGTGGCGGCGACGCTACGGCAAAAGGAGGGTGGGTGGCTATCGCGTTGTGACGGGTGAATAGTCGCAAATGAAAATCGTCCGCCTTCGCGCTTACGAGAATTCACTATTCGCAAGCCCCCACACGTCACAAATTTAACTTGCCAAATTTATTTAGAATCTTACCAAGAATTCATATCAAAAATATGAAGTTTCCCGTGTTCTACATCATCCATCCTACTCCTGTGAAAAAAGCCATCCTCTGCGGCGTGCTCGCGATCCTCGCGGGCTGCTCGAAGCAAACCATCGTCCGTGAAACACCGCCCGAGACGCCCGCTCCCACACCCACTCCAGCGCCCGTGGTAAAGGCCACGCCCGCCCCCGCTCCCGCGCCGACTCCCGAGCCTGCGCCGAAACGCCTTGCGCCGCAGGGAGTCTATTACGCGATTCAGCGCATCTCGGTGACGACGGATGAGGGCATCCGCTCCATCGCCATCGGTGCCGGCGTTAAGCTCGTGCGCGAAAATGGCCCCCAGCTTGTGCTGAACGATGGCAAATCCGACTTCGCCGCCACCCGCACGCAGGTGACGAACGATCTCGATGAAGCCGAAAAAGCCCTGCGCCCCGTCGGCGCGGCGGCACTGCCAACCACCCTTGCCACCGCTGTGCCAGCTCGCCCCCAACCAGTCGCGCCAGTCGCCGCGCCCATCTCTTCTCAGCGCGCCGATGCGCAGGCTTGGTTTGACTCCCTCCTCCAGCAGGAACGGGCGTTGCAGACCCAAATCGAGCAGCTTCGGCTCGCAGAAAATCGTAACTATGATGCCAAGGTTCGCGGTCGCGACACAGGCGCGGCAACCATGGTCAATGCCCGCGCCCCGCTCGAGGTGAAACTCAAAGCCGTCACCGCGCAGAAGCTCCGCCTCCGCGACGAAATAGATCGCTTGCCGTAAGGCAAAACGGAAGGGCGGCATCACCCCATCCCTCTTCTTTAAGCGTAGCTTTTCTCCGCGTGCTCGCCTCAGAGTGTGGGGAAAAAGATGACTGCACCTGCTACGAATACTGATTTAAAGAAGCGCCGCGTGGTCATCCTCGGCTGCACGGGGAGCATCGGCGAGAGCGCGTTAAAGGTCGCGCGCGACATCCCGGAGCGCATGGAGGTGGTGGGCCTCGCGGCGAATCGCAGCTCGGACAAAGTGCTGGCGCAGATCGCGGAATTCCGCCCGCTCGCGGTGGCGATGACGGATCCCGTCGCCGCCGCCGAGGTGCGCGCCGCTTCGCCGGGGGTGAGTGTTTTAGAAAATGAGGACGGGCTGTGTGAGCTGGCGACGATGCCCGAGGCGGATCTCGTGCTCATCGCCATCGTCGGCACGGCTGGCTTGCGCCCGGCGCTCGCGGCGATCGAGGCGGGGAAAGACATCGCCGTGGCGAGTAAAGAAATCCTCGTGATGGCGGGCGAAGCCGTGATGACGGCGGCTCGCAAACGCGGCGTGCGCGTGCTGCCGGTGGATAGCGAGCACAACGCGATTTTCCAATGTCTCGAAGGCCGCAGCAGCGCGGAAGTCCGGCGGATCATCCTCACCGCAAGCGGCGGCCCTTTTCGCCAAAAACCCGCCGCCGAACTGGCCAGCGTGACGGTGGAGCAGGCGCTGAGGCACCCGACTTGGACGATGGGCGCAAAGATCACTGTGGACTCGGCGACGCTCTTTAACAAAGGGTTGGAGATGATCGAGGCACGCTGGCTTTTCGACGTGGAGATGGCGCGGGTGGACGTGATCGTGCATCCGCAGAGCGTGGTGCATTCGATGGTGGAATTCGTGGATAATTCGGTGCTCGCCCAGCTCAGTGTCACCGATATGTGCTTCCCCATCCAATATGCTGTGACCTACCCCGAGCGGACGCCGAATCGCCTTCCCTCGATTGATTTCGCCCAGCTCGCCCGCCTCGATTTCGAGGCCCCTCGCCGTGCGGATTTCCCCGCGCTCGACCTCGCCCGCTGGGCTGGCGAGGCAGGCGGCACACTCCCCGCCGTGCTGAACGCCGCCAACGAAATTGCTGTCGCCGCCTTCCTCGCCCGCCGCTGCACTTTCCCCGCCATCTGGCAGACTGTGGAACGCGTGATGCGCGAGCACTCCATCGTCCCCCACGCGGCGCTCGGCGAAATCCTCGCCGCCGATGCGTGGGCGAGGATTCGTGCGGCGGAGTTACTGTAAAAAAATCGTGCTGATTGGAAAAGAAAAGTTGACGAGGAGAGAGGGATGCCATACACAGTATGGCATGAAAATGACCATGCACATTGACGAGACGCTCCTCGACGAAGTCATCGGCAGATTTGGCTGCGCCAGCAAAACTGAAGCCGTGGATTTCGCGCTCCGCGAACTCATGCGCAAAAGCAAACTCAAAGCCCTCGGCAGAACGGGGCTCGGCCTCACGCCGGAAGAACTACGCAGCGCCGTAGATCCAAATTACGACGTGCTCGCCATGCGCTTTACCGAGCAGCCGCTCAGCCTCGTCGCCGAGACGCCGGGAGAGGCTCCAGCCATGCCGCCACGTCAGCCAGTCCGCTATGGAAAACCTCGTCCTCGTAGATAGCTGCGTCTTCATCACGCTGATGAAGACGGGCTTTGACCCGTGCAACGAGCTGCTGGAGCAGCTTGCGCTCGAAGACCTCGCCACGTGCGGGATGGTGCGCCTCGAAGTCATCCGGGGCATCTCCTTCCCGAAGCCGCGCCGCGCGCTGGAGGGGTTCTTTGACGTGATGCAAAACGTGCAAACGGACAACCAGCTCTGGGAATCCGCCACGGAACTCGGCTGGCAGCTCACTCGCAAGGGCTTCAATATGCCCGCGCAAGACATCATCATCGCCGCCTGTGCGCTCCGAGCGCAGGCGGCGGTGCTCACTTACGATCACCATTTCTCCTTCATCCCCGGCCTGCGCGTCTTTCGCTCGCTGGATGAACTCCGCTGAACAAATCCGTGTGACTCTTTGTCTGACTCCGCTTAAATACCTGCCTTCATGTTTCTCAGCGTCTTAAAATTCATCGGCATCTGCATCGAGGTGCTCCTCATTTTCAATCTGCTCATCTTCGTCCACGAGCTCGGGCATTTCCTCGCAGCAAAATGGCGCGGCCTCTACGTGCAAGAGTTTGCCCTGTGGTTCGGGAAGCCACTCTGGCGCAAGAAAATCGGCGGCGTCTGGTATGCCATCAATAGCATCCCCGCAGGTGGCTACGTGAAGCTCCCGCAAATGGCCCCGATGGACGCCATCGAAGGCGATAGCGACATCCCGCGCGACCAGCTCAAAGACATCAAGCCTCTCGATAAAATCATCGTCGCCTTTGCAGGCCCGCTTTTCTCTTTCCTCATCGCCATCGTCTTTGCAGTCGTCGTCTGGCAAGTCGGCAAGCCTGTGGGCGAGATGGAGAAAACCACGACCGTCGGCTTTGTCGTCCCCGGCGATCCGGCGGAAAAAGCCGGCCTGCAAGCGGGCGATATAATCACCGCGATTGATAGCATCCCCGTGACGCGCTGGGTGGGCCAAGGCGACGACGCGGTGACTTGGCGCATCGCCCGCAGCGAGGGCGACACGATCCGGCTGGATATCGAGCGCGCGAGTAAAAAGCTGACCCTCGAAGCCACGCCAAAAACCGACGCAACTAAATGGTATCAGCGGCGCGGACTGCGTCAGCTCGGCATCGGCGCAGCCCATCACCCCATGGTCGCAGAAGTGCTCGCTGGCAGCGCCGCGCAGAAGGCGGGCTTTCGCCCTAGCGACATCCTCGTCGCCGTAGGCGGAGAGCCGATCTACGACGACAGCACGCTCGACCTCTGGGCCAAAGCGCACCCCGGCCAGCCACTCGTCATCACGTTGGAAAACGACTCCGCCAAACGCGACGTCACCTTGGAATTACGCGGCATCCTCGTGGGTGCGAATAGCGTTTTTCCGGGCGGCCCGGCAGCACGCGCAGGCGTGAAGGGCGGCGACCGCATCCTCAGCGCGGACGGTGAGGCCGTGAGTTCGCGCGAGCAATTCATCACCATCATCAACGCACACGACGCCAAACCCGTCGCACTTTCCATTGAGCGCGGAGCGGAGAAAGTAGCACTCAGCGTGACGCCCGAGGTGCCCCTCGAAGGCAGCGACAAGCCCAGCATCGGCATCGGTTTTGACACCGGCAACGGCATCACTTTCGACCAATACGGCAAGATGGATCCCGTCTATCCCGGCGTCGGCGAGCAAGTCGGCCTCGCCGTCACCTCCATCGTGAACACCGTCGGCGCAGTCACCTCCCGCAAAAGCAGCATCAGCGTGCAGCACATGGGCGGGCCCGTGATGATGATGCGCATTTACTACCTCCTCTTCGAGAGCCCGCAGGGCTGGCGGCTCGTGTTGTGGTTCAGCGTCCTGCTGAATGTGAACCTCGCCATGCTCAATATGCTCCCCATCCCGATCCTCGACGGCGGGCACATCCTCCTCGCCATCGTCGAGGCCATCCGCCGCAAGCCGATGAATGTAAAAGTCCTCGAATACGTGAGCACCGCCTGCGTCCTCGTCGTCATGGGCTTCATGGCCTTTGTCACGTTCTTCGACATCCAGGACGTCTTCGGCGGCGGCGGTGGGAAAAAGCACCCCACCATGCGCTTCAAGCCCCAGCCAGCGCCGGCAGTGCAGAGCGCCGAGTAGCGCGCGCGCCTCGCGAGTTGTCCTCGAAGCCTCAGCGAGGAAGAGATTCTCACGCACAAGCGACGAGGGCGTCGCTTCTACCTACTTAGCGCCGCCACGAGATACCAGCAGCCAGCCGCGCTCACGCAGCCCGAGGCCACGCGGCGGGCGCGGGCGACGAACTTTTCCTGCGTGCCAGCCTGTAGTGCGCGGAAGATGCCGAAGAGCGGCAGCGCCACGACTTGATGCCCCAGCTCCACGCCGATGCTAAAGCCCGCGAGCGCCGCCACGAGCGCGCCTGTAGGCAGGCCCGACATGGCCTCCAGCAGCCCGCCCGCAAAGCCCAAGCCGTGAAATAGACCAAAACCAAATGCCGCCACAAGCCTCCAGCGCGTGCGAGCAGCAGCGGGACGCAGCACATTTTCCACCGCCACAAAGACGATGCTCACCGCGATCATCGGCTCCACGATGTGCGAGGGCAGGCGGAAAATATCCAGCGTCGCCAACACGAGCGTGATCGTGTGGGCGAGCGTGAAAGCGGTAACGACCTTCAGCAAATCCCACAGCGTCGCCGCGCCCAGCACCAGCGCCGCCATGAAGAGCAAATGATCCCAGCCCTCCAAGATGTGATGAAACCCATGCCCGAGATATTCACGCAGCACCCGCCCGCGCGGCAGCGGTGCAGCCTCGCCTTCCGCTTGCATGGGCAGCGCGCACACGAGCGGCGCGCGGTGCGTGAGCAGCAGCGCATCCGCCACCGTGCGCCCCTCGCGGGAGACTCGCACGACGAAGGTCGCCTCCCAAGCATTGCCCGGCGCAAAAGCGATCTCGTTCAAAAGCGTCTGCTCCACCCGCAAGGAGGCAGGCAGCGGTGCTCCGGCAGGCAGTGCAAAGTGCAGCACGTAGCGCGTAAAGCCCACGGCGGAGCGATCTGCCTCCGCAGCCATCTCCGTGACTGCGCCAGCAAGTGCGCGCTCATCGGCAAAGACGTGCAATTTATCTAGCAAATAGTCGCCGTGCATCGTGCGCGCCGCATCCACGCTATCCGGCGGCGTGTCGCGCATATTGGCAGCGACGAGGAAAATCTCTTCATTCGTGATGCGCGCCTCCACCCTCACCCCCCCCGCCGAGACATCGCAAACGATAGAGCCCTGCGCGACGGGATGCGCCCACGCGCGAGTGAGCAGGCAGGCGAGGAGCAATAGAAATTTGATCATAAAAGCGGCGATGAGGAGTCAGCTAAAAACACTAAAAGGAGCGAAATAGCATCCAAATTTACGAGAACTTCTGGACATTCGCGAGCCGCTACAACTGTGCCCCGTTCTAATCTACGAAAGAACCGCTTGCCTTCTACCAACCGCGCCATTACGAAACCCTTGCCTCATGGAACCTATCAGCGACAACACAACACACCGCACCGCACCGCACTCGCGGGGCGTTGGGGCGTTGGGGCGTTGGGGCGTTTAATGATACCGAGGTCGTTTGTGGTGGTGGTGCAGTAAAAGTCGAGGCGCGATTCTTCACAATCCAAGAAAGTGACACAGCGCCTCCGGCCTGTGCCCGCGCAATCACAAGCGAGACGCTCCGCATCACATTTCACCCCCACGGAGCACTCGGAGAATCTTGCCGACTAAAGGAAACGCTGAATAAAGCGAACGGCCAGCGCGGGGTAGCGCATGCGTCCCGCGTGTCGTTGCCGGCGTCCCACCGGGAACATCGAACGTGGGAAGACGCCGCCCATTCTGAAAATCGTCGCCCGTCGTGCGTTCCTGATCCTCGGCGGGACGCCGAGAATGACACGCGAATCGTAAGATCGACGAAGTCAAACGCGTGCGCTACCCCGCACCCAGCGCTCGCTCGAATGACGAAAAACCACCCAGAGAGATTGATTCCGCGTTTCCTAGAGCCGAAAACTACTTTCCGCCTTCCAATACTTCTGTTGCCCCTCCCCCCACTTTTAGACCGCCTCCCAACAGCACTCCCACCCACTCCCATCATATTTAGCGCACCCGCTAAACATTCCAGCCGCACCGCTAATACTTCTAGCTGCCGCCACACTCTTTTTAGCCGCCGCGCTAAAACATTTAGCGGGCGCGCTAATACTTCTCCATCGCCCGCTAAAACTTCTAGACGGCGACACAGCACTTCTCCGTCGCCCGCTAAAACTTC
>JAYVQK010000005.1:0-12588 GCA_043757005.1 Verrucomicrobiaceae bacterium
CGACAGGCGGGGCGCCTGTCCCACGTCGCGCTGACGCGCTCGTGCAGGCGAGGGCGTCTCCGTTACTCGGGCGTTTTATCATTTCTCGTCGTCGTCTCGGACGATCCCAAGCTGTGGCTCGGCGGGCTCTGGTGGCTCTTCGGGCAGGCCGAGTTGATTGATGAGGTCGAGGATGTGGTCGCCGCGCACGCCGGTGGTATCGAGCTTGAAATGGAACTGCGGCGTGAACTTGATGACAACGCGGCGGCTGATCTCGTGCTGGAGTTTCTTGCGATGATCGTGGAGCTGCGCGATGGCGGCAAATTGCTCTTCCGGCGTGCCGATGACGCCGACCCAGACGTGTGCGTGCTTGAGGTCGGGCGTGATGTCCACCTCCATGATGGTGACGAGCTTTGCTTGAAAGGTGATTTCGCGGAGCACGAGATCACTCAGCTCGCGCTTGAGGACTTCGTTGACTCGGTCGAGACGATTGACGGCCATTGGTATGTTGATGGTTGAGGGTTGATGATTGATTGGCTGAGCGCTGCCGAATGTCTCGCGACATCCATCAACCATCAACCATCATCTATCAACCCGAGTGCCTCACAGCGTTTGCGGGACTTTCTCGAGCAGGTAGCACTCGATGATGTCGCCAATTTCGTAGTCGTTGTAGTCGCCGAGCTTGATGCCGCACTCCAGCCCGCTGCGGACTTCCTTCACATCGTCCTGGAAGCGGCGAAGCGTGGCGAGTCCGCCGTCGTAGATCGGCTGGCGATTGCGGAGCAGGCGGGCGCGGCCCGTGCGTTGGATGCGTCCGTCCGTGACGGTGCAACCCGCGACGACGCCCTTGGTGAGATCGAACACTTGTTTGACCTGCGCATGTCCGATGATTTGTTCGCGCGAGAGCGGCTCCAGCAGGCCCGCCATCGCTTCTTTCATCTGGTCAATCAGCTCGTAGATGATCGAGAAAAGTTTGATCTGCACGCCTTCGCGCTTGGCGGCGACGGCGGCGTTGTTTTCGGTCTTCGTATTAAAGCCGACGACAATCGCGTCGCTCGCAGCTCCGAGCAGCACATCGCTTTCGCTGATTGCTCCTACGGCGCTGTGGACGATGTTGAGTTCGACTTTGTTCGTCTTGATCTGGCCGAGCGAATTGATGATCGCCTCCATCGAGCCCTGCACATCGCCTTTGATGATGAGCGTGAGCGTCGGCTTTTTGCCCTCGGCGATGGTGTCGAATAGGCTCTCCAGCGTCGCACGCTTGGGCTGTGTGAGCTTGCCGAGGCGCTTGGCCTCCAGGCGCTCCACGCTCAGGCGTTGGGCGCTGCGCTCGTCTTCCATCACGATAAGTTCGTCGCCAGCGTTTGGCATTCCCGAGAACCCGATCACCCTCGCGGGCATCGCAGGGCCAGCTTCTTTCATGTTCTTACCCCGGTCATCCACGAGACCTTTTACCTTGCCGCTGTAGTCGCCGCAGATGAATGGGGAGCCGATTTTTAAAGTGCCCATCCGCACGATCACGGTCGCGGTAGGCCCGCGTCCTTGCTCGACTTGTGCCTCGATCACCGTCGCCCGAGCGGCGACTTTATGGCTGGCTTTTAGCTCCAGCATTTCCGTTTCGAGCAGGATCATTTCGAGCAGCTCATCAATGCCCTGGCCTTTGAGCGCGGACACTGGGCAGACGATGGTTTCGCCGCCCCAATCTTCCGGCGTGAGCCCTTTCTCTTGAAGCTGGCCCTTCACGCGATCCACGTTTGCGGAAGCCATATCAATCTTCGTAATCGCTACGATGATCTTCACTTTCGCCGCCTTCGCATGAGCGAGCGCCTCGATCGTCTGCGGCATGATGCCGTCGCTGGCGTCCACCACGAGCACGGCGATGTCCGTCACATTCGCCCCGCGAGCGCGCATGGAGGTAAAGGCCGCGTGGCCCGGTGTATCGAGGAAAGTGATCGGGTGGCTCTTGCCGTCCTTCGTCTTGTGGACGACGGAATACGCGCCGATGTGCTGCGTGATGCCGCCCGCCTCGCCGTGCGCCACGCGCGTCTTGCGGATGGTATCCATCAGCGTCGTCTTGCCGTGATCTACATGGCCCATGAAAACAATGATCGGTGCGCGATGGATGAGCACATCCGTCGGGTCGCCCGGTTTGGTCGCGACCGCTGCGACCTCTTTTTTTACTGGTGCCGGAGCGGCTTTCTTTTCCTCTTTGTGGACACCAGCCCCCTTCTCGCGGCGCTCTTTTTCAAACTTCCAGCCGTGCTTATCGCAAATCCTCTGCACGATGTCCGCGTCCACATTTTGATTTTGGTTCGCGAAAGTCCCCATATCCATGAGGTCTTTGATCAAAACAAACGGCTTCAGTCCCATCGCCGTCGCAAGGTCTTTCACCATGATCGGCGGCTTCACATGGAGCAGCTTGTCGCCATTCGGTGCGACTTCAGCGGTAGCCCCCGCAGGCAGCACCACCACAGGCGCGGGAGCGATGGGCTCAGGCTCAGGCTCAGGCTCTTTGCTCTTTAAAAACGGCACGATCCGCTTGATCGCCGCTCCTTTAGCAGACACACGCGGTGCGATCTTTAGATTTCCCGCATCATCAATCAGCGAGACCGTCGCCGCCTTCACCTTCTTCGGCACCTTGGCAGCCGCTTCCGCTTCCGCCGCCATCGCCTTCTTTTCAGCAGCCTTCTTTAGCTCCTCCGTAGTAGGCCCGGCCTTTTTACCCGTGATGGGTTTGATGCCCGTCCGCTTGATTGCTGGCTTGGCGTGGTTGTCTTTTGCTTTGCTCTTTGTGGGCATGAAAATGAGATCGTGTATTCATGGCTTCACCTATTGTGAAGCCGTGCTGGCAGTTTTAGCCTTTTTGATGATTTTCGCAGCCAGTTCCGCATCCAGCCCCGTGGCCTCCACGATGTCTTCTGGCGACAAGTCCGCGAGCAGTTCGGGGGCATTCATGCCCACGCTCACGAGCTTCTCAGCGACTTCCGGGGCGACGTCCAGCAAGTCCGCGAGTTGCTTATTCGCATCCGAGACACTGGCTTTAAAATGATCCTTCGCAGAGGTATCCTCCTCGATATTGACTTCCCAGCCGATCAGCCGTGCCGCCAGCCGCGCGTTCTGCCCGCGCTTGCCGATTGCCAGCGAGAGCTGATCATTTGCCACGCGCACCTCGATGGTTTTACGCTTCTCATCCAGCGTCACACTCACCAGCACCGCAGGCTTCAGCGCCTCGGCAGTCAGCTCCTTCAAGTCCGTGGACCAACGCAGGATGTCCACCTTCTCGTTATTCAGCTCGCGCACGATATTCTTCACCCGCGCACCCTTCATCCCCACGCAAGCGCCCACCGCGTCCACCTTTTCATTGGCAGAATACACGGCCACCTTCGTGCGGAAGCCCGCCTCGCGCGCCATCGCCTTGATCTCCACCGTCTTGTCCGCGATTTCCGCGACTTCGGTTTCAAAAAGACGACGCACAAAGTTCGGATGACTCCGCGAAAGAATAATCTCCGCCCCCCGAGTCGGCGCATTCTCCACCGCCACCACATAGGCGCGGATACGGTCGCCAATGGCATATTCCTCCGTAGGCACCCGCTCGCGGCTAGGCATGAGCGCCTCAAATTTTCCGAGATCCACGATCACATCCTGCCGTTCAAAACGCCGCACCACCCCGCTGATGATGTCCCCGGCGCGGTCGCGGAATTGATCGTAAATCTGCTTCTTCTCCGCCTGCCGCAGCTTCTGCATGATCGCCTGCCGAGCTGTCTGAGCACCGATACGCCCGAGATCTTTTGGCGTCACATCCACCCAGATTTCTTCGCCGACGACCGCGTCCGGCTTCACCAGCTTCGCTTTAGAAAGTGAGATCTCGTCATGCTTATCATTCACCTTTTCCACCACCGTGAGCTGTGCCCGCGCGACGACCACGCCCGTCTTCGGATCCATCGTCAACTCCAGATTGCGGCCCGCTTCTACGGACTTCTTGGCGGCGCTCAAAAGGGCGCTCTGGACAGCCTCAATGAGCACATCCCGGCTGATGCTTTTTTCCTTCTCGAGATACTCGAGCATGGCGATGAATTCTGCGTTCATGGCTGTATTAGTAGATGATCGTTAGTCTCTGGGAAAAAAAAGAAGTGGGATTGGAAAATCCCACTTCGGCTGCTTTTTACCGGAGTTGTTGGCAGAGAGAGTTAGGGATTCCATTTCCCTGCGTCAAGGATGTTGATGCCCCCACCCTCGCGTTTAGTCAGATGGCACCGTAGTTTGGCGCAGAATTATGGCGGATTCTTCGCGCGCTTCGGGCTTCAAAAAATGGATTGCGGTAGCAATATGCAATGCTCGTTTTTGCATCCTCTCCCACACAGATCGGGGGGCGCTTGCCGACGCGGGTGCAAATTCCACGCTTCCCACGCGGGCGATGGGGTGGAGACTGCGGGGGTCATGTTTCCATCTCTCGCTCTGCGCATCTTGCGCACTACTGATCCGCGTTGCCTCGGCAAATTCCTTTGGAATTTCGGCGTGAAGGGGCTGCGCTCGGTGCAGCTCTTTAAGAATCGGCTCAAGCGCGGGGAGGTCTTCCCGCCGTTCCTCTACATCTCCATTTTAAACTCATGCAACCTGCGCTGCCAAGGCTGCTGGGTGGATGTGGAGGCAGAGCGCACGCAGATTGATTTGGAGACGCTCAATCGCACCATCGCCGACGCGAAGGCGCATGGGAACTCGTTCTTCGGCATTCTCGGCGGCGAGCCCTTTATGCACCCGGAGCTGCTCGATTTGTTTGCCGCGCACCCGGACTGCTACTTCCAAGTCTTCACGAATGGCCAGTTCATCACCGACAAAGTCGCAGTGCGCCTGCGTGAGCTTGGGAATGTGACGCCTCTCGTGAGCATCGAGGGGCGCGAGGTCACGAGCGATGCGCGGCGGGGGAAAAAGGAAGTCTTCACGCGGACGATGCGCGGCTTGCAGGCGTGCATCAAAGCGCGCGTCCTCACGGGCGTGGCGACGAGCGTGTGCCAGACGAATATTGACGAGCTTTGCACCGAGGAATGGCTGCGCGAGCTGATCGCGCTCGGCGCGCATTACGTGTGGTATCACACCTACCGCCCCGTGGGGCCCAAGATGAATCCCCAGCTCGCCCTGCGGCCCGACCAGCTCGTGCGTGTGCGCCGCTTCGTGGTGGAGATGCGGGCGAAAATGCCCATCGCCATGATTGATGCCTACTACGATGACCAAGGCAAAGCGCTCTGCCCGATGAGCACGGGCGTCTCGCATCATGTGAACCCGCGCGGCGACATCGAGCCGTGCCCGATCATCCAGTTTGCCACGGAAAACATCCGCGACCCGCGTGGCGTCTTCGCCACGATGCGCGACAGTGCTTTCCTGAAAGACTTCCGCGAACTCAGCGCGCAGCAGACGCGCGGCTGCGTGGTGCTGGAGCGGCCCGACCTCGTGAAAGAGCTCGTCGTAAAACACGGCGCGCACGACACCACGATGCGCGGCACCGCGATGGCCGAGCTGGAGGCGATGGAGCCGCGCTTTAGCCAATGGCTGCCGGGGGAAGAAATCCCCGAGCAGCACTGGATGTATCGCTGGTCGAAGAAGTATTGGTTTAACGATTTCGGAGCCTACGCCCATGTCGCCCACGACGCCGAGGCCAAGGCGCGCGACCTGCAAAAGCGGCTGGAAAAGTAGCCATGCAGCGCGCGCTCATCGTCGTCCTCGTTTTAATATCCGCCGCTCTCACATGGTGGGCGCTGGATTTGCAGAGGCGCTTGGCCACTGCGGAGGGCGCTCTTTTTTCTCTGCGAAATGAACACGGCGCGGCGCAAAAAGCGGCGGCACTGGCGAAGGCGGCGGCAAAAGTGACGCCGCCAGCGGAGGCTGCACAGCCGGTGGAGCCCGACCCCAATTTGCTCGGCGGGCTTTTGCAGAGTATGGATTCGCCGGAGATGCGGAAGATGATGCGCGGGCAGGCGCTCACCGAAGCACGGAAAGAATACGCGGGGCTCGTGAAAAAATGGGGGCTGTCGCCGAAGGACGCGGAGCAGTTTGCGCAGTTCATTTCTGATCGGGATTTCGCCGACACCGGGGATGCGATGGCTTTTCTGAAAGACGGCACTTTGGACGAAAAGAAGATGGCGGAGATGGAAAAGAAGGAAGCAGATCGCGCGAAGGAATCCGCCGCGCGACTGAAAGCACTCCTCGGCGAGCAGCGGGTGGTGGAGTTGGAGAAATTCGACGCCGAAAAAGAGCACCTCACCAGCGTCGCGCGCTATAGCGATCAGCTCACCATGGCAGGTTTCCCTCTGGACGCGAAGCAGCAGGAAGAGCTGGGCAACATCCTCCGCACGGTAGCCGCAGCGGATGGGGAGAAGACGCCCTCGCAGCGTAAGTTGGAGGAAGCCGCCGAGTTCATGGCTGGCTGCACCGAAGAATCTATCGCCGCTGCGCGGAAGAAGGACGAAGCAGTCCAGCGCCAAGTCATCGCTCGCGCGACGGGGCTGCTAAACCCGGACCAAGTCAGCGCGCTGCAATCGGCTTTCAAAGATGAGAACGCCGAGAAGGAGATGGGGCTGAAATTCGCCGGACAAATGATGAAGAGCGGCGCGCTCAAAGAAGCTCCAAGCGGTAAGACAGAAGTAAAAACGCAAGTCATCCTCCGCCCCAAGCTGGGAAAATAGCTGGCGCAGCACGCAACGGCTGAATGTCGGAGAAAACAAAACGCCTCATCCGTTGAACGGATGAGGCGTTTGCTGAAAAAACTGTGTGTGCGGCTTAGTTGCTTGCGGCGACTGGCGTGACGACGTTCACGCGGCGACCGCCGCGATCAAAGGCCACTTTGCCATCCACCAATGCAAAGATGGTGTAATCGCGACCGAGGCCGACGCCCTTGCCGGGTTGGAATTTCGTGCCGCGTTGGCGGATGATGATGTTGCCGGCGATGACGGTCTGACTGCCGAATTTCTTGACGCCGAGACGCTTGCTTGCGCTATCGCGTCCGTTTTTTACGCTGCCTTGACCTTTCTTATGAGCCATAAATCTGTGTGAGTGAGTGGTTGAGTTTTAAGCGTTGATCTCGACGACCTTCACTTTGGTGAGGCGTTGACGATGGCCGACGGTGCGGTGATAGCCTTTGCGGCGGCGGTATTTGTAAGCGATGAGCTTGGGGCCTTTGTATTGCTCGATGATCTCGCCGACGACGGAAGCACCTTTGACGTCTCCTGCGACGAGCACGCTGTCGCCTGCGCCCACGAGGAGCACTTCGTTAAAGGTGACTCGTGTGCCGGTTTCACCTTCGAGTTTCTCGATGGAGAGGACTTCACCCGTGCCGACGCGGTATTGTTTGCCGCCGGTTTTGAAAATTGCGTAAGACATATCTGTTTGGTTTTGAAAAAGGGCGCGGAACGTGTCATAGCGAAAAACTTCTGACAAGGGATAAATCACCAAGGTGAGAAGTTTTTCCTCACCGGAGCGAAAACCAGCCCGCGCGAAATAAGATTTACCGGGTTGCGGAGGCGATTCTCGTCTGTGCCGAGGTGCGGTCGCCGATGGCTTCGGGCTGTGCGGCTTTACGGCGTTTGGTGCTCACGGGCTCACGATTCACCATGTTCACGCCGGGCTGTGGGCGGCGATCTACGGAGGCGTAATTGCGGATGCCTGCGGCTGGCACCATCTGATCCAGATTGGGCTCGAAGACGGCACCGCGAGGGCCGAGGTAGGTCTCTCCGAGGGAGTTTTCGCCGCGCGAGCGATCCTCGGTGTAGCGGTAGGAGACTACGTTGTCCTTGGTGTAGAAATGCTGCGTGGGCTTATAGATCACGGTGTTGTAGCGGTTGGTGCGGTTCACGTCTGCGCCGACTTTCGGGATGGGGCGGTAGTAGTTGCCGCCGCCGCGCTGGACGCTGAATCCACCACGCTCAAGCGGCACGATGCCGTCGCCTGCTTGGACGAAAGTGGCACCTGCAAGAAGTAGCGTGGCGGCTGAAAGGAGAGTGGTATTTTTCATAAGAATGTGAGGGAGTGATAGACCACACTCTACGATCCGTCCACAGAGAAAATGAATCTTTTCCCGCGCAGCGAATGGCCGTTATTTCGCGTATAAAAAGCGGACGACAGCGAGGGCCAGCGCGAAGAGGGTGCCGTAGGTGAAACGATCAATGCGGAGGACGATTTGCCCGCGCCGCGAGCGCCATGCGCCGAGCGCGGACATGGCGAGGCCTGCGGCGAAAGGCGTGGCGATGAGATTGATGATGCGGGACGACTCCCCTTTGAGGAAGTGGGCGGGGAAGAGGAGCAGACTCAGCGCGCCGGCGATGACTCCGAAGCCCACATATACTAGGGCTGCGACCCATGGGTTCAGCGGGCCGCGAGTCGGCTGGCTGTCAGGCTTCGAGAAGGAGTGGCCCCCGACTTCTAGTAAAAGCTCCAGTATCAGTTGGAGCAAAAATTCGCCGAAGACCTCGAAGAAGCCGCCCAGGATACTGAGGATGATTTCCAGCATGGCTGTGGAAGCGACCGCTTACCCGCCGAGATATGCCACGCGCACTTTTTCATTGGTGCGTAGGGCGGCGGCGGTGTCGGCGAGGATGATGCGGCCTGTTTCTAGCACGTAGCCGTAGTGGGAGACTTCGAGGGCGAGGTTCGCGTTTTGTTCCACGAGGAGGATGGTGAGGCCGAGCGTGCGGTTGATCTCTACGATTTTCTCAAAAATCGTCTTCGTGAGCAGCGGCGCGATGCCGAGCGAAGGCTCGTCGAGCAAGAGTAGGCGAGGCTTGCTCATTAGCGCGCGGCCAATGGCGAGCATCTGCTGCTCGCCGCCGCTGAGGGTGCCAGCGGTCTGTTTGGCGCGCTCTTTCATGCGGGGGAAAATGCCGAAAACGTAGTCGAGGTCCTTGGCGATTCCGGCTTTGTCGTTGCGCAAATACGCGCCCATTTGCAGGTTCTCGCGCACGGTGAGATTGGCGAAAACCATGCGCCCCTCTGGCGATTGTGCGATGCCGTCGGCTACGATTTTGTGTGGCGCTTGGTTCGCGATGTCGCGGCCTTCGTAGAAGATGCTCCCGCTCTTTGCTGCCACGAGCCCGCTGATCGTGCGCAACGTCGTCGTCTTCCCCGCGCCATTGCCGCCGACGAGCGTGACGATGCTCCCCTTTTCCACGCGCAGCGAGATGCCGTGCAGCGCAGCGATGCTGCCGTAGGAGACTGTGAGATCTTTGATTTCGAGCATGGCCACAACCATGCAAGCGAGCGTCGCGCGGGTCAATTACCGCCGCACGCCTTTCCTGGACCGCTGGGGGAACACGCCCGCACAAACTCCGCTACTGACACGCCGCCCGCGCTGTGCGAATGGGCAAGGCGATGTCGGTTGACGCCTCTTTTCATACTCCACCTTTGCGGTTGCTGCGCCTGTTTTTCTGGCTGCACTGGCGGAGCTTTCTTGCGCGTGCGGTGAAGTCCCGGCGCGACTCTCCGCTGCTTGCGTGGGTGCTCGGCGGGTTTGTGCTCGGCTACCTCGTTTGCGGGTTCTTGCTAGTGCGCGAGGGGCTTGCTTTTGTTTACAGATACCCGCTCATCGGTGCGCTGCTGGCGGAGCGCGTGTTGTTCCTCATCTTCGGTTTTTTCTTCGGGATGCTCGTGGTCTCAAACCTCATCATCGGCTACTCTACGCTCTTTAAAAACGAGGAAGCGCAGTGGATGCTCTCGCTGCCCGTGCGGCATCGCGATGTGTATCGCTGGAAGTTCATCGAGGCCATCGCGGTGTCCTCGTGGGCGCTCATTTTCCTCAGCGCCCCGATGCTTGCGGCGTATGGCGTGGTGCATCACGTCGGGTGGAGTTTCTACGTGCTCGTGGCGGCGGGCTACGTGCCTTTCGTCATCATCCCGGCGGTGCTGGGCTCGTGGCTCATCCTATTGCTGGTGCGGGTGCTCGCGCGGTCGTGGGTGAAAAAGGCACTGATCTGCGCGGCGCTCGTTTTCTTTGTAGGGATCATCCTCGCAGCAAAGCCGGTGACTGCGCACGACGTGACGATCACGCAGGAGGCGCTGCTTTTCCCGAAGCTGATGCAGGGCACGCGGGCGGCGACTTTTTTTGCGCTGCCGAGCGCGTGGCTCGCGGAGGCCGTTCGGGCTTGGCAGGAGGGGCTTTGGCCGCGAGGGGCGTTCTTCTTTTTGATGCTCGTGAGCTATGCGCTCTTCGGCCTCGTGCTGGCGTTCGATGGGGCGGGGCGCATCTACTACGGGAGCTGGTCCGCGAGCCTCAGCGCACGTGCAGAGATCGCCCAGCGCAAGACCGAGGCAAAGCGCCAGCGCACGGAGCGGGTGACGGCTCTGAGCTGGTTGCAGGCGAAAGCACGACCGCTTTCACCGCAGATGATCGCGCTTGTTTTTAAAGACATCCGCATCTTCTGGCGCGACCCGGCGCAGTGGACGCAGTTCATGATCTTCTTTGGTCTGCTCTGCATCTACGTGGTGAATCTGCGGAACATCGCGGTGGAGTTTAAGGAGGAGTATTGGGAGACGATCATCAGCTACCTCAATCTCGCTGCGAGCGCGCTCACTCTCAGCACGCTGACGACGCGCTTTGTCTATCCCATGTTTAGCCTAGAGGGCCGGCGGGTGTGGATTCTCGGGCTGTCGCCGGTCGGATTGCGGCGCGTGGTTTTGCAGAAGTTCTGGATGAGCTTCCTCGTGTCGTCCGTCATCACGATGTCGCTCGTCTCGGCCTCGGCGCTCATACTGCATCTGCCGTGGGCTCGCGTGATTTTCTTTGCCACCACCATCGCGCTGATGAGCGCGGCGCTGAGTTCGCTGGCGGTGGGGCTTGGCGCGCTGTTTCCCAATTTTAAAGAGGAGAATCCCTCGAAGATCGTCTCCAGCTTTGGCGGCACGCTGTGTCTGGTGATGAGTTTTACCTATAATACGCTGATGGTATCGCTGCTCGCGCTGCCCGAATTCATGCACGTGACAAAGCGCGATTTCTTCCTGCCGGATTGGGTTACGCCACTTCTCGCGGTGGCTCTCAGTGCTGTGACAATCACGGTTCCGATGATTCTTGGGATAAAACGTGTGAAAAGTCTGGAAATGTAATCGCGTTCCCGATACTTGCGGAAGCGTAGCAACGCCGACCATGTCCGAACGCCCACGAGATCAATTTTTAGACCTGCCTGAAGGAGATCCATTGTCCACTGAACACCTCGACGAAAAAGTCCAACAAGCCGAGGCTCAAGAGCAAAATCTCAAACGCCAACTCGAAGTCATCGAGCGCCAAAAGCGCGAGTTCGAGGAGCTGAGTCGTCGGCAAGAAATCTTCACCGTCGGCAAGTCCGACATGGTGGATAAACTCACGCGCTCGCTGGTGGTGCTGGAGCGGGAATCCCACGACGCGAGCAAGCGCGTGGAGCTGCTTCATTCCATCTACGGATCGTATTCCCAGCACCTGGAAAACCTAGAGGGCATCAGCCCGAAATCGTGGGACGGGATGGACATCAATAAAGAGCTGACGCGCGCGCTCGCCAGCCTCGATGATGCGCGTGCGGAGTTCACCCGTTCTTTCCCAAAAATCAGCCTCAGCTCGGAGCGCGAGCACGGCCACGGGCAGGATGGAGGCTATTCGGCGGAGTATGGTGGGGACTCAAAGGACTTCGTCACTTGGCTAAAAATCGGCCTCGCTTTTTCACTGCCAGTCCTCGTCTTCGGACTCATCGCACTCGTCGTCATCGTCAGCCGGATGCCCGGCAAATAACCAGCCATGTCGCGTCGCCCAAACACACAACCTACCCCGCTCGCGAATAAGCAGCGGGAGCTCGAAGCGAAGGCTGCCAAGTTGCAGGCCGATCTGCAAAACACGCGGCAATTTCTGAACAAAGCGCCGGAGATGAAGGCGCAGGTGCAGAAGCGCGAGCAGCAGGAACTCGTCACCCGCTACCAGCGCCCGCAGCGGGTGGAGGGGCCGGCGGATATTCGGTTCGATTTCCGCAAGGGCAGCACGCCATCGCGGCGTGTGACTTTGCGCAAGGAGCGTAGCAAAGCGCCGATCCTTACGTTTGTGCTCATGCTCACTTTTAGCGCGGTGGTGATCTACGCTTGCCGCGTTTTTTTAAACGGATGAAGCCCGTCGTCATCGCCTCTGGCGTGCTGGAAGTCACCGCCGAGCTGGATGCCGAGGGCAAGCTCACCGCCGTGCGCCTGCCAGCCAAGCCGCCGCTCGGCCTCGATGGAGCCTCGCTCGCGGGGGTGCTCGCTGCGCTCGAAAAATATGAGCACGCGGAGATTGGCCCGCCATTCCTCCGCGCCGCGTGGCAGCATATGAGGAACATCGCGTGGGGCCAAGCCATGACCTATGGCGAAGTCGCCGCCGCACTAGGCAACCCGCGCGCCAGCCGCGCCGTGGGCCAAGCCTGCGCCAGAAACGCGCGCCTACTCATCGTGCCGTGCCACCGAGTCGTGGCGGAAGCGGGGCTCGGCGGCTTTGCGCTGGGGCTGGAGTGGAAGGAAAAGCTGCTAGAGCTAGAGACCGAGCCGAGAGGGTAGAGGCAGGCCGTTCTTTAGCGAGACGCTGATTGAAATCGCCAAAAGTGGTTTCCCGCGTGGTAAGGAGAGCGCGGGGTAGCGCAC
>JAYVQK010000006.1:0-12460 GCA_043757005.1 Verrucomicrobiaceae bacterium
TGCGTCGCGAACCAACTGCACCAACCCGGAACCCGAAACGAAGGACATGACCCCGCTCTGGCGGGCGAGGAACGAGCGGGTGGGCCAGTCGCTCGCAAATCCGACAGTGTGCCCACCCGAGGGCACCTCCAGAGCGGGGTCATGCCCCCGCACTCCAGATTGCGTCTCCAGAGTTTCCGGGAGTCCCATTTACAGGGAGCTGTTTGTCGCTTTGCGCGTTTTCTGTCTTTTCCATTTGGGGGGATTCCCCCACCCTCTCGTTTCTATGAATACACGCCGTCGCTTTTTCACCACGATTTCTATGCTTTTTGTTTGCTCCAGTTTTGCGGAGGAAACTGCGCCGGTGGCAGGTTTCATAAGCCTCTACAATGGGAAGGATCTCACGGGGTGGGGCTACAGTGGAGATGACAAATTTGATGGTAAAACGGACGCGAGTGATGGGCGCTACTCGGCGCGCGGCGAGAGCATCGTGGTGAATCCTGAGGACTCGGCGAAGGGGCCGCATTTGCGGCAAATGTGGACGACGCAGGTGTTCCCGAAAAACTTTATTCTCAAGCTGGAGTTTCGCGCCTCGGTGAATGCGGACAGCGGCATTTTCCTCCGCAAGCCACAGCTCCAGTGCCGCGATTATCTCGTGGCGGGGCCTTACAAAGCGCTGAAGCAATACAAGGCGCAGGACTGGAATGAGATCGTGGTGACGGTGAAGGACAATGTGGCCCATTGCACGTGCAACGGCGAGGTGCTGGAGGAGGCGCTAAAACTCCCGGAGACTGGCCCCATCGGGCTGGAGGCGGATCGCGGGCAGATGGAATACCGCCATATTCTGCTGAAGGAACTGCCGTAATTTCGCGCCGTGTCCGGCGACTTCACCAACTATCGCGGGCGGCTCGCGCCCTCGCCTACGGGGCTGCTCCATCTCGGCCATGCGCGGACTTTTTATATCGCGCAGCAGAGGGCGGAAAATGGGACGCTGATCCTGCGCGACGACGATCTGGATGGGCCGCGTTGCACGCCCGAATTTGCCGCCGCCGCTCGCGAAGACCTGCTCTGGCTGGGCTTGCGCTGGCAGGAGGGGCCGTATCGGCAGAGCGAGGGGATGCCGCGTTACGTCGCCGCTTTTGAGCGCCTGCGGGCGAGCGGGCTGATCTACCCCTGTGCCTGCTCGCGCAAGGAAATCCTGCACGCGCTGTCTGCCCCGCACGCGGGGGAGGAGGAGCCCATTTACCCCGGCACGTGCCGTCCGGCGCGCGCTGCCGTCTCGGGCGCGATGAGGGCGGGGGTGAATTGGCGTTTGCGCATTTCGCAGGGCGAAGCTGTGGAGTTTTGCGATGGTCATTTCGGCCCGCAGCGCGCGGTCGCGGGGGTGGATTTCGGCGATTTGCTGGTGTGGAGAAAAGACGACTTTCCCAGCTACCAGCTCGCCTGTGTGGTGGACGATGCGGACCACGGCATCACCGAAGTCGTGCGAGGGGCCGACCTGCTCACCAGCACTGCGCGCCAGCTCCTCCTCTACCGCGCGCTCTCCACGCCCGCGCCCGCCTTTTACCACTGCGCGCTCGTGCTCGACGCCCAGGGCCATCGCCTTGCGAAGCGCTCTGCGGCCCTCAGCCTCCGCGCCCTCCGCGAGCAAGGCTGCACGCCGGCGGAGATCGTGGCGGGGTTTGATTGCGCTTCTTCGCAAAGCCAACGAATGGGAGCGCGAGAAACACTTTGAGCGCACCCATTTTCCATGAAGAAGCGCCGGGCGTCCCGCTCGCCGAGGCGGGGCGTTATGCGCGGCTGAGTGCGGCGCGCGAGCGCGGCCTCGTGGTGGCGGCGATGGAGCTGCCGCATTGGGTCGCTCGGCATGGGCGCGGGTATGTGCTCATGGTCGAGGAAAGTGCGCGCGAACGTGTGCTCGCAGCGCTCGTGGAATACGAAGCCGAGGAGAGCGCCCGCACGACCGCGCCGAAGCTGGAGCCGCTGCGCATCCCGAAAATCGCCGTCGCCGCGCTCCTCGGTGCGATGGTGCTGTGCTACCGCGTGCAGACACTGCTGCCCGCGCGGCTCGTGGAGCGCGGCATCGCGGACGATGCACGCATCGGCGCGGGCGAATGGTGGCGCGTCTTCACCGCCCTCACACTCCACGGCGGCGCGGAGCACCTCGTCTCGAATCTCTCGCTCGCCGTCTTCGTCTTCGCCTTCGTCCTCGCCCGCTTCGGCACGGGCTTCGGCGTGCTCGGCATCGTGCTCGGCGGCGCGCTCGGCAACGCCCTCAACGTCCTCGCTCACCTCTCCCAACAGCACCGCAGCCTCGGCTCCTCCACCGCGCTCTTTGCCGGGCTCGGACTGCTCGCGGGCGCGGAGCTTTCCGCGCGGTTCACCCAGCGCGGCGCGCGCACGGGCTGGCAACTCATCGTCCCTATTGGCGCAGGATTCGCCTTCCTCGCCCTCTTCGGCGGCGGCGGCGCAAACCGCGATGGCACCACCACCCTCGACGCCGGAAATGTGGACGTAATCGCCCACCTCAGCGGCCTCCTCGCCGGGATGCTCCTCGGCGCGGCGCTACTACTCTTCGGCTTAAAATCGGACGCCCCTCGCGCATGGCAAATCGCCGCTGGCGGCACAGCCCTCGCGCTCCTCGGCGGCGCGTGGATGGCGGCATCGTGAACCGCAGAAGCGCAAGAGATGGTATTACTCCCCCGGCCCAGCGGCGCGGATTTCTGCGTTCGCTCCGGCTTCGTATTTTTTGAAGTTTTCGCGGAAGAGCCCGGCGAGTTTTGCCGCCGCTGCATCGTAAGCCGAGCCGTCGCTCCACGTCGCGCGGGGGAGCAGGATTTCGGCGGGGATGCCGGGACATTCCGTGACGACTTCAAAGCCAAATACGGCGTCGCGCTGCTTGGGCGAGGTGCTGAGTTTGCCCGTGTGGATGGCGTCTATGATCGCTCGTGTGTGGGCGAGTTTGATGCGCTTGCCGGTGCCATACGCGCCGCCGCTCCAGCCTGTATTGACCAGCCACACGCGCGCGCTGTGTTGTTGGATTTTCGCCGCCAGCAGCTCTGCATATTTGCTCGGGTGCCACACGAGAAATGGCCCGCCGAAGCATGGCGAGAAAGTCACCTGCGGCTCGGTGATGCCTTGCTCGGTGCCTGCGACCTTGGCCGTGTAGCCGCTCATAAAATGATACATCGCCTGCGCGGGCGTGAGGGCGCTGACGGGCGGGAGCACGCCGAAGGCATCGCAGGTGAGGAAGATGATGTCCGTCGGGTGCCCGGCGATGCACGGGATTTTTGCACTGCGGATGAACTCGATGGGATACGCGCCGCGCGTGTTTTCCGTGATGCTGATGTCGCGGTATTCCACATGGTGATCCTCCGCGAGCACCACGTTTTCCAACACCGCGCCAAAGCGCAACGCCTGGAAAATATCGGGCTCGTTCTCGGGCGTGAGGTTGATCGCTTTGGCGTAGCAGCCGCCTTCGATATTAAAGATGCCATCGTCCGACCAGCAGTGCTCGTCGTCGCCTACGAGTTGGCGCTTTGGGTCCGCTGAGAGCGTCGTTTTCCCCGTGCCGCTGAGGCCGAAAAGCAGCGAGGAACTGCCCGTGGCGGGATCCGCTGTGGCCGAGCAGTGCATGGAGAGCACTCCGCGTTTCGGCATGAGATAATTCATCACGGTGAAGACGCCTTTCTTCATCTCGCCGGCATACTCGGTGCCGAGGATGACGAGCTCTCCGGCTTCAAAATTCACATCCACACTCGTCTTGGAAGTCATCCCGGCGGTGAGACGGTTTGCGGGGAAAGCGCCCGCGTTAAAAATCACGAAGTCCGGCTGGCCAAAGCTCGCCAGCTCTTGCTCGGTGGGGCGGATGAGCATCGTGTGCATGAAGAGCGCGTGGTAGGGGCGGGAGCAAATGACGCGCACTTTGAGCCGATGCTGAGGAGCCCAGCCCGCAAAGCCATCGAAGCAATACAGCCGCTCGCGGGTATTGAGATAATCGAGCGCTCGCTCGCGGTTAATCGCGTAGCCGTGCGCGTCGAGTGGGATGTTCACATTCCCCCACCACACATCGCTTGCGCTCGGCTCGGCCTTCACCACGCGCTTGTCTTTTGGCGAGCGGCCCGTCTTTTCGCCGGAGTAAGTCACGAGCGAACCGCAATCGGAAATGCTGGCCCGTTTTTCATACCGGATCGCGTGCTCGTAGAGGACGCTTGCGGGGAGATTGTGATGCACCTCTTGGGCGCTCAGGCCGTATTCAGACAGATTTGCGTTGGTCATAAATTTTCTCGTTTTAATCGGACGCCACACCGTTTTTGGTCGCCACGATCCTATCGTTTCACACAAGCAGCGCCGCTTGTCACTCGTGCCGCTCAAGTTCGCATCTTTTAGCGGGAGGAGGCTTGCGGGGCGCGGGGCGGGCGGTGCAGTGTGTGCCCAATGAAACACTCCTTCTTTTCTACTCTACTTATGACGCTCGCCACTACTACCGCCATCCACGCTACGGAACTCTCTTTTTACATCGGCACCTATACCAAGAACGATCTGAGCAAGGGGATCTATCGCGGGACGCTGGATTCGGAGACGGGGGCGCTGGTGGTGCGGGGGTTGGCGGCGGAGGCGGTGAATCCGACTTTTCTGGCGCTGCATCCGAATGGGAAATTCCTCTACTCGGCCATCGAGATGGGCGGCGGGGCAGTGGGGGCTTTTGCCATTGAGAAAGACGGGACGCTGCGGCGGATGGATGAGGAGAGCACGAAGGGGAAGGGCAACTGCCATGTGTGGGTGGATGCGAGTGGGCGGAATTTGCTTTCGACGAGCTACTCGGGCGGGAGCATCGCGAGTGTGCCGATCGAGGAAGATGGGAAGCTCGCTCCGGCGTCCGCTTTTATCCAGCACGTGGGCAGTGGGCCAAATGCGGGGCGGCAGAGCGAGCCGCACGCGCACTCGATTTATACGAATGGGGCTTTTGCGTATGCGTGTGATTTGGGGACGGATGATATTTTCATCTATCGCTTCGACGCGGCGAAGGGGACGCTCGTGCCGAATGATCCGCCGAGTGCGAAGGTGCCGCCGGGGAGCGGGCCGAGGCACTTGGCGTTCGCGTCAGCGGGGGGATTTGCGTATGTGTGCAATGAGATGGGGAACTCGGTGACGGTCTTCGCACACAATGCGGCGAAGGGGACGCTGGTGCCGCTGCAAACGCTGCCGACGTTGCCTGCGGATTACGCGGATGCGGCGAAGAGTTCGACGGCGGAGATCTTTTGCCACCCGAATGGGAAAACGCTCTACGTCTCGAATCGCGGGCACGATAGCATCGCGACTTTCGCCATCGCGGGGGATGGGAAATTGAGCATCGTGGACTACGCTCCCGCGCACGTGAAGGTGCCGCGCGGCTTTGCGCTGTCGCCAGACGGGAAATGGCTGGTCGTGGGTGGGCAAGACAGCAATAATCTGGCATCGCACAAGGTGGATGCGGTAACGGGGAAGCTGACTTTTGTGGGCGAAGTGGGTGGTGTGGGTGCGCCAGTGAGTGTGCAGTTTGTGCCGTAGGGGCAACGGGATAAAGCGCGCAGAGTTGGTTTTGCGTCATTTAAACGAGCGACGTGTGTGGGGTAGCGCACGCGTCCCGCGTGTTGTCTTCGGCGTCCCGCCGAGGATCGGACGGACGCACTTTAGACGCTGGGTTTCACGGCAGTCTGCGTCTTCACACGCTCAATGTTCCCGGCGGGACGCCGGCAACGACATGCGGGACGCGTGCGCTACCCTGCGCACGTCACTCGCTTTATTCAGCAGCTCTGTAAGGCACGGAATTTGGGCTACTCGGAGTCTGCCTTGCCGGGCTTTTGGCGGGGGGTGGTTTTATTGGCGGGGTGCTGGTCTTTTCGCCCGTGGAGGTAGCAGGCGGTCCATTCGGCGAGACGGCGGCCTAGGAGGCGGCAGCTTTCTTGGGTGTTGGGTTCGCGGGGTTCTTTGGCGGCGACGGCTCCGTAGTGGAGGGTCATTTTTTTGCCGGCGTAGTCGGTGACGCCGAAGACGAGGAAGCCGAAGTTCATGAGGACGGTGAGGAGGGATTGGCAGGCGAGCTCCATGCCGCCGCCCCAGCCTCCGGCGCTGCTAAAGGCGCAGGCGATTTTGCCGTCAATGGCCATCCAATGCGGGCGCATGGTGTCGTCCCAGAAGCGTTTCATTTTCCAAGAAAGGATGCCCATATTCGTGGGGCTGCCGACGGCGAGCCCGTCGCACCAGAGCACGTCGTCGGCGGTGGCTTCGTCCACGCTGAGGAGGCGGACTTCGGTGTCTGGGACTAGGCGCGCGCCGTCGGCGACGAGTGCGGCCATTGCAGCGACGTTGCCAGTTTGGGAATGGAAGAGGACGAGGATTTTATTCATGGGCTGTGAGTGGTGTGGTTTTTAAGAGTTCGGAGTTAAGAGTTAAGAGTTTGGCCCGCAGCAGGCGCTGAGACTCCCGCGAGTGGAGCAAGCCCTGCGGGCGGCTGAACTCTGAACTCTAAACTCTAAACTCTGAACTCTGAACTCTTAAAACGAGAGTGCGACGCACTCTTTTCTTCCCGCGCTGCGTGCGGTGCGCGTAACGTGGGGGCATGGCAGAAGTCCAACGTAGCAATCAATCCGGCGAACTCGCTGAGACGTTTTTACAGTTTATCCAGATGCAGGGGCTGCAAGCGCTCCACGCGCTGGGCAAGCATCCGAACCGCCCGCCGAACGCGCCGCCGCCGAATCTCCAGCTCGCGAAACTTTTTATAGATCACATGGTGATGCTGCGCTGGAAGACGCAGGGGAATCTGAACATGGACGAGCAGAACGCGCTGAATAATGCGGTGACGAATCTGCAAGGGCTTTATGTGGAAGCGATGAAGGAGGCGGCAGAATGAGTGCGCGTCCGCAATTCAAGACGGGGGAAGTGTTGTGGGGCGGCAGGGCACCGGTCTTTATCCTCGGGCCTTGTGTGCTAGAGTCGGAGGAGTTTGGGTGGAAGATGGCGCGGGCGTTGCAAGAGATTTGTGGAAAGTTGGGGGCGCAGCTTATTTTCAAGGCGAGCTACGATAAGGCGAATCGCACTTCGGTGAAGAGCTACCGGGGGCTGGGCTTGCAGGTAGGGTGTCGTATTTTACAGGAGATCGGGAAGGAGCTGGGCGTGCCGGTGACGACGGATGTGCATACGGCGGAGGATGCGACGGCGGCGGCGGAGTTTATTGATATGCTGCAAATCCCGGCGTTTCTGTGTCGGCAGACGGATCTGATTGAGGCGGCGGCGAAGACGGGGCGGGTGGTGAACGTGAAGAAGGGGCAATTTCTCTCGCCGTGGGAGGTGAAGAATATCGCGGATAAGCTGCGGGCGTTTGGCTGTGAGCGGTTCCTGTTCACGGAGCGCGGGACAACTTTCGGCTACAACAATCTGGTGGCCGATATGCGTTCGCTTTACTGGATGCGGGAGCTGGGGAATCTCGTGTGCTTTGACGCGACGCACAGCGTGCAGCGCCCCGGCGGCGGTGGCGATACGACGAGCGGCGACGGCATCCTCGCCCCCGTGCTGGCGCGGGCAGCGGTGGCGGCGGGTTGCGACGCGGTTTTCATCGAGACACACGAAAACCCCGCCGTGGCGATGAGCGATGGGCCCAATCAAATTCCGCTGGCACAAATTGGTGCGCTGCTGGAAACTCTGATGAAAATCCATGCGCTCGTCCTTTAAATCCTCGCTCTTGGCGCTCTGTGCGGTGTTCGCTTTTTCGCAGCTCGCTGCTAAAAAAGAGGATCCCAAGAAGCCCGAGGCGGCGGCGAAACCGACGAAGGGAAAGAAGGCGGCGAAGGACGGGGCGGATGCGGACGCGATGGATTTGCCGGTGCCAAAAGGACAACCTCAAAAAGGCGTGAAGGTGCCGTTTTACGACAGCACGGGGAAACTGAAGATGCGCTTCGAGATCGGCGTGGGCACTTGGTTGGACGAGGCAAACATCAAGATGGAGAAGCTGCGCGTGGAGACGTTCAAAGAGGATGGGACGACGGAGTTTGATATGGATTTGCCCGACGCGACGCTGAATAAGACGACCAAGGAGATCACCTCGCAGACGAATGTGACGGTGAAGACGGCCCAATACGAAATCACGGGGCACAACATGACTTTCAATATAGAGACGAAGAGCGGGGCGCTCGGCGGGGGGGTGAAAATGATCATCTACGACAAAGAAAGTTTGTCCGGCGATGAGTCGAAGGAGAAGAAGACGACCGTCGAATTCCAGCCCACGAGTGAACCCACGAAGCCACCTACTAAAATCGAAATCAAATGAAGCAATCTCTCATCCTCGCACTAACTGCATTACTGGCCGCTACGACCTCACCCGCGCTGGCGCAAAAGCCCATCGGTGCGGAGCCGCCCGTGCGGCTGAAGCCTGCCAAAACGGAGGCCGCAGGACGGCTCGGACTGGAAGGCTCTCTGGTCGCTCCGGTGGCGGGCGACAAGACGGAGTCGCCACTTTTTTCTCCTGTGGAAAAACTGACTGCGCCTGCCGTGGGCAAAGATGCGAAGAAGTCCAAGGGGCCGACGGAGATCACGGGGCTCAAGGCGATGATTGATAACAAAGATCACCTCGCCGTTTTCACCGGATCGGTGCAGGTGCGGGACCCGGAGTTTAACGTAGATTGCGACAAGCTCACCGTGCATCTGCGCCAGCCGAAGCCCGCTGACGCAAAGCCTGCTGTGGCTGCGCCGAAGAAAGAGGAGAAGGACAGCGAGAGCGGGATCGAGTCGGCGGAGGCTGTGGGAAATGTGAGTATCGTGCAGGACAAGCCGGACAAAGAGGGCAAGTTGCAGCACTACATCGGCAAGGGGGCAAAAGCGGTCTTTGACAATGGGAAACAGACCTGCACTTTGACGGGGTGGCCGAGTGTTACAGAAATTCTGGACGGGAATATGAGCAAAGAAGTCATTTCAAAAGAAGAGGGCACGGTGATCGTGCTGAATCAAGATGGGCGCATGGAAGTAACGGGCCCCTACCGCATCCGGCTGCTGAATGTGAAAGCCGGCGAAGACAAACCCAAGCTGCCGTAACGAATGTCCGAAACATCACCCATTTCTGAACTCGGCGAGCCGATGCTCCAGACGGAGCAGCTCGTGAAAATCTACGGCGGACGCGCGGTGGTGAACGGCGTGGACATTAATTGTCGCAAGGGCGAAATCGTGGGACTGCTTGGCCCGAATGGCGCTGGAAAGACGACCAGCTTTTATATGATGGTAGGTCTCGTTCGTCCCAACTCCGGTCGCGTCCGTTTCAACGGCGAAGACGTGACCGACCTCGCGATGTTTAAGCGCGCGCGGATGGGGATGGGCTATCTCCCGCAGGAGGAGAGCATTTTCCGCAAGCTCACGGTGGAGCAAAACATCATGGCCATCCTGGAGACGACGCCGCTGGATAAAAAAGCGCGCCACGAGCGGTGCGATGAGTTGCTGGAGCAATTCGGCATCGCCCACGTGCGCAAGCAGCTCGCGCTGACCCTTTCCGGTGGTGAAAAGCGCCGCCTCACCATCGCGCGTTCGCTGGTGACAAAGCCCAGCCTGCTCATGCTGGATGAGCCCTTTAGCGGCGTAGATCCTATCGCCGTGCAGGACGTGCAAGGCATCGTGAGCGGGCTGCGCAAGCTCGGCCTCGGCATCCTCATCACCGATCACAATGTGCGCGAGACGCTCAGCATCGTGGATCGCGCCTACCTCATTTTCGAGGGCCGCGTGCTCATGCAGGGCACAAAGGACTACCTCATCAATAACCCCGAGGCCCGCCGCCTCTACTTAGGGGAAAATTTCTCGATGTAATGCACGCACCGCTCTTACCGCTGCCGAATACTAAACGCCCACACAGAGCGTCAGCTAGAGTGAGCACGGAAGGCACGGAAATGAAATTTGCAAACGAGAGTCTAATTCAAACAGGGCGGAACTCACAAAAGATACAAAAGGTTGGCGGTATGTTCGGGTGCATTTCCCGAAGCAGTGTGGTTATTTCGTATTTTTCGTGGGCTAAAGGAGACGTGCTTTCTGTATCCTTGCGTGCCTTCCGTGGACAAAATCAGCCTCAGATTTGCCTGAACAACTCTTGCGTTCTCTTTGTCAAAGAGCGCGTCGCTTTCTCCCCACAAACACAACAACACAAAACAAACCATGCAAACTGCTAACGTCAACGTGCCCATCCGCGTCACCGGTCGCCACATCAGCATCACAGAGCCGATCCGCGACTACGCCCATAGCAAACTCGAGAACATCCATCTCGACTACCCGCGCATCATCGAAGCGCACGTGATCCTCGACGTGACGAAGCACCGACATCTCGCGGAAATCATTCTCCATTGCGCCAACCACATCACGATAGAAGCCGATGTGGAGTGCGACGATATGTATGCCGCGATTGATGGCGTCGTGTCCAAAATCGCGCGTCAAATGCGGAAGTATAAAACCAAGATGCTCCGCGCGCATCGCCCCCGCCGCCACGAGGCGAAGAACTACAATGAGCACGTCCTGCATATTGATGACACCTTTGAGACCCACGAGGAGGCCGAGCCCACACACATCGAGACCGAGCAACTCATCGTGCGCCCACTTTTTGTGGACGAAGCGATCCTCCAGCTCGAAATGGCGCAGAGCCGCTCATTTCTAGTCTTTAATAACGTGAGCACCGGACACCTCTGCATCCTCCAACGCCGCAAAACCGGCTACGGACTTGTAGAGCTAAACATCCCCGGCTAAACGCGCGGGGGGCAGTCATTCCAACCGCCGGAGGTTCACGCCTTCGGCGGTTTTTTTGTGTGGGTATAATACCATCTCCTATAGCGAAGGGCATTTGTGCGGCTGCGGAGAGCTGTGGACTCTCTGGCAAGCTCTGTTGCGTAGCTGCGATGCTGTGTTTCAGGAAAATAGGAGCTGTTTTGCGGCTGCGAAGAGTGGTTCTAGCTCTGCGATGGTCTGTTTTCCTACTGCGAAACTTTGTTTTGCTGCTGCGAAGAGTTGTTCCCCTCCCGCGAGGCTTTGTTTTGCTGCTGCGAAAAGCAGTGCAGCGTTCGCGAAAGGTTGTTCAGCAATCGCGGAGAGTGGTGAACTCACGACGACGAGTTGTTTTCCCGCTGCGATGGGTTGTTTTCCCGCTGCGATGGGTGGTGCGGCGGTGGCGAAGAATAATGGGGCGGGCGCTACGTGAGGGGGAGCCGCTGCTGCATGGCTTGGAACATCGCTTTTAACTCCTGCACTTCTGCTTCGAGGGCTTTGATTTTGGCGACGGTCTTGGGGAGGCGATTGGTGTGGGCGATGATCTCGCGGGCTTCTTGGTAGGGGACGGCAAACATGCCGAGCATCTTCTGTTTTGCGGCGACATCTTTGATCACGCCGGTCTTGCCGCCGATCATGGCTTGGTCGCCGATCTCTACGTGGCCGGAGACGCCGGATTGGCCCGCCATGGTCACGTATTTGCCGAGCCGCGCGCTACCCGCGATGCCGACTTGTGAGACGATGACGCAGTGCTCGCCGATGACGACGTTGTGGGCGATTTGCACGAGGTTGTCTATTTTCGTGCCGCGCTGGATCCATGTCCTGCCAAAGCGCGCGCGGTCAATGGTGGTATTGGCCCCGATCTCTACATCGTCGTCAATTTGCACATGACCGAGGTGCGGGACTTTCACGTGCTGGCCTGCGGCAAAGGTAAAACCGAAGCCGTCGCTGCCAAGCACGACTCCGCTGTGGAGGATGACGAGCGAGCCGACGATGGTGCGCTCTCGCAGGGTGACGTGCGGATGCAGCGTGCTGTTTTCCCCCACCACAGAATCGCGCCCCACAAAAGTGTGCGCGCCGATGAAGCTGCCCGCGCCGATGCGCGCGCCGCTCTCAATGACGGCGTAGGGCTGGACGGAGGCGGTGGCGTGGATCACGGCGCTGGCGCCCACGACGGCGGTGGGGTGGATGCCCGCCGCGTAGCCGCTGTCGCGCGGCGCGAGGTGCTGGAGGATTTTCGTGAAGGCCGCAGAAGGCTTGGCCACGCGGAGGAGGATGGGCGCGACGGCTTCTGCAAAATCCATCGGCACAACCACGACTTCGGCCCGCGTGGTGCGGAGTGCGCGGAGGTATTTCGGGTTTTCAAAAAAGGCGACATCGCCCGGCTCGGCGTCTTCCAGTGAGGCGGCGCGGACGATGGGTGCGGTGAGCGCGGCGGAGCCGGGAGGGATGGGTGCGCCGATGCAGTCGGCGAGTTCAATGAGGGTCATGGTGGTATGGGCTATCGAGTGATTCCGAGCGCCTCGCGGTGGCTGCGACTTTTGCCCCGCCGACAAATGGCGATGAAGTCCTGAACGAAAGTGCGACCCTCGCGGCGAGAAGCGCGTGAGTCGAGATATTGTCTGTGCTTGCGGAAGGCGCTTGCCGCATTGCCGCTGCGTCCCGCATAAGAGCGGGCCTTTTTTATAAACCTAAATCGCATGAGCCAAAACCAATG
>JAYVQK010000007.1:0-12387 GCA_043757005.1 Verrucomicrobiaceae bacterium
CTCACGCGCCGGGCAAGATGCCCAACGCAGCACGCGGGACGCGCGCGCTCCGTCCATACAAGCCGCTCCTGTTTCGTGGTGACTTCTTAATTATGAAAGATGGTATGAGAGGCTGGCGGGTAGATGAGAGATGACAATTTCGCCAGTGCGCCAGCATACGCCCAAGATGACTTTCTAAACGGTAATTTCTCCAACCCCATACACCCCCAACGGCACCTCATCACTTTCCTCAAATGCCAAACATCTTTCGCCTCTGCAAAGAGCATAAAGAGTAAAGTCGAATTCGGCTGCACCCGAAAAGGCAAGTTCCACGATGTGGAAAAATATGGAATAGCGAGAAAAACAGAAAAATCGCCATCATTTCTGCCCCCAACCGCGAGCGATTGCAGAGACATCTGCTGCGATAAGATCGCGGTAAAGAGGAGCAATCTCTGTGAGTAAGAAAGAGTCGTCTTTCAGTTCCGTCTCACTGAGCTTGTCCTTATTGATAGGAACGTAGCCGTCATGTAGGGGCAGGAGGATGCTGCTAATAGGTAAAAGTTCCGCAAGCCACCACGAATTATGGCGGTATGCCGTAATCAGGATTGCATAACACGAGAATGCGAGGAAGTGGCGGATTCGCTGTGCTGTTACTCTAGCAGAGCCCCACATTATTAGCGCGTGCCCATGTTTGTTTAGCCAAGTAATTGATTCGTCGCTGAGTTTTTTTAGTCTCTCATTGGGTATAGCGGAAAGAACCATAACTCCCGACTGCGCTTGAAGGCCACGCAGCAAAAGGAAATAAATTATGGTGGCTGGAATCCATGTGAGCAAATGCGCCCACCAAAACCACCACGATGCGACAAGACTAGTCAAAGCTATCACGAGGAGTATTAGTTGCATCTTTATGTCCTAAATTGTTTTAAAAAGTCGTTAAGAAAGTTGCGTTGGTGAGGACTTGCGGGGGGTAGTCGGCACACACATATGCTCGTGTGAGATGAGGGGCTCTTCTCGCCGCTCGGCTACGGTGGCGAGGTCGTCCAAGTCTTCGATCAGCTTTTCGTAGTCGCCGATGGGGAGGACTACTGCTGTGCGGTCGCCACGCTCGTCGGTGAGATATTGCAAGGTCTGGCTCATGGGAGGGAAGCTACTGTGATTTCAGCGGATGTCGAGTGCGTGGTGCCGTGGTCACAGTGCGAGGCGCTCGAAGAATTCGCCGAGGGGGATGGTGAGATCTAGCTCGGGGAGGATGAGGAGGGTGTCGCGCCCGGTGAGCACTTCGCCGCCGCCACCGCGACGGCGGACGGTGATTTGCACTTTGTCTTGCTCGATGAGGACGTAGCTCTGGAGGCTGGGGATCTGCCAATAGACGGTTGGTTTTTCGCTCTCATCCACCCGGCGGGTGCTGGGCGAGAGCACCTCGAAGAGGACGGCGGGGCGATCTGTCCAGTGGCGTTCGTTGGCAAAACCGGCGGGGTCGCAGACGACCATGGCATCCGGGTAGTAATGATAGACGCCTGCTGCAGTCTCTACGCGCACTTTCATATCGGAGCCGAGGGCTTGGCAGGGCTTGCCGCGCAGGCGGCTGCCGAGCGCGACGATGATATTCGTGCAGATCACATTGTGCTCGTAGAGCGCTCCAGCCATCGCATACGCGACGCCTGCGAGATACTCGTGCTTTTGCTCGCTGAGGATCTCCCCAGCTAAATAATCCTGCTCCGAGAGCAGTGCTTCTTGAACGGTGATGGCGGACATGGGCGCAGCCTGCCACTGCCGCCGCTCGCTCGCAACGCGAACTTTGTCGCCCCAGTAGTCGTATGGTTTGGATTTGAAGCACGAAGAGCACGAAGAGCACGAAGAGCACGAAGGAAATAGTAGGGAAAGAGTGCCGTTTCATCCCCTCTCTTCGTGTCTTTTGTGTCCTTCGTGGTTCAAAAATATACCACTGCCGTCTCCCCGCACCGCTTGCCGCGCGGGGGGGAATGGGGATACTCGGGGGATGATGATCGAAAACTGTGGAGCACGCGCGGTGAGCACGCGCGGCGGCACCGAAACGCTCGCTTTGGGCTAGATGGAAGCTGCAAAACTCATCCTGCTCACGTTCGTCGCGCTCTGCGGCTACGGGGCGGCGCTGGGCGAGGTGTCGGCGTGGATTTGTCCGGAGGCGTTCACGCTGGGCAAGCCCGCTGCCTTTGGCGCGCTGCCGGCGCTGGTGCTGGGGCCGATCTGGGGGGCGCTGGATTTCCTGATCCCGTCGGGCTTCATCGGCGTGGCGATGGCGATGGCGGCGCACTTCGGCGGGCGTCCGGCGATCAAGGCGTTCTTTTTTTACCGCCCGCTCGCGTGCCTCGTCGCGCTCGCCGCCATCGCCGCAAGCGTGGCGGGCGCGCTCGGCTACCGCGCCGTGCTCACGGGTGCCTACCCCATCCTCGGGCCGATGGAGCACGCGCTCACGCCGCAGCAGCATCCGCTTTTGGCGGCGGTCTGGTGGGCGATGCTGGGTAGCCATTTCGCCGTGCTCGCAGGCGGGATCGTGCTGGCGATGTGGACTTGGAAAAAGCGCGCGGTCTTCGAGGAGATCGTGCGGCAGAAGAAAAGGTGACGCGGGCTTTTCCCTATATCGTCGCCGCGCCCGCCGCGCCCGCTGCGGTCCACACAAGCTCGGCGGGGCTGGACAAAGCGGGCGCCCGCTGGCGAGAGTGCGAGGGTGCGGAAGTTTCTACAGATCGTGCTTCTTTTGCTCCTGCTCGGTGCGGGTGGCGGAGCTTGGTATTTGTATCGCAGGGGCTTCACGAAACCCTGGCGCGAGCTGGTCGGCGAAGAGCTGCGCAGGCGCGGGGTGGAGCTGACTTTTAGCAAACTCACGGTGGACCCCTTTCGCGGGCTGGTGGCGAAGGATGTGAAGATCTTTGATTCCCCCGCGCACCGCCGAGTGCTCGCCAAGGTGGATGAGATGGTGCTGGAGGCGAACTACGCGAACGCCGTGCGGGGCACGAATTTCCTGGAGGCCATCACGCTCGTAGATGCCGCGCTGGAGCTGCCGCTCGACTCGCTGCGCCCTGCCGGGCCTTCGGTGAAAATCGAGAAGCTCAATGCGCGCGTGTTGCTCCCGGCGGGGGAGGTGATGGTCTCGCGGCTGGAAGCCGAGGTCTTTGGCATCCGCGTGCAGGCCACGGGGCAGATCAGCAATCCGGATGCGCTCTTTCAAAACAAGAAATCCACGCCGGCCAAAACCTCCCCCGCGCTCACCCGGCTGGTAGAGGAGCTGCGCGGCCTGAAATACGATGGCCCGCCGCCGCGACTCGATGTGCGCTTTAGCGGCGACGCCGCCGAGCCGGACTCGCTCGTGCTGGATGTGGAGCTGAATGGCGCGAAGATCCGACGCGGCAACTACCGTCTGGAAGCCCTCGCCATCACCGCGAATTGGCAACACGGCGCGCTGATTCTGCCGCGCTTCGAGCTGGGCGATGCAGTGGGGCGGCTCCAGCTTTTTGCCAGCTACGAGGAGGCCAGCGGTGCGCTGGAAATGCGGCTCCTCTCGGCGATGGATCTGCCCGCACTGGCGCGTGCATTTCACATCCTCGACCTCGGCGATATGACGTTGGCCTCCGTGCCAAAGCTCGACTTCACGCTGCGCGGCAGCTTGCGCGAGGGAGTGCTGCTCGACTCACAGCTCGTGGGGCAAGTGCGGCTCGGCGCTTTCTCGTATGAAAAGATCCCCTTCGACGACGCCCGCGCCGACGTGGCTTGGGAGGGCAGCCGCTGGACCGTGCGCGACTTCCTCATCCGCCACCACGGCGGCGGCGAATTGCGCGGCAGCGTGCAGCAGGATTACGATGCGGCGGGCAAGGGCGACTTCCGACTCAGCCTCACCAGCACGCTGAATCCCGAGGTGCTCCTGCCCATGATCCGGCAAGAAAACGCGGAGCTCGCCGAGCGTCTCAGCACGATGAAATTCACCGACGCCCCGAAGCTCACCCTCAGCGCGCGAGGCCCATCCCCGCTGGATGCAGCAGCGAGCGGTGAACTCACCATAGGCCGCTCTAGCTATCGCGGCGTGGAGGCCCGCTCGGGCCACGGCAACCTCCGCTACAACAATCGCGTGCTCAATATAGACGACCTCTTTGTCCAACGCGCCGAGGGCACCGGCACGGGCTCCATCGCCTTTGATCTCGTGCAGCAGATGGTCACGATCAAGCAAGGCCGCGCCACGCTCACACCCCAGCAAGTCATCCTGTGGATAGACCCCGAAATCCTCCAAGACCTGCGCCCCTACCGTTTCATCCGCCGCCCGCCCGCCGTGGTCGTGGATGGGCTCGTAGATATGCAGCGCGGCGGCGCGCGCACGCGACTCAGTATGAAGCTGGACGGCGGCGCGATGGACTACACTTTCTGCGGAAAGGAGCTGCACTTTAATAACTTCACCGCCCACCTCCTCTTCGCCGAACAGCGGCTGAAACTCACCGAGGTGCGTGCCGAGCTTTTCGGCGGCACCATCAAAGGCGAGGCCGACATCTCGCTGCTAAAAGCGAAGCCGGGACACGTCGCGAGCCTGCGCTTTGGCGACGTAGATTTTAGCAGCCTGACGAAGCTCTACTTCGACTACGACGACTCGAATGGGAAGCTCAACGGCACTTACCACTTCACCGGCCAGGGCGATAACGGGCGGCTCATGCGCGGCGAGGGCGAGCTGGCGATTTCGGATGGCAATGTCTTCGCCATCCCCTTCCTCGGCCCCTTCAGCGACATCCTCAGCAAGATCATCCCCGGCGCAGGCTACAACCACGCCCACAAAGCCTCCGCGAGCTTCTCCATCGCCGACGGCATCATCGAAACGAAGGACTTTCTCGTGGAGGGAAAAGGCTTCTCGATGATCGGCGACGGGCGCATCGGCTTCCTCGACGACACGATGGATTTTGACATGAGGGTGAACGCGCAAGGCATCCCCGGCCTCATCCTTTTCCCCGTGAGTAAACTGCTCGAATACCACACCGATGCGAAATTCTCGAAGCCCGATTGGCGCCCTAAGGTGATCCCAAAACTGACGCCGACGCCGCGCTAGAGCGGCGTGCTTTTTTCGTGCAAGGATGCGGGGCGCTTGGAAAGCTGCGCGCGCGCTGTCATCGGCGCGCTTATGCCCAAACTTTTACTCACACTTATGGCGCTGCTCGCGCTGGCGCTGCCTACTTTTGCACTGGAAGGAGACGAGCCGCCGCCGCCGCCAAAGAAGGATGGCGTGCAGATTACTTTCATCCCGCCGCCGATGGAGGGCACGGTGAGCCTCGGCATTTATGATTTGGCGGGGAAGCTCGTGCGGACGCTGCATCGCGAGGCGACGAAGAAGGATTTTTTCATCGGGCTGAATGGATTCATCACACAATGGGATGGTCGCGATGACGCGGGAAAGCTACTCGCTCCTGCCAAATACGCGGTGCGCGGCTGGATGGTGGGAAACCTCGCCGTGGAGGGCGTGGCATTTCACGGGAATGATTGGTTCAAGGGTGAAGACGCGCCGCGTTATACGAGCGTGCTCGGAGTGCGGAATATGGGCGCGGATGCTGTGCAGATCACGCTCCGCGCGCTGGATGGCAGCGAGCACACACTCGGCTGGAGTCTGGCGCGAGCGGGGGAAGTGCCGCCGAAAATCGAAGTCACGGCGACGATAGAGGAGGGGCGATTGCAGATCAAAAAAGGCGACGCGGTGCAGGCAGCGGTGCTGGCGGAGGGCGACAAGGTCATCGCGGCGAGCGTGGGTTTTGGCGAGCACGTGTGGGCGATTGTAGAGGGTGCGGAGGGGCGCGAGGTGCGGGCGTATTTGCCGAGTGGGGAATTCCTGCGCCGCCTCGCTTACGCAAAGGGCGAGCCAGCTCCGCAACAGATTGCGGCGTCGCAGTGCAGTGAGCAGATTTTCATCATCGAGGAGGGCGAACATGAGCAGCGCCTGCGCGCGCTGGCGCTGGCGGACGGTTCAGCCGCTTGGAAAGTAGTGTATCAAAAACGCATCGCTCACGGGGCGACTTTCGCCGATCTCGCGGGTGCGCTAGGTCGCCCACAGCCGCTGCAATCTGTGCCCGAGGTGCGGCTGCAAACGAAGCTGAACCCGCTGCTGGGAAACACGAAATCCGAAGTGCGCCTCCAGCTCGCTGCGGATGCGAAGGGCACGCTGCTGACCACTGCCGACGGTCTCCCGCTGCTGCACCTCACGGATTCCCACGATGTGAAATGGACGGTCTTTGTGCGCGAGGGGGAGAAGGTTCTCTTCTTCGAGAGCGACGGCGCGGTGGTGGGGGAATTTAAGATCGGCAAGCCGACGAACATGATGTCCTTCGACGCTGGCACCTACCAGCTCCGCGCGCCAGGGAAGTAGAAGCGACGCCCCCGTCGCTTTGCGTAGAAGCGGCGCCCCGTCCGCAGCGCGTGCAATGCACGCGCAAACGCACACCAGCACAGGCGGAACGGTCTGCGCCATGGTGAGGACGGGGCGTTCAAAGCGACGGGGGCGTCGCTTCTACGCGGGAGCCGACCCCACTCAGCGCAGCCGATCCACGAGTGCGTGCAATTTCTCCAAGCCTGGGATGCGTGAAAGCACCTCGCACAGGCGCGTGAGAGCAGTGGGGATGTGCGTGAGAAAATCGGCGCGACCATCGGTGTGCCCGAGTTTTCCGTAGGCACCGAGCGCCTGCATGAGCCGCTGCATGGCGCAGAGATCGTAGATGGCGAGGAAGTGCGCTTGGTCGTGCTGGCCCGCGCCGTGGAGGCCGCTGAGGTAGTGGGCAATCAGCTCTTCGCGCTCGGCGGTGGTGAGCGTCACGTAGGGATCGAGCAGCAGCGAGGCGAGGTCGTATTGCGCGAGGCCGGGGCGGAGGCCTTGGAAGTCTATGAGGCACGCCGCGCCGTCGCGGATGATGATGTTTTGACTCTGAAAATCGCGATGCACGAGGCAGCGCGGCTCGCTCGCGAGTTGAAAAGCAATCTGCTCCAGCCGCCCGCGCTCGACGTGTTTTTCCAGACTGCTATCGCTCACGCCGAAGTTCCGCTGGAGGCAGTGTTCGATGAAGTAGCTTTGCTCCCAGCGATACAGCGTCACGTCGAATTCCTGCTGGAGGTGGGGACGCCCCGGCGCGAGGTGCGCCCGCGTATGCAGCATCAGTGCTTGATCTAGCGTGCGCTGGTAAAGTGCGCGCCGCTGGGGCCACGAGTCGCTGCGGTGCGCCCAAAGGTCATTGCCTCCCGCATCCTCCATCAAAATAAGCCCCTCACCTTCATCATGGAAATGCACGCGCGGCACCCGCACGCCGACGGCTGCGAGGAATTGGCCGATGTCCACGTAGTAGCGGTTCTCCGGCCTCTCCGCGCTGTAGCGCACGAGGATGAGCGTGCGCTCGGCGACTTTGACTCGCCAAAATTTGCGGCCCGAGCCGCCTTTCTCGATGGGTTCTACGGTGATCGGCATGGGCGCGATGATGGATGAGGCGCGCAGAATGGGGAGCGCGAATGTGCCACTTTCTATCAGCGTTTCCTTTACGGGCGGACGATGTGGAGGCGTAGAAATTTCTGCGGGCCGCTGCCGATGGCGATGCTGGCTTTGTGCGTTTCGAGCGCGCCGCTCATGCCGGTGAGCGTGTCGGCGAGCGGCGTCCAAGTGGTCAGGTCGGAGGAGACTTGAGCTTCGTAAATCAGCTCGGCGTGAGCGGGGTCGCGGGTGAAGACGAGCGAGAGCGAAGGCACGCCAGCAATGGTTTCCGCAAGAGCCTGCGGTGCGAGGTCCGCGTGCGCGGCGGGCACCGTGCCGAGGAAATACTCGACGAGATTTGCTAGGCCATCGCCATCCGGGTCAGCGGCATCTCCGGCGGTGGCGGAGGTATTTGCGGCTGCGCCGAAATGAGTGAACTGCCAGCTCTGGAAGGGCGGCTCGGCGATGGTGAAGGTATTCACCGTCGTCGCGCCGAGCGAGCCGTAGAGCGGGCTGGCGAGGGTGACGGTGAGGGTTTTATTCGCGGCGATGGTGGCGGGATTCAGCAGGGTGATGGTGATGTTTTTTGCAGCGGTATCGCCGTCGGCCCAGTTCAGCGTGCCGGTCGTCGGAGCGGTGTAGTCAGTGCCAGCGAGAGCGGTGCCGTTGGCGATGGTGAAATTCACGCTCACAGGCCCGGTGCTGCCGCCCGTGCGGGTGACGGCGAGCGTGGCGGTGCCTGCATTTTTTAGCGCGCTCGTGGCTGCTGCGGCGTGCTGCATCGCACCTGCGGGGTGCGTGCTCTTCCATTGCGTGAGCAAGGCGGTGAGCGCCTGCGGCGGGTTCGTAGGCGCGGTCGCGCCAGTCTGGTCGGCGGTGTTGATGCCGTGGCAATTTGTGCAGGTGCGGATCTCGCCGGGTTGGAAGGTGACCCAGAATTTTTCTTTCACCTGGCTGGTCTTCGCGGCGTCGTTGTTGAGCATTTCCCAAGTCATCGCTTTGCCAGCGGGCAGGATGGCGGCGACGGAGCCGTCGTCGCCGATCCGCACGGCTCCGGCGGGCGCTCCGGCGGTCTGCACATTCTCGCTCATCGTATCGTGCATGGGCGTGGAGACGATGCGGCGACCGGCGAGCGGCGTGCTGCCGGTGAGCGCGTAGCCACGGCGCAGGTCGGCTTGGTAAAAGCGCACCCACGCGATGTCGTAGGGCACGCCGGGCGAGCCAGCGGTGTTGATCGTGCCGGGCTTGAGCGTCTGGTAGCCGGACCAAGCGACGCGAAGATTGAAGGGTTGCTGCGTGTCGTGCTGGTCGCGCTTCGTCACGTCGAAGCTCACGGAGAGCGCGGCGTTTTGCGCGACGAGGTAGTTTTGAAAAGTGGGGATGTGGACGTTTGCGGCAGCAAATTGCGCGGCGGTGACGGCGTGGATCACGGGCGCTCCGGGCGTGGCAGGCGCGGTGCGCGGTGCGATTTCCGTGGGGTCGAGTTCCCACGCGAGGCCGTTGTAGCTCACGAGCGTGGAGCCCACGTAGTAGCTCGTGTTAATGGTGATGCCGGTGGTGAGCGTCACGTCATTGGTGTAATAGACGGCGGGCGATATGGGCGGCTTGAGCGAGCGCAGGCGGAAGGCGTAACCGCTGACTGGCACAGGGCTGGCGACGGTTCCGGTGTTGTAGTCCGATTGCCGCACGGCGATGTGTGAGGCGACGAGATTGCCATCCGCGAGGGGCACAGGCGTGCGGTAAAGATCGAGGTCGGTCGCGGAGGCGGAGATGCCGGTGGGAGCGATGTTCATGCCGCCTTTCACGGTCGGCGCGCCTGCGGCATTGGTGACGAGCGTGACGAGCATTGTGTCGGGATTCACGCCCGCTCCGGCGTTGGTGAGTTTGCTGATGCGGCCCGCGCCGTGTGTGCCGAGGTCTGGCCCATCCGCGCCGTAGAAGGTGCCGAGATTGAGCGGGTCTTCGTGCGGGGCGAAGAAACTCGTGATGAAATTGTGGATCGCGTAGTTCCCATTCGTCGCCGAGGGCGCAGTGCTGGGGTTTAAATCCTTGAGGTTCGCATCGGTATTAAAATTGCGCGTGAAGCCGCCACCCGTGCCGATTTCATGCCGCCCGACGTGGTTCAGCAGCTCGCCGCCCGTGCCATCAATACTGATCATCCAGGGCAGAAAAAGATTGAACGCATTGCCGTTTACGCCGGGAAAATTGAGTGTGAGCGTCTTGCGGTCGAAGTTGCGCGGCTCGGGGAAAATGTCCCACGTATTGGCCTGATTATTCGCCATGAGCGTGGTGACTTTCGTGAACGCCGCCGCCGCTGTCTCGTCTGCAAAATTGCCCGAGCCGTTTGTCGTTTGCAGGAACGTCTCGCTATAAGCCGCCTCGCCTACGCGCGAGTCCGTGACGGCCTGCGTGTCGCGCGAGAGGTGATCCCAGTTTGTAAAAACGACGCGCCCCGCGCTATCCACAAACGGGTAGAACGCACCGCTGGGCGAGTGGTGGAGCAGCTTCAGCGACGCCGCGTTCGTCGGGTCGAGCACCCACAGTCCCGTCACCGTGGGCAGGCTCAGGTATTCCTCGCGCTGCAAGAGATGAGCCTGCCCGTTGTAAGGCCGATCGCTGGCAAAAACGATTTTTGTCCCCTGCGCGTAAGTCGGGAAGACGTTGTTGAAAGCAGGCTGGTTGGCCACTTTTGTGAGCACTGGTTTCACATTGGCCGCGAGCTGCGCCTGCGTGGGTAGCGTGATTTCATAGAGCTGGAAAGTGAACGCTGTCGTGTCGCTCGGCCCGCTCGGTTTGCCAGTCGTCATGCTGAAAATCGCTTTCGTCGCCGTCCAATTCACCGCCGGATTTCGCACCGCCATCGCATCCGCCGCTGGCTGCCCGCCGGGAATCGCGGTCCAGTCTGCGACGGCGAGGAGGTTCACCACTTGCCCATTATTAAAGCGCACCCACAGCGAGCCGCCGCGCCCCGCGTGCAGCGTGTCGGCGAGGTGATTGCTGAATGGCGACACCGCCGACATGAAGCTCTGCGTCACGTCGCGCGAATTGACCTCTTCGGGGATCGGCACCTGCGTGACGAAGAGGATCGGATTCGCGGGATTCCCCGCACGCAGCGTGGCGGCAGTGAGGATGGCGGTGGCAAAAAGTGTGCGCAGTGTGTTCATGGGTCGGTGTGTTTTCGTGGCGAGAGTGTCTGCGATTTAGCAGAAGAGGATATGCCACTTTCGGGTAATGATACGCGGTGAACAAAGATTCATCCCCGAGTGGATGGTCGCCATTTTTCGCCAGCTAAGAATTTCGCCGTCTGAGAATCACTCACAGCCTATACTCATGAAACGCATCATCATTCTCACCACCGCCATGACCGCCGCCGCATTTGCACAGGACAAGCCGAAGCACGCGCTCGGCTACCAAGACACTCCGATCATCCCCGGCACGAAATGGCACGTGCATGATGGCGAGCGCCCGCAGCCGAAGGTCATCACGCCCGGCGAGCCGAGCACGCAGGAAAAAGTGGGGACTGCGCCGAGCGATGCGATCGTGCTTTTTGATGGCACAGACCTCAGCAAATGGCGCAAGAGCGACAACAGCGCGGCGGCTTGGAAAGTAGAGAACGGCTACTTGGAATGTGCGCCGAAGACGGGAGATATTTTTACGAAAGATGAGTTTGGCCCCGACGTGCAGCTCCATATCGAATTCGCCACGCCCCCACCGGTGGGCGATGGGCAGGGGCGCGGCAATAGTGGCTGCTTCATGTTCGGGCGTTATGAGATCCAAGTGCTCGATTGCTACAACAACCCCACGTATCCCGACGGCCAAGCCACGGCGATCTACGGCCAGACGCCGCCGCTCGTGAACGCGAGCCTCGCGCCCGGCAAGTGGCAGACTTACGACATCGTTTTCGAGGGGCCTCGTTTTAACGAAGATGGCACCGTGGCGAAACCCGCTGTCGCCACGATCCTGCACAATGGCGTGCTCACACAGAACCACACCATCGTGACCGGCGAGACGCCGCACCGCGCAGTGGGCACCTACCACAAGCACGCGGAAAAAGGGCCGATCAAACTACAAGATCACGGCAACCCGATGCGCTTCCGCAATCTGTGGATCCGCGAACTGAAGCCCGTGGACTCGGAGTAGCCCCACTCTCGCTCTACTCTCTCCGCCACTTCGCCGTGGGGTGCGTGGCGGCGAATTCCGTGCGCTCTGCCCGCCCCCGTTCGTAGAGCGCGTAGTGGAATGGCCGAACCCCGCCTACGCCTGCCGCCAGCAGTCGCGCGCGGTGCTGGGCTAGTAAAAGTGGGCGCAACAGCCGCACCCACCATGGGCGCGCGGCGATGATCTTGGCCTGCTCGGTGTGTGAGATGGGCTGGAGTCCGAGATTTCCCCCTGTCTCCGCAAAGCTCGCTACAAAGCGCCGCAGCACGCCGACTCGTGCGCCCGCGCGCAGCAACTCCATGAACCACCACCAGTCGCCCGCCGACCGCCACTGCGTATCGAATGGCTGCCAGACGCGCCGCCGAAAAAAAAGCGCGCAGCTCGAAACCGGGAAGCGCACCCAGCATTGCCCGACACTCGGCACGAGCGAGAAGCGGTGCGCGTGGTAGCGGCCCTCGGCGTCCACGATGAGATTATCCGCCAGCAACACATCCAGCTCCGGCTCGGCGGCGAAGCGTGCGGCCACCGCTTCCAGCGCGCCGGGCAGATATTGCTCGTCGCAATTCAGCCAGCAAAACACGTCGCCACTCGCGCGGGCAAAACCGCGATTCAGCGCGTCGTAGATGCCCGCGTCTCGCTCTACGAAAAGATGCGCCCCTAGCTGCGTGCGCGCCCATTCCTCCAGCTCGGAACCCGTGCCAGCATCCTGGATGAGGTGCTCTTTTTCCATCGCCTGATCCGCCACCGAGCGCGCACAAAGCCGCAGCCAATCGAGCTGCTGAAAGCTGGGTGTGATG
>JAYVQK010000008.1:0-12347 GCA_043757005.1 Verrucomicrobiaceae bacterium
CAGCGGCATCCTCACCGGCGTGATTTTGCAAGTGAGCCGCACCGCCGGCGAGACCGCCCCCGTGATGCTTACAGGAGTGGCCACTTTCAAGGCCGTAGAGGGCACCGGTCTCTTCCTCTACGATCCTCTAAACGATCAATGTATGGCGCTCTCCATGCACCTCTACTACATCGCCACGCAAGCCCACGGAGCTGCGCCCTCGCTGCCCTTCGCCATCGCCAGCGTGATGATCGTCCTCGTCCTCGCCGTCAACGCCACTGCCATCCTCTTCCGCTCATGGCTACGCTCTCGCAAAAAATGGTAGCCGCGCCGCCAGCACACAAAGTCGAAGTCCGCGACCTCCGCCTCAGCTACGGAAAGAACGAGGTCATCCACGGGATCAACTTCCACATCGAGCCAAACGAAATCTTCGGCATCATCGGCCCCGCACAGTCCGGCAAGACCTCGCTGCTGCGCTGCATCAATCGCACCATCGAATTTACCGCAGGCACGCGCCTCGGCGGCAGCATCCTCGTGGATGGCGAGGACACCGCAAAAATGCGCAACGTCTATGAGCTGCGTCGCCGAGTCGGCATGGTCGCGCCGCTGCCCGTCGGCCTGCCACTTTCCATCTACGATAACGTCGCCTTTGCCCCCCGCGCCGCCGGGATGAAACGCAAGAGCGAGCTGGATACGCTCGTGGAAAAATGCCTCACGCAAGCCGCGCTTTTGGACGAGGTAAAAGACCGACTCGACTCGCTCGGTACGAAGCTCTCCGGCGGCCAACAGCAGCGCCTCACCATCGCCCGCGCGCTTTCCCACAGCCCGGAGATTTTGTGCCTTGATGAATTCAGCATCGCCATTGATCCCGTCACCACCATGCGCATCGAGGAAGCGCTGAAAGAGCTGAAAAAAGAGATGACCATCATCCTCGTCACCAACCTCGTGCAACAAGCCCGCCGCCTCGCCGCGCGCACGATGTTCCTGTGGAACGGCGACATCATCGAGTGCGACAAGACCGACGTAGTCTTCAGCGACACCCCGCGAGACAAACGCACTTACGAATACGTGAACGGGATTTTCGGATGAACTCAGCGAAGTTTTTCCACTGCCGACGCGAGCAACACTGCGCTGATATGCAGCGTCGTGTTTTCTGGAATCTGGCGCAGCAAATCGCTGGCGGCCTCGGCACCGATGTGGCCCTCATCCACGGCCCGCAGGATGACGCCGATGCTGCCACAAACTTCGAGCCCCATGCGCTCGGCTGCGGTTCTGGCAGCCATGTCGTCACTGAGGAAAATATCCGCTCCAAATTTCTCTGCCCACGCCAGTCCGGCAAGCTCACCAGCATGAAGTGGAAGTTCCGCTGGCATGGTTGCGCTGGGCACCGCTGGGCCATCCACTACTTGAATGAAATCCGCTCGGCTCAGGACACCGGGGCGATGAAACTCCGCCTCGCGTGCGACGATGGCCGGGCAGAACAGCGTGCCCATCGCTTTGAGGAGCGGGATTGCGGACAACTGATCCAGGTGGATCAGCGGCCCAGCATCAAGGATGCAAACTTTCATCTCACCGGGGCTGCGCCTGCGGAGCCATCCGTTCTATTTCATCAAGGATGTCCGCATCCTCCAGCCGCGCCTTATTTTGATACCAATACTGGCGGAGCCCATCGGCGTCTGAGTTCTGTGAGGGCGGATCAAATCCGCCCACTCGCGCTAACCGCGTGTAGCGTGCGCGAAGGCGTTCGAGTTGCGCCTCTGGGGATTGGTCGATTTTCCGGCGAGGGAGGGAGCGCAGCGAGGCGAGTAGTTCTTCAGTCTCCATTTTTTGTGCGCGCATGGTTGGAAAATACCGGAACTCCCGCCACTCGCCAGCCCTACTTTTTCTCACACAAATCATGACGGACTCCATCGCCATCACCACCCGCGACGTGAAGCTCTGGTATGCGAAATTCCAGGCGCTCAAGGGCATCACTGTGGACATCAAACGTGGGCAGATCACCTCGCTGATCGGCCCGAGCGGCTGCGGCAAGACGACGCTCCTGCGCTGCTTTAACCGCGTGAACGAGCGGTATGGCTACGTCACCACGACGGGTGAAATCAAAATCCACGACAAGAATATCTACGACGCCGACGTGTCACTCATCGAGCTGCGCAAAAGCGTGGGCATGGTCTTCCAGCGGCCTAATCCGCTACCGATTTCTGTTTATGAAAACGTCGTCTTTGGCCTTCGCATCCACGCTGAGGAAAAGCCACGCAAAAGCGAACTCGACGCCGCCGTGGAAAAGGCGCTCGGCGAAGTCGGCCTCTGGCGCGACCTCAAAGATCGCCTCCACGACCGCGCCATCGGCCTCCAGCTAGAGCAGCAGCAAAAGCTCTGCATCGCCCGCCTACTGCCGCTGAAGCCGAGCGTGATCCTCATGGATGAGCCATGCAGCGCGCTGGATGTGAACGGCACGAAGGCCATCGAGGAACTCATGTGGTCGCTCGCCGGGCGCTACACCATCGTCATCGTCACACACAACATGGCGCAGGCCCGCCGCGCGTCGCACGAGTGCATCTTCATGCTCATGGGCGAGTTCATCGAACACGCCCGCACCGAGGAGCTTTTCCTCACGCCGAGGAATCCGAAGACCGCCGAGTATATCGAGGGCCGTTACGGCTAAAAAGAGCCGTAGCCTCCTTTTACTCCGCCGCCATTTTCGGCGCGCGGGGCGGCGGGAGGCTGGTGATGCGTTGGCGGACTTCGAGGAGCTGCGTGTTGATCTTGGCCATGTCTTCCAGCGAGAGGCCGGGCGCGCGGGCGCGGCTGGTGAGCAGGTCTCGGTGGCGGAGGAGGTGGCGGCGCTCCAGCTCGTGCCAGCAATCTTCCGTCACGAGCTTGGCGTCGGCGGGGATGCTGTCGGGGAGGCTGGCGATGGCTTGTTCCTCCGCTGTGGTGAGCGTGCTCATCCACACACTCAGCGACGCCGCATCATCTGGGCGAATGGCCGCTGCGAGGATGCGCCCGAGCAGCGCCGAGCCCGCCGTGCCATCCTCCAGCACCCGCTCCCACGACTGCGCTTGCAGCCAAGCGCGGGAGACCGAGTGGCGCAGCGCAAGCTGCACCAGCCAGTGCTGCGTAGTGTCCATCGCGATGGGCTCCGCGAGCGGCGCGTCCAGCGCGGCGTCCTCGTCTTGGTAGCGCGCCTCCTGCGGCTTTTTTAAAAGCGTCCGCAACTGCGTGGGCGTGATCTCCAGCCGCATGGACGCATTATTCAGCACCGTCTCGCGTGTCACTTCCTCCGGGATCAGGCTGATGAACTCCGCCAGCTTCCTCGCCGCCGAGATCTTGCCGCGTGGCGTCGCAAACTCCGGCTTCCGCGCCTGCCGCTCGATTTGATACTCGAAGAAATCCCGCGCCCCCGTCACCCGCTCCGCAAACGCCTCCGCGCCCTGGCCGCGCACGAGCGTATCCGGGTCCTCCCCCGGCGGCATCTCCAGCACCCGCACCAGCAAGCTCTCGCCCAGCAAGTGCGGCAGCGAACGCTCCGCCGCCTTGTCCCCCGCCGCATCCGCATCAAAGCACAGCACCACCTCCTCCACATATCGCTTCAAAACCCGCGACTGCCGCTGCGTGAACGCCGTCCCCTGCGCCGCGATCACATTCTTCACCCCGTGCTCGTAGAGCGTGATGAGATCTATCTGCCCCTCGCACACCACCGCCTGCTTCTTATCCACCAGCGCCCGCTTCGACTTGTGCAGGCCGAAAAGCACCGCCCCTTTGGTAAAAAGCATCGTCTCCGGCGAGTTCACATACTTCGCTGGGCTCTGCTCCGCGCTCAGCACACGCCCGCTAAAAGCGATCACCTCCCCCGTATCATTGCAGATCGGGAACATCACCCGCCCCCGGAAGCGATCATACAGCCGCCCGCTCTCCTCCTTCTGCGCAAAGAGCCCACTCTCCCGCAGCTCCGCGTCGGCAAAACCCGCCCCCCGCGCATGGTGCAGCAGCGACTCATACGAGTCCGGCGCAAAGCCGATCTTCCACCCCCGCGCCACCTCCCCGCCCAGGCCGCGCTTTTTCAGATACACCCGCGCGCCTTCACCCGCCTTTGTCCGCATCAGGCACGTATGGAAAAAATCCGCCGCCTCCCCGTGCAGCGCCAGCAGCCGACGCCGCAGATCACTCCGCGCAAAATCCTCACTACTCATCTCCGCCTCCGGGATGCGGATGCCCGCCTTCTCCGCCAACTTCCGCACCGCCTCCACAAAGCTCAGATGCTCATAATCCATCACAAACCGAAACACCGACCCCCCCGCGCCACAGCCGAAACACTTAAACATCTGCCGCTGCGGAGTGACGGTAAAAGACGGCGACCGCTCATTATGAAACGGGCACAGCGCCTTAAACGCCCCGCCCGCCCGCTTCAGCGGGAAATACGCCCCGATCACCTCCACGATGTCATTCGCGGCGGCGACCTGTTCGATAATTTCGTTCGGAATTTGCGGCACCCGCCGAGTAAAGCAGACGCGGCAAGACTCCGCCACGATTCAGACGCGGAAACGCTAAAACGGAGGTGCCTCATCGTATTCTTCAACCCGAACGCCGCGATGGAGGGCCGAAGGCCCGGATTTATACCAGCCTAGGCCAAAGCGAGGAACGAGCGACGGCCTAGGTCTGGACTTGCTCGTAGAAGCGACGCCGTCGTCGCTTGCTCGTAGCTGAAAGCCCGATCCACCTTAGGCGTTGCCCAAGGCTGGTATCAATCCGGGCCTTCGGCCCTCAAATGCGGCGTTCGGTTTTATTGGGATCAGTTCCAACGCTCCAAAAAACTTACAAGACAGCGGTAGCCCCGCAGCTTCTCGTGCGTCGGCGACCACAGCGAACCAATGCCAAAACTTAGCACGTTCTTTGGAATCCAAATCAACCTGTGCGCGCTGGGAGCGATCTTTTTCCTGCCTTCGCTCGGCGATCCACGGTATGCAACGGGGCGTGCTTCTATCTATTGATACTTCTACTTCTCGCGGCAGCGTGGCTTTGCTCGATGGGGATGCGCTGGTGCTGGACGAGGTTTTTAGCGCGGAGCGCAGCCACACGAGCACGCTCTTCCCCATCCTAGAACGCGCTCGCATGCTGGCTCCACGGCTCACGCGCATCGCGGTGGGGCTGGGGCCGGGGAGCTACGCCGGCATCCGCATCGCCATCGCAGCGGCGCACGGAGTGGCGCTGGGGACGGGGGCGCAGCTCGTGGGGCTGCCGAGTGTGGCCGGGCTGGAGTGCGATGAGCCCCGCTACCTCTGCATCGGGGACGCGCGGCGGGAGACGTTTTATTTTACCCGCGTGGAAGAGGGCCTCTGCACGGAAGGCCCGCTGCTGCTGGACGAGGCGAGCCTCCGCGCGCGGATGGCGGAGCTTGCGGAGTGGCCCGTTTTTTCCACCGAGGCGCTGGCTCTTTTCCCGCAGGCGAAAATGGCGTTGCCACTCGCGAGCCGCCTCGCCCGATTGGCGGCGATGGACTGCGGCGTGGAAGTCTCGGACGCGCTGGAGCCGCTGTATCTCCGCGAGCCACACATCACGATGCCGCGTGCGCGGTTGATCGCAGCGCAATAAGATACATCCACCATGCCGCCAAATCTCGCCCATCTCCGCCAAGAATACAGCCTCCGCGGCTTGCTCGAAAGTGAGCTGCACGCCGACCCGCTAGAGCAGTTTCGGCGGTGGCTGGAGGAGGCGCTTTCCCACGGGCTGCTCGAGCCAAACGCGATGACGCTGGCGACGGTGGACGCGGAGGGTCAGCCGTGGTCGCGCACGGTTTTGCTGAAAGGCTGCGACTCGCGCGGGTTCGTTTTTTTTACCAACTACGAGAGCGCAAAAGGTCGCCACCTCGCGCAGGAGCCGCGCTGTGCATTGACGTTTTGGTGGGGCGCGCTGGAGCGTCAGGTAAATGTGACGGGCTGTGTGGTGAAGGTTTCGCGCGCGGAGACGGAGGCGTATTTTGCCACGCGCCCGATGAATAGCCGCATCGGCGCGTGGGCCTCGCGGCAGAGCGAGGTGCTCGCGGATCGCGCGGCGCTCGAGCGGGCGTTCCAGGAAGCGGGCGGGCTGCTCGGGGAAGATGCGCCTGCGCCGGAGCATTGGGGCGGCTACGTCGTGCGCCCGGAGACGATTGAGTTTTGGCAAGGCCGCCGCAGCCGCCTGCACGACCGCCTGCGCTACACGCGGGCAGGCGAGGGATGGCGGATCGAGCGGCTGGCCCCGTAGGCTCTTTTACAAAAAGAACGCAGTCGCTCCGATGATCGCGCCCGCGATGCCGAGGGCAAGAGAGACGAGCCACAGCGCCTTCCAGCGGGAGAGGATGGAGACGCTGGCGAGCACGATGCCGATCTGGAGGGCGAGGGAGCCGAGGTCGCAGCGGTCATTGATGGTGGAGGCGGTCGTGGCGCTGGCCTGGGCGGCTTTGGCGAGGGCGGTGATCTCTTTTTCGTCGGCGTCGTAGCGCGCTTGTTCGCCTTTGAGTTTCTCGATCTGCGCGGGGATGTCGGTGGCCTGCGGTGCAGGCTGCAAGCGGGCGAGCAGGTCTCCCTCCACATGAGCGAGCGCGCCTTTGATGCTCTTGCTCTGGTAACGCGCCCACTGGTTGCTCGCCTCATTCGTTTGGATGATGGCGTCCGTCTTTGCGTTATCGCCTTTGTTGCTGATGAGGCTCAGTGCCACCGCAAGCGCGGCGATGCTGATGGCGACCATTTTTTCAAATGGATCGGTTGCGTTCGGGATTTCAGGTGTGTCGGCCATGCGCAGCTACTTAGCTGGGAACCAGCGGGTGAGGAAGAAAAAGGGATGGGAATTTAATCAAAAGCGCGCATCCGTGGAGGCCATGACGCAGACATCTCCAGTCCCCCAAAGAACCTGCGACCTGAACTCATCCGACGGATCGAGGGACTGCCCGAGGAAGACTTGCCGCTGGTGAATGATACCATCTCTAAGAATTAAAGAGACACAACGTTTCGCGGGAGGCGGAGGCAAACGGTCAAGCCGGTCGGTGTGGCGGATGCAGCAGCGACAGTTCCTCCGCAGACTTCGACGCACCGTTTCACGATGGCGAGGCCGAGGCCCGCGCCGCCTGTCGTGCGCTGGCGGGCGGCTTCGGGGCGGTAGAAGGGCTGGAAGATTTTCTCCAGCGCATCGGCGGGGACGCCGGGGCCGTGGTCGCGGATGGTGATCTCCACGGCGTCGGTGGTGGAGTGCGCGTGGATTTCGATGGGGCCGGCGTGGGCGGCGTAGCGGACGGCGTTGCGGAGGATGTTGGAAAACGCGCGATCGAGAGCTTCGCGGATGGTGTGGATGCGGAGCGCGGGGGAGATTTCCACTTTCACGCAAACATCGCCAGCCTCGCGGGCGATGATGGTTTCCACGAGGGCGGCAAGGGCGAACTCCTCGGGGGCGGCGAGCGCGGAGGGCGTGGCAGCTTTGGTGAAAGAGAGCACCTCCTCGACGAGCCGAGCCATGTGTTGCAGCTCGCTGTCGAGCTTTTGAAGGTAGGCGGCTTGCTCGGGCGTGGAGCGTTGCTCGACGATGCCGAGCGCGCGCTGCATCCGGGCGATGGGCGAGCAGAGTTCGTGGGCGACGTCGGCGGTGAGGCGGCGCTGGCGCTCGACGAGGTGGCCGAGTTGCGCGGCCATCGCGTTCACGGAGCCGCCGAGTTCGCCGAGTTCATCGCGCCGCGCCTCGGGCACGCGCACGTCGAAGCGGCCTTCGGCGATGCTGCGCGCGGCGGTGTTCACGCGGCGGATGGCGCGGGTGATGCCGCCGACGATGGGTAGCCACACGAGCGCGGAAAGCATGAGCGCCGCACCGCCGAGCGCGAGCCACGGCAGCGGGTCGAAGAACAAGCCGCCGCCGGTGATGCGGTCGGACGCGATGAGGAGCGTGACGGGCCGCGCGCCCGGCGGGCTGGTGTCGGTGAGGCCGATGTGAATGCCCACCCAGTAACGCGCCGGAGTGCCAGCTCGCAGCATGAATTCCGAGCGCGCCGGGGGCGCTCCCCCATCGCGCCTCTCGTCTCGCGGAGGGCGGTCATCGCGCGGCGGTGGCTGTGCTTGCGGTGGCGGGCCTCGGCGGTCGCGCAATTTCCCCACCACGTCCGGCGGTGGTTGGAGTGGCTCGCCTGCGGCTTGCAGGCCGTCATTGCGGAAGATCGTGAAGCTCGCGCCGTGCGCCGCCTGGTAGCGTGCGAGCACTTTATCCCACACCGTTTTCGGCTGATCGCGCAGCTCGCCGGCGATGACTTCGCCCATCGCCTCCAGCCGCTGCCGTGGTTGCCCGGTGAGCAGCCAATCCAGCCCGAGTCGGAACTGCATCGCGACAAACCCAAACGCCAGCGCAGCGACGAGCGCGAGGTTCACGAAGAACCAAAACATCACTTTGATATAAAGCGGGAAGCGAAGGCGCATGGCGTCAGCTTTCCGGGACGACGAGCATGTAGCCCACGCCGCGCACGGTCTTGATGAAGCGCGGCTCCTTCGGGTCGTCGCCGAGTTTTTTGCGGAGCACAGAAATGTGCATATCAATCGCGCGGTCGAACACCTCCCATTCGCTCCCGCGCAGCTCCTCGAAGAGCATATCGCGCGACTTCACGCGGCCCTTCGCACGAGCCAGCGCGAGCAGCAGCTCGAACTCGGTGCGCGTGAGCGCGAGCGGCCTGTCGCCCAGCGTCGCCGTGTGCGTCTCGGCGGAAATGCGCAGCGCCCCCGCGACGACTTCGCGCACCGGAGCAAGCACGGGACTTTCCTCCACCCACCCCGCACGCCGCACCGCCGCCCGCAGCCGCGCGAGCAGCTCGCGGGAGGAAAATGTCTTCGGCAAATAATCATCCGCGCCCAGCTCTAGGCCGACGACGCGGTCCACTTCCTCGCCGCGCCCGGTGAGCATGAGCACGGGCACTTTCGACTTCGCGCGGATGCGCCGCAGCACGTCGAAGCCGTCCACATCCGGCAGCATCACATCGAGCAAAATCGCGTGCCACGCCTCGCCCACCGCCCGCTCCGCGCCTTGCTCGCCGGTGTGCGCGGCCTCGACGTGAAAGCCGAGCGGCGCGAGGTAATCTGCCGTGAGCTGGCAGAGTTCTTCATCGTCATCAATCACCAGCACGCGCAGCCCCTCGCGGGCTTTCGGCGTGGCTGGTGTAGTCGGTGACATCGCAGACAGCGTAGCGAGTTCCCCCGGAAGGTGCGCGGAGATTTACTGAACGCTGACAATTTTCCCGCGAAAGTAACCTGCCCCGCTCCGCGTGATGCGAGCGATCTCCCCGAGGTGGATGTGCGTTCTGTTTGCGGGCGTCGCCACGAAATGGGGGCCACTTGGAGTCAAAAGCATCCATTCAGCCGTGCCGCTCGGCAAAGATCATTCGACCACTCCCGCCCGCCTGGTTTTCTGTCGGGGGAAAATGAACGGCTGCCGCGCGGGGCGGCGGTTGTCGTGGAATGGCAGGCGCTACGCCTTCTCCCCACCCACCGGCACCAGCACCCGCTTCGTCGTGAACATACGCCCCTTGAACTCTTTCTCCCGCTCGCGCAACCGCCTCCCCATTTCAAACGGATCGTTGTTACACGCCGCCGCCTGCTTGCGGCGGATTTCGCGCAGCCATTCGAGGCCATCGTCATGCTTGGCTGGCTTTTTTGTGGTCGTTTTCATGGTTCTATTTCCAGTAGTTCAAACGGCGTCGTGAGCAGCGGTGTTTCGTAGCCCAGCATCGCATTGATGGATTCAATATGCCCGCGCTTGTTCCCGTTGGCAATGTGCTTGCAGTTCCAGCTCGCCAGCACATCGCAGCGATAAAACGTCGCCAGCGCCAGATGCCGCGCATCGCCCGTCGCATCGGCGGGCATCAGCTTGTGCTTCACATACACCGCCACCATTTCGTCAATCGTCTCGGATGACTGCAAAAGCGGCAGAGGCTCCAGCAGCTTGAGAGCCTTCGTCCGTTTCGGCTCCGGCGCGTCATCGAGCTCCGCAATCACCGCGAGCGAAGTCACCAGCTCATCCCGCAGCCGCGCGATGTCCCACCACTCGCGCGTCCACTCCCGCATCGTCTGAAACGGCCCCGCCGCCCGCGCCTCGTGGTAGAAACTCGCGATGCTCGTCTCGATGTAAATGAGCTGGCTCATGGCGCGGAACGTATCACTCCCCGCGCCCCCGCCTCAAGCGCCGCCTCAAGCGCCGTCTCCGCGAATCGCGCACCACGACCATTGCATCGGCGTGCCGCCCCTCGGCGGCGAGGGGTAGCTTTTTTGTCGGGGAAAAGAAACGGCAGCCGCGCGGAGCAGCGGTTATCGCCGTCTGGCGTGGATATTTTGTCTGCCCCGTTCCCTACGAGGAGGAAGGTCGCGCGGACGGCTGCGATGTGGATCATTGGCTCGATGCCGAGAGCCGCTTGTTGAAAAAGGCTACTGTCGGATAGCGGGCAGGCATCCACGCGGCGTGTGAGGCGCGATGGGACAGTGCATATGAAAAATCACCACTTCGCCTCCCCCGAGCCTCTCGAACAACGCATCGCCCCCGCCGGCTTGGTCACGACCAGTTTTCTTAATGGCCTGCTCACCATCAATGCCGCCGATGGGGGCGACCACGATGTTCACATCGTGAAGACGGGCATTAACACATTCCGCGTTCAGGGCGATGGCACCGACGTCGGTGTGCTGGGGCAGACGATCAAAAACTTTAGCGGCCTGCTCACCGGGGTGCTCATCGAGGGCGGCGCGGGGGCGGATACCTTCGAGGTGACGAATCTCAGCCCGCTCAAAAGTTTCCGCTTTAATGGCAATGCCGGCGTGGACTCGCTAAGCACCGCAAATCTCAAGACAACCCTCGGCGGGCGCGTGGACATCACCCTCGGCTCGGAGGCTGGCTCGGTGAACTTCTTTGGTAGCCGGACGACACTCCACGGCGTCTTGAATATAGACCTCGGCGGCGGTGGGGGACTGGCCGGATTCCGTTCTGCCGTCACCACGGTGGATGGCGACGCAACCTTCACCGGGGGGCTCGGAAGCGATGCACTCACCATCACCGGGGACACCGCAGTCTTCAGGCATAAATTGACCTTCAACGGCGGGGGCGGGGACGACTCCTTCACCGCCACGGGGATCGCCCTCACCGTGCAGGGCTTTGTGAGCATGGACGGCGGCGGGGGCACGAATCTTTTCATCTTCGGCGCGGATCGCAACAGCTTTGGCAGCCTGCTCACGCCGGGCTTGGTGGATTTGAAAATTGGAGTCGGCCCTAGTGCCGTCACATTCCTCGGGAAAGCCACGAGTATTCTCGGCGATCTGAAACTAGACCTAGGCGCGGGCGGCGGCACGGCTTTGCTCAACTCCCCAGTGACTAATATCCGCGACAACGTCCAGGTCGTCGGCGGCACGGGCAATGATGTTTTGGAATTGAACGGGCGTGTGAGCATCGGGAAGGGCCTCTCTTTCCTAGGTGGGACGGGAGATGAACGACTCACGGCGACGGGTGGCCTGCTCTCGGTGAAAGGCATCACCAATGTGGACGGCGGCAGCGGGGCCAGCATCTTTGATGTGAACGTAGTCAGCCTAGCGATGGCCAGCTTGGCTATCACGGGCGGCACTTTGAACGATACCGTGAGCATCATCGCGGATGGCACTCTCGCGGGAGACGTGAACGTGCAGCTAGGCTTGGACGGCGCGGGCAATTCCAGCACGACACTGCACAGCAGAGCGGGCATTGCCAATGGGCTGAAGTTTGGAGGGGCGCTGACCATCAATATGGTCGGGGCGACGGTGGATGTGCTGACGATTGCCAATATCCAGGTCGCGAAAGCGTTTATCGCTCAAACCGGAGAGAACGTGAGCACAGTGGATGTCTCCAAGGTGACTGCCAAAAGCGACTTCAAGCTCCAGACCGGCTCCGGCGCGGATGTGGTGAACGTGCATCATGTCTCCTCCCGCGACTTTTATCTGGATGCCGGCATCGGCGCGGATGGGGTGAATATAGATAACGTTACATCCCGCGATTTCTTCGTAGATACGGGGACAGGCGCGGACGAGCTGCGCATCGAGCGCAACGCCGCCTACATTGGCACTTCGCGGGTGCTCGGCAACGCGATGATCCTGACGGGCATCGGGGCCGACCAAATCCGTATCGGCAACGGCAGCGATCACGCCAATTTGAAGGTGTCCTTCATGGGGGCAATGACTCTGGATGCAGGCGACGGCCCGAACATGCGCAATGACATCCTCGGGAGTAATTTCTTCGAGTTCATCCCGAAAATCACCGCAACCGGCGGCACCTTGACGCAGACCGAGGCGGTCTAAACCCGAACGCAGCGATGGAGGGCCGAAGGCCCGGCGCTATCTCAGCCTAGGCCAACG
>JAYVQK010000009.1:0-3138 GCA_043757005.1 Verrucomicrobiaceae bacterium
GCATCACCGCGACTGCGAAGTGGCCTTCACCACCGACCTCGATGCGAAGAACGAACAAGTCGTAGCCATCAATCAAGCCCTGCTCGCGCCGAGGGGTGAGCTGCGAAATGAGAAGCTGCCATTCACCGTGCGCGTGCGCGATTTCGCCACCAACGCCGACCTCATCGAACGCGCCGAGGCGATCAAACACGAGGCCACTCTGCGCGCCGCACTCGGCACGCTGGAGGGGCAATATGCGGCAGCGGAGGTGTTGCCGGAGTTGGGAAAAAAGGCGGCGGATTCTGCGGGCCGAGTCGCTGTGTGGCGTGAGGCGCTGAGGGCTATCGGTGAGCCAGCGGGGGACGACATCGCCGCCGCTGCGACGCGCATTTCGGCGCAGCCGGAAAAAGCCACAAAGCTGCTCACGGAGCTGAAGACACGCTTTCGCAAAGAGATGATCGCGCGCTTTAAGATGCAGGAGCCGGATATGAGCTTCGCCGCTGCGCAGGTAGAGAAAGATCAGCCGATCACCGAGACCACGCCGCCCGCGCAGGCCAGCAAAGGCGCGGCTGCCCGCTACCTCGCCGCGCCGCGTGCAGAGGATAACAGCATGGATTCGCGCAACACGCCTTTCGCCGTGCTGGAGATTGTAAGCCCCGAGGGCAATCTCGGCACTTGGCTCGTCGCGCCGATGCTGCGCGCACAGGAGTTTGAGGTGGGCGGCAAGAAGTGGCGCGTGGCGATGCGCTTCGAGCGTTACTATCACCCTTTCACGGTGAAGCTCGTGAAGACGACGAACGAAATTTACCCCGGCACGGACATCCCGAAAGACTTCCGCAGCCGCGTGCAAATCGAGAACCCTGCGAAGCACGAAAACCGCGAGGTGGAGATCTATATGAACAGCCCACTGCGCTACGAGGGGATGACTTTTTTCCAATATCAAATGGGCCGCGATGAAGTGAATGCCAACCGCGGCACCAGCACGCTGCAAGTGGTGCGCAATCCGGGATGGTTCACGCCTTACCTCGGCTGCGCGCTCGTCGGCTACGGCATGGCGCGGCACTTCCTGCTGCGGCTGCTGGCATTTGGACGTAAACGGAGGACCGCATGAAATCAAAGCTCCCACTCATCATCACCCTGATCTTCGCTGGCTGGGTCGCAGGCTTCCTGCGCGGGCCGTCGCACGCCAAGGACGGCTTTGCCGTGAAAGAATTTGGCGCGCTGCCGCTGGTCCATGAAGGCCGCCACCAGCCGCTCGACTCGCTCGCCCGCAACTCGCTTTTGCGCCTGCGCAAAAAGCAAACGCTCAATACGGAGCCGTGGAAAGGGAACTTCGACCACCCAAAGATCGTCTCCGCGACCGAGTGGCTCATGGAGCTGATGATGGCCCCCGACGCCGCCGATGCGCAGCCCGTGTTCCGCATTGATAGCTCGGACGTGATCGGCCTCCTCGCGCTCCCCGCCGAGGCTGGCGAGGCGAACCGCACCGACGGCAAGCATTACGCATGGAATCAAATCGCCCCGCGCTTCGAGGCTCTGCGCACCGAGACGCAGCGGGCGACGCAGGTGAAGAGCGACCTCCGCAGCGCGTATGATCGCGGGCTCGTGGAGCTGTGGACGAATGTGAACACCTACAAGTCGCTCAAAGCCGCGTTTGGCCCCGCCGCGACGGGCGACCTCGCGAAAGGCTTGCAGGATTACCAAGCGAATCTCGTGAAAGGCCGCGAGGCGTTCCAAGCGCAGATGAATGGCGGGCAATTTGACCGTGCGATCCTCGACTGGATGCAGGAGCAACTCGCCGCGCCGCTCACCATCCCCGCGCGCGATGCGAAGTCTGATTGGACGAAGCCGATTCAGGAAATCGTGGAGATCGAGCGCGGTGCCACGCCGCACTCTTCGCTCGTGTCTTTCGCCGCAATGGCGAAGACGTATCGCGCCAAAGACACGGCGGGATTTGCAGCGGCGGTGGATGGATACAGCAACAGCCTGACGCTCGCGGGCCAGCTCCAGAAGGACATCGGCAAGGCGAAGAGCGAGCAGTTCTTCAATTTCGTGGAGCCCTTCTATCGCGGCATGGTCATCGCCGTCGTGGCCTTTATTTTCGCCGTGCTCGTGTGGCTCAGTCCCGTGCGTTTTGAATGGGCGCGGCGGTCAGCGGTGTGGCTTACGACGCTCGCGCTACTCATCACCACCGTGGGGCTCATTTTCCGTATGGTGCATGAGGGCCGTCCGCCAGTCACAAATCTCTACTCCTCCGCGCTCTTCATCGGCTGGGCGGCAGCGATTTTTGGCCTCGTGCTAGAACGGGTATTTCCTTTCTCCATCGGCGTCGCCGTTTCTTCGCTGCTCACCTTCGGCACGCTGCTCATCGCGCACTTCTTGGCGCTGGATGGCGACACCATGATCATGCTGCGCGCCGTGCTGGATACGAACTTCTGGCTCGCGACCCACGTTGTCGTCGTCACGCTCGGCTACGCCTCCACTTTCGTCGGCGGGATGATCGCCGTGGCCTACGTGTTGCGCGGCTTTTTCACCTCGCACGTCTCTCGCGAAATGGCCCGCGCTTTCTCGAATATGGTCGTCGCCATCGTCTGCTTCGCCGCGCTCTTCAGCTTCGTGGGCACCGTCCTCGGCGGCATCTGGGCGGATCAAAGTTGGGGCCGCTTCTGGGGCTGGGACCCAAAGGAAAACGGCGCGCTCATCATCGTGCTCTGGAACGCCCTCGTGCTCCACGCCCGCCTCGGCGGACTCGTGCGCGAGCGCGGCCTGATGAACCTCGCCATCGGCGGCAACATCGTCACCGCCTGGTCGTGGTTCGGCGTAAATATGCTCGGCATCGGCCTGCACAGCTACGGCTTCATGGATTCCACGCGCGTCGCCCTCATCGCCTTCGTGCTCATCAATGTCGCCCTCATCCTCATCGGCAGCACCCCTCAGCGGATGTGGGCCAGCTTCCGCAAAAAAGAGGCGGCATAATACCGTCCCTCCTTTCATAGACTCCCGAAAAGCCATTCCTCCACAGAGGAATGAGGCACGCACAAAGCCCCGGTCCTTCCGCCCACTCAAAGAATACCTCGCCGAGCGCCGCAAAACTCGTGTTTGAAATCATCCTAGAGCGTGTCGCCGAAAAAGAACTTCGTCGCCTCTCCGATGAAGTCC
>JAYVQK010000010.1:0-3132 GCA_043757005.1 Verrucomicrobiaceae bacterium
GCGGAGCGCCGATCGTTTTCGAGGGCACGACTTACCCGAAATCCTACGCCGACGAGCTCACCGCGTTGCTCGGAAAATGGCCGGACTTTCCAAAAGAAACCGCCGATGGCCTGAATGCCATCCTGCGAATCGCCCGCGATGCGGATGACGCTTTCCGAGATCGTTTGTGTTGGTCGTGTCGCCGTTGCAATGGTGGTATCGCTCATGTTTGGTAATTGGAAAAAAGACAGTCTGAAGTGGGCGGCGACGCTACCAATGAAGCCCAAAGCGTCAAGCCCCCTGCGGGAGGAAATCGCGCCGAACTATCGGGGCGAAGGCGAAAAATTGCCGGGTCACATCCCTTCCGCTTGCACGCCGCGCCGCGCTCCGCTTTGCTCGCGCCGCATGAAAATCGCATTGCTCATCACCACCATCCTTTCACTCTTTATGATCGAACCAACCAATGCCCAAGTCGGGCGCGAAAAGGGCGAGGCTTTCCTCGCTGAAAACGGCAAAAAAGAAGGCGTCAAAACGCTCCCGAGCGGCCTGCAATACAAGGTCATCAAGGAAGGCGAAGGCAAGACGCCGACCAAGAGCGACACCGTGGTCGTGCATTACAAAGGCACATTCATCAACGGCGGCGAATTTGACAGCAGCTACAAGCGCAATGAGCCCGCTGAATTCGGCGTGACGCAGGTCATCAAGGGCTGGACGGAGATCCTGCAAATCATGAAGGAAGGCTCGAAATACCAAGTCTTCATCCCGTGGAGTCTCGCTTACGGCGAGCGCGGTGCGGGTGGTTTGATTGGGCCTTTCGAGACGCTGCTTTTTGAAGTGGAGCTCATCAAAGTGAAGTAAGCCACGGCCACTACGAACTCAAAACCAAGCCGGGATGCCACACAAGGCGTCCCGGCTTTTTTACGGGCTGATTCTTTCGGCTACTTCTTCACCGCCCGCAACACTGCTGCTGGCACCTTCTCCTCCTTGCCCGCCCACTCGGCCAGCGTGGCCTCCACGAGGAAGTATTTCTCGAAACGCGCCCGGTCTTTTCCCCGCACGAGATAGTGCTGCGCGCCAGCAGGAGCGGCGGCGACATCGGGGGCATAAAGGAAGGGCGTCTGGAGGTAGAAGAGCGTGCCGAGCAGCGGGGCAAAGTCTTCCATACTGTAGGCGTAGAGCGGCGCACCAGGCGGCATCGCGTCATCTATGTGCTCGGCGAAGAGGCGGATGTTTTCGCGCAACCGCATGAAGGGAACGACGGTCGTGGCGTAGAGCAGCATGGCCATGACGATAGTGAGCGCCGTCCAGAGCGCGAGGTGGACACTCTCGTGCAGCCGTCGCCGGAGCGAAATGAGCAGCAACGCGCCTGCGAAAACCAGCAGCACGGCGAGGCCCGCGACGCCGGGGTGGAGCGTATCCGCACCTTGCTGCACTGCGCTGGCTACGAGGAAAGGCGACGCGACGGCGGTGAGAAAAACCACCACCGTGAGCGCAAACGCCGTATAGCGCCACCAATGCCGAAAGCGGCGCGGGCAATCCCACAGCACTGGCGCGAGCAGCAGGCTAAACGGCACCGTGAGCGGCTGGAGATAACGCGGCAGCACGCCGGGAATGAGCAGCAGCACAAAGAAGCACGCGGCGACGGCCCAGCGGCTCCCACGCATGAGTGCGGCGGTGCGGGGGTGTTGGCCTTCGGTGGCATTTGTGCGCCACAGGAGGGGGGCGAAAAGGATCCACGGCAGGTGATTGGCGATGCCGTTTGGGACGTTGATGAGCCATTTCACCAGCCCAGTATCCGCGCTCGTCACGCGCTCTACAAATTGCCGCTGCCACACTTGCTTCACGGCGTCCGCAGGCACGACTTGGAAATACGGGATCGCCCACGCCTCGAAGACACCGATCATCACGAGCACCCCGACGATGTGCGGCAGGCTGAGGAGCTGCTTCATTTCCCCCGCCGCCCAGAGTGTGGCGACTACGATGGCGTAGAAAAAAAGCAGGTGCAGCGGAGCTTTCGCGAGCAGTGCGAGGCCGTTGAAAAACATCGGCACGAGCCACACCAGCCACGGCGAGCGGCGCTGCGACCACCAGCTCATCCACAGCACCATCGCGACGCCACTGAGCGCGACGTAGATCGCCTCGATCTCGGCGAGTCGGCATTTATCCACCGTCCCGATCTGCGTCATCATCACGATGGCGGCGATGAGCGATTGCTCGGCGATGAGCCAGCCACGCGTGCAAAGGATCATCACCGCAGCAAGTGCCAGCACGCTAAGCGCGCTCGGCAGCCGCGCGGCCCACACATTATGTCCGAAGACGCGCAGCGAAGTGGCGATGCACCACTGCACGAGCGGTGGTTTGCGCAAAAAGGGTTTGCCGCCGACATAGGGCACCAGCCAGCTTCCGCCCTCCACCATCGTCACCGCAGGCATGATCCTTCTTCCTTCTTCACCTTTCAGTTCCGTAGAGCCGAGCCCCGGCAAGAATATGCCCGCCCACAAGGCAACGGCGATAAGTAGAGCGGTGAGACGATTCACTCCCGCGCTTTTCCACGACGCGGGGAAAATGGGGAAGCTCTTTTGCGCGCTCGCCGCTGTCTGGATGCCGTTCGCTGCTGCTGCGCAGGAATTACCAAAGCCAAAAGCCGAGCATGTGGTGCTGATGATTTGGGACGGGATGCGTCCCGATTTCATCCGCGAGGACACCACGCCAAACGCCTTTACCCTCGCGAAAAGCGGCACCTTTTTCGCGAACAACCACGCCGTGTATATCAGCAGCACCGAGGTGAACGGCTCCACGCTCGCCACCGGGATGCTGCCGCGCAACACGGGCATCATCGCCAACCGCGAATACCGCCCCGAGGTGAACCTCATCAAGCCCGTGGATATGCAGCATCCTTGGCCCGTGCGGCTCGGCGACGCGATGCACAGCGACCATTGGCTACTCGCGCCGACCGTCGCGGAGACCGTGCGCGCAGCGGGTTTCACCGCCGCTGTCGCGGGCACGAAAGCCGTCGCGCTGCTACATGATCGCCACCACGACCGCGATGTGTATGGCGGAGCGCCGATCGTTTTCGAGGGCACGACTTACCCGAAATCCTACGCCGACGAGCTCACCGCGTTGCTCGGAAAATGGCCGGACTTTCCAAAAGAA
>JAYVQK010000011.1:0-12248 GCA_043757005.1 Verrucomicrobiaceae bacterium
AAGGCATTCCGATACCTGTTCAAACTGTTCTTTCGTGAGTTCCATCCCTCTCTTTACTCTTTTTTAAGAGGTTGTCAATTAGTGTAAACACGCCCTAGTCACCACTCACCACTCACAGTCCCTTCGCCGCAATATCCCTCCGATACTGCGCGCCCTCGAAGCCGATCTCGCCCACTGCCGCATACGCGCGGGCGATGGCTTGCGGGAGCGTCGCGGCCAGCGCCGTCACGCCGAGCACGCGGCCACCGGCGGTCACGAGCTGTTCGCCTTCGCGCCGAGTGCCTGCGTGAAAGACTGTGGCCTGCGCTTTCTCCAGCCCGCTGATCGTCCGCCCGCTGGTGTAAGCGCCGGGGTAGCCACCGCTGGCCATGATGACGCACACGGCGACCTCGGGGCTCCAGCTTGCAAATTCCTCCGCCAGCCGCCGATCCATCGTGGCCTCCAGCAAATCCACGAGATCGCTCTCCAAGCGAGTGAGCAGCACCTGCGTCTCCGGGTCGCCGAAACGGCAATTAAACTCCAGCACCTTCGGCCCGTCCTTTGTCAGCATGAGGCCGGGGAAAAGCATCCCTCGGAAATCCAGCCCATCCGCGTGCAGCCCAGCGATGAAGCGATCCAGCACCTCCACACGCACACGTTCTTCCAGCTCGGGCGGCAGCACTTTATCGGCGGGGCTGAAAGTGCCCATCCCGCCAGTATTCAAGCCCGCGTCGCCATCCAGTGCGCGCTTGTGATCCTGCGCGCTCGGGAACATCAGGTAGCTCTCGCCGTCCACGAGCGCGTGGATGCTGCACTCTTCGCCCACGAGGAATTCCTCGATCACCACCTCCGCCCCCGCGTCGCCAAATTTCCGCTCCACCATGATCTCGCGGATCGCCGTCTCCGCCTCCGCGTGCGTCTCGGCGATGATGACGCCCTTGCCCAGCGCCAGCCCGCTCGCCTTCACCACGATCGGCGTGCTCATTTGCTGCGCGAAAACGAACGCCTCCTCTGCGCTGGAAAACTGGCCGCTCGCTGCTGCCGGGATGCCGTGGCGTAGCATAAATTCCTTCGCAAAAACCTTCGACGATTCCAGCCGCGCCGCGCTCTGCGTGGGACCAAAAGCGCGCAGTCCTTCGCTTTGGAAACGATCCACGATGCCCGCCGCCAGCGCATCATCCGGCCCGACCACGATTAGGCCGATACCTTGCTCTTTTGCAAAAGCGACGAGCGCATCGTGCTCCGTGATCTTGATCGGCACACACTGCGCCAGCTCCGCGATGCCGCCATTCCCCGGCGCGCAAAAGACCGCCGACACGCGCGGCGATTGCTTCAATTTCCAAACAAGCGCGTGCTCACGCCCACCACTGCCGATGACAAGGATTTTCATGCGGCGCGGACGCTATCGGCAACGCAGGCAGCGACGCCAGCACTATGCGCTTTAGCGGACTACTGATCAAAAGGCCGCTCCGCGCGACTTATCCCATCCATCGCCTAAATCTCAAACAGCGAGCTGATCTTTTTGAGGAAACCTTGCGCGTAGGCTTCGCGTTTTTCTTCTACGACTTGGCGCGGGGTCTGGGTGGCGAGGATGCCTTCGGTCTCGATTTTTCGTTTGGCCAGCAGCTCACTCATGCGCTCTAAAGTGTGGGTGCTTTCTTGCAGGATGGGCTGCATCACGGCGCGGCGGATTTCCCAGATTTCGGTGTCGGTGCGGGCGACGATGGTGGCGGTGCGTTTCTCGCCGGTGAGCATACACATTTCGCCAAAGGCTTCGCCGGGGCGGATGGTGGCCACGTGCATATCCTCGCCATTCGCGGAGACGAGCACGTCCACCTCGCCGGTGAGCACGATGAACATGGAGCAGCCTTCGTTGCCTTGCTTGATGATGTCTTCGCCTCGCCCAAATCGGAGGATGCTGGCGTGGGCGATAAGTTCTTCTTTTTGCTCCGCTGTGAGCGCGGCAAATAGCTCTTGGCGCGGGAGCAGCATCCGCGCTTTTTCCAGCGCGGGATTCTCCGCTGCGCGCTGGCGCTGGAGGTGGACGGTGCGGATGGGGAAGGGGAAGGTGAAGCCGGCGCGATGGGCTTCATACCACACGTTTGTGCGGATGTGGTTTTCGATGTCGCTAAAGCGGCTTTCGTCTTCGAGCGAGTATTTGATCTCGTAGATGATCGCGGACTCGCCGAACTCGACGAGGAAGACTTTCACCAGCGGATGATCCATGACGCCGTCGGCGTTCTCAGTGGCGCGTTTGAGCAGGTCGCGCACGGAGTTTGGTGGCGCGGTGTATTCAAAGCCGATGCGCATACGGTGGGCGTGGGCGCGTGTGGGGTAGCTGTAATTGGTGATCGTGCTGCCAACGACGGTTTTGTTGGGGATGTCGAGGTAGATGTCGTCGTTTGTGCGGAGCTTCGTGGAGCGCCAGTTCACCTCTACGACTTCGGCTCGGAGTTTATCCAGCACGAGCCAGTCGCCTACTTTGAAGGGCTTGCCGATTTCCAGCGCGATGCCGGAGACGATATTGGCGAGCGTATCCTGCATGGCGAAACCGATGACCACGGCGATGATGCCGGAACCGGTGAGAAAGGCATCAATATGCGCGCCGTAGCGGTAGGTGGCGACCATCGCGCACGCGGTGACGAAGAGCGCAAAGCCGAAGATTTGCTGGAGGAATTTCGGAGCCTGCGTCTGGTAGCGCCGCACGAACGCCTTTTGCCAATAGAAGCGTCGCAGCAGCGCGAGGAAAAAGACGACGCCGAGCAGGATGAGCACGGCCCCGAAATGCCGCAGGGCTTTCTCAAACCACGGGCCGTATTTCGAGTCGCAGTGATCTTTGTAGAAGCTCTCTTGCAGCGTGCGCAGCGGCAGATAGCCAGCGAGTGCGATACAGAAAAAATGATACCAAGCGCTGAGAGCGACTTTGTGTTTGCGCTTGAGCCAGCGGCCCAGCGCGAGCATCGCGAGATAGATGAAAGGGGCGATCCCGAGCGCGCCTGTGAGCGAGAGCGAGTCGGTAACGGTGACCGTTTTTGTCGTAGGCACGGGCGTGCTCGCCACGGCGGCGGTCTGTGTGGCGGGTGCCACTTCTACGGCGGCGGCAAGCAGGGCGTTCATTTGGAAATCGGCGAGCACGGGCGGGAGCGTATCGGGCGCGCGTTTTTATTCCAAAAAAATCCGCCGCGCTTTTCGCCGCGCGTGCCGGTCGCCAGGCAGGTTCACTTTTGCCACGCGCGGCTCTAGCAGTCGCAGCACGTTTTCTACTTCCGCAAAGCCCACGCTGCCCACACCGCCGCGCAGCAGCCACGCATGGATGAGCCGCCGCTGGAGCGCGAGCGGCAGGGCGTGCAGCGTGGCGACTTCCAGTTCGGCTGGTGCGGCTTGCAGCTCGGGCGCGGTGGCGAGGTGGGCATCTTCCGCACGCAGTAGTTCCGCCGCCCGCCAGAGTGCCGCCCGCACGTCGCGCCCGAGCGCCGCCGAGAGCGCGGGCAGCGCGGAGTGGCGGATGCGGTTGCGCGTGTGCGCCGCGTCGGCATTGCTGGCGTCCTCGCGGAAAGTGAGCGCGTGTGCAGCGATGTAGGCGTCTATTTCCTCCCGCCAAACACCGAGCAGCGGACGCACCACGCGCAGCCCATCGCTGCGCTCGCTCTCCGCCGACATCCCGCCGAGCCCGCCGGGGCCTGCGCCTCGGAGGAGGTTGAAAAGAAACGTCTCCACCTGGTCATCCGCGTGATGTCCGAGCACGAGCAGCGCCACTCCGCGCTCGCGTGCTGTGCGTGCGAAAAACTCGTAGCGAGCCTCGCGTGCCGCCGTCTCCAGCGAGAGTTTGTGCTGCTTTGCGAGCGCCCGCACATCCACGCGCTCGCTGGTAAATTCGCAGCCCCACTCGTGCGCCAGCCGCTCGACAAAGCGCGCATCTTCCCCGCTCTCCACCCGCAGCGCATGGTCCACATGGCAGACCACGAGCCCCTCCCTCGCGCGTAGCCAATGCAGCAGCGCCACGGAATCCCGCCCGCCGCTCACACCCACGAGTAACCCCGGCCCGAGGGGCACCGGCAGAGCATGGGCAAAAGGTGAGCGCGACATCGCCCGCTGCACTACCGAGCCCCGCCCCGCTCGTCCAGCGCACGCTACGTGGCTGCGCGCTCGCGGAGGAAAATGGAGATCGTCTCCGCGAGCTTCGCTCCCACGCCGTGGACGCTGGCGATTTCCTCCACAGTCGCGCGGCGCAGGCGCACCACGCTGCCAAATTTCGTCAGCAGCGCCTGCTTCCGCGCGTCACTCACGCCGGGGCACTCATCGAGCAGGCTCTCGCCGATGCGGCGTTTCATGAGCATTTGGTGATACCCATTCGCCCAGCGGTGCGCCTCGTCGCGGATGCGCTGGAGCATCTTCAGCTCGCCGCTGTCGTGGGAAAGGCGCAGCGGCAGCGAGCGGTCCGGGCGATGGATTTCCTCGTATTCTTTCGCCAATCCGATGATCGGCACTTCGGAAAGTCCGAGCCGTTGCAGCTCTCGGCACGCCGCGCTGAGTTGGCCCTTGCCGCCGTCCACGATGATGAGATCCGGCAGGCGCGGTAGTGTCGGGTCGGCGTCTGCTTGCGTCACCCGCGCCACCGCGTCGCGCAATTTCTCCTGCGAATATTCCGCCTCATACTCCACCCGCGAGCCATCGTCGCGCTCAGCGCCGGGCAGGCGCGCGGAGAGCACCGCCGCCTCGCGCAGCACCCGCGCATAACGGCGGCGCACGACCTCGGCCATGCTGGCGAAATCATCCTGCCGCCCTTGCGTGCTCGTGATGCGGTAGCGGCGGTAGAGGTGCGTGACCGGGCGTCCATCGAGGAAGCACACCATGCTCGCCACGATGTGCGTCGTGCTGATGTTGGAAATATCGAAACACTCCATCCGGCGTGGTGGCCCGGCGAGCCCGAGCGCCTCGCCCAGCGCGGCGAGGTCGGCCTTTGGATCTATCGTGCTGCGGATCTTCAGCCGATGCCGCATCGTCGTGGTGTAGCGCGTCATCGTCTTCGTCGTCTTGCGTAGATCTTCCAGCAGATTGCGCAGCTCGGCGGCGCGCTCAAAATCCAGCCGCGTTGCCATCGCGCGCATCTCCAGCTCCAGCTCGGCGAGTAGTTCTTTGGATTCACCCTCCATGAAGTCGCACGCCATCTCCACTCGCTCGCAGTATTGTTCCGAGGTCGTCTCGGAGAGCTTCATGGGCACTTGGTAGGTCACGCTTTTCAGCTCCCGCTCCGTCGGCGAGCCGCGCCCGAAAGTCAGCACGCCAAATTTTTTTCGCAGGAAATTCAGCGTCTGCCGCAGCGCGCCGGACTCCGCGAACGGCCCGAAATACCGGCACCCATCGTCCGGCGTCTTATACCTCGTGAGCCGGAAGCGCGGCCACTCCGTTGCCTGCTCCACCTTCACCAGCAGGAAGCGTTTGTCGTCGCGGAAACTCACGTTGTAGCGCGGGCGATATTCCTTAATCAGCTTGCCCTCCAGCAGCAGCGCCTCCGGCTCGCTGCCCACCGTATGAAAGTCGAAATCATAGATCGCATCCATCAGCGCCACCGTCTTGCGATCCGCCCGCATCGCCCGCGACGGCGAAAAATAATTTGCCAGCCGCTTCCGCAAATCGCGCGCCTTGCCCACATAGATCACCCGCCCGAATCTGTCTCGGTGCAGATACACGCCGGGCCGGTGAGGCACCTCGCCCAGCTTCTTTTTAAAATCCGCCTTCTCGATGGGTGCAGACATCTTTTAGTGCGCGGCTGCCTCCCGATACCGCCGCGCGCGGCGCATGATGTCCTCCACATACTGCCGCGTCGTGGCGATGTCGGCGGCTTGCATCATCGCTGCTGCATTTGCGCCGCCCGCCGCCCAGCGATCTACGCGCGTGCGCCCGGCGTTGTATTCCGCGAGTGCGAAGGGCACCGGATCATCGCGATCTTTCCAATGCTCCAGCGCGCGCTGGAGATACCAAGTGCCCGCGAGCAGATTCGTCCGAGCGTCGAAGAGATCGGTGGGCATAAACGTCTCGATGCGATTCGCCTCCGCCCAGTCGTGCGCGGCGGCCTCGCCTACTTGCATCAACCCGCGCTCTCCAGCACCGCCCACTTTGCTTGCGCGGAATCGGCTCTCTCGCCACACCATCGCCTTCACCAGCGCGGGATCGAGCTTCGTCTTTTCTGCCACTTCCGAGATCAGCTTATCGTATTGTGAAAAGCGCCCCAATGCCGCCCACGTCTGCGCCTGATAAATGGGATCCGCCGAACGCCAAAGCACTATCGCCGCCGCCACGTTTGCAGCGAAAGCAGTCATAAAAACTAAGCGCCAAAATTTTCGTCTCACGCATCGCACCCTGTCTCGTATTGCTGCGCGGCGGAAGCAGCAAAGTGAGGGATGCGGCCCGTGCTGTTCACGGCAAAGGGGGTGTCGAAGCAATCGCTCGAAGCCGTTTTTGCATCTTCAAACGGCAAGCCCGCCCTACCCGGCACACGCCGTTCGGCTTTCTAAAAACCGAACCCTCTATAAACGGCTGCCCTCTCTGTTCAGGCTTGAGCTGCTTTTTTTGCCGCGTAGCGGCAGCCCGAGGGTGGCCGCTATGCGGCAATTATACCGCACGTTCGATTCCTCACCCTAGAGGGAGGGGCCTATCGGAGTGCCGTTCCAGTCTGGCACCTTTGGCTCGGCGTCGCTCGCAGGGGCGGTGCTCCTAAAGCGGCAGAGGACAGCCGCACTCCAAAACGCAGCGTGGTGGGAGGCTACCAAAGGGGGAATCCGTCTCGGCAATTGGATAGAAATTTGGCAATCCCCTGCTGCGGATGTATTTGCTACGAAATCGCGACGCTGCAATACGAAAATGCGGCGCTGCAATATGAAAATGTGGCGCTGCAATATGAAAATGTGGCGCTGCAATACGAAAATGCGGTGCTGCAACGCGGGAGTGCAGCGGTGCAGAATGGGAGTGCAGCGCTGCAGAATGGGTGTGCATGCAATTATATGATATTGCAGCGGTGCAATATGGTTTTGCACCGCTGCAATACGAAAGTGCGGTGCTGCAACGCGGGAGTGCAGCGGTGCAGAATGGGAGTGTGGCGGTGCAGAATGGGTGTGCATGCAATTATATGATATTGCAGCGGTGCAATATGGTTCTGCACCGTCGCACTCTGAGTCTGCGCTATGGCTGCGAGGGGTGGCTTTCATGCAAAGAAAGTCTGCTGCACTCTAGCGGCGCTTTGGGAAGGTGTGCTCGGCTATTATGCCGCTCTGCCGCCGCGCCGCTCCGCCGCGTAGTGTGGGCGGTGCGGCGGCGCTACGAGGGCGCGGTTGCGTAAGTGGAAGTCTGCGGCTAGAGATTGTGCGTATGAATCTTACTCGCGTCGCTTTTGTCATCTTACTTGCTGTGCTTTTTGCCGGTTGTGAATCCATCCAGCCCGGTGCTGGCGCAAGTCCCGCTGCCCGCACGAAGATGCTGGGGGCTATCGCGCTGGAGCCGAAGGGTGCGTATTTCGTGGGGCGTCGGTATTACAAGGAAGACTACAAATTTTGGGGCTATGTGCGCCGCTCGGGCGAGCCGTGGAGCAGCGCGAAGCTGGTGATGCTGAATGAAAACACCAAGATCGCGCCGGATCGCGAGGGGACGAAGCTGGGCACGGATAACGACTACGAATATAAGTTGGCGGGCACTTTCTCTGGCGAGACGGTGTATGAGCCTGCGAGTAATGGTTTTTACCCCGAGTTTGTTTTGAAGAGCGCCGAGTTGCTCACGACCACGCCCGCGCCGATTTATCGCGAAGTCGGGGCGACGAATCCCGAGCGCCGCATCATCGCGCGGACTTATTAGGGGCGTGTTTCCCTGAGGGGGGGTGTTCTCATTGTTGATTACTCGTTTCGCAGATGCGCTCTGGGGAGGTGCCTTTTATTATACGCATTTCCTCTTTCCATCTCTCAACGGTGCGATATTCTCATTTTCGCGAGACGCCCCCTTTTTTTAACCTAAAAACAAAATAAAACACCGACTGCTATGGCTAAAATCGTAATTATTGATGACGAACCGAATATCGTGGAGCTCGTGGTGACGGCTTGCAAGGAGCTGGGGCATGAGACGTTTCCTTTCGTGAATAGCACGAAAGCGATGGATCAACTGGAAAACATCGCGCCGCAACTGGTAATCTCGGACATCAAAATGGATAAGCTGGACGGGTTTGAGGTGTTGCGGCGGGTGCAGGGGACGCTGGATAATTGCCAAGTGATCCTGATGACGGGGTATGGGAATGAGGAGATCGCGGAGAAGGCCATCGGGGAGGGGGCGAAATATTACATCCGTAAGCCGTTTAAGATTTCCGAGATGCAGGCGCGGGTGCGGCATACCATCGAGTTCACGGATACGGCGAAGGAGCGGGATACGCTCAAGAAGGTGATGAAGCGGACGGTGAACCCGGACAATATCATCGGCACGTCTGCGAAGATGGATGAGGTGTATAATTTGATCCGCAAGGTGGCGGATACGGATTCGACGATTTTGATCCAAGGCGAGAGCGGGACGGGGAAGGAGCTGGTGGCGCGGGCGTTGCACTTCAATAGCTCGCGGCAGCATCAGCCATTTGTGGCGATCAATTGCTCGGCGCTGCCGGAGAACTTGCTGGAGTCGGAGCTTTTCGGGCACAAGAAGGGGTCGTTCACCGGGGCGGTGACGGATAAGGCGGGGCTCTTTGAGGAGGCCGAGCGAGGGACGATTTTCCTCGATGAGGTGAACTCGATGGCGGTGCCGCTCCAGACGAAGCTCCTGCGCGTTTTGCAGGAGCGGCAACTGCGGCGGGTAGGGGATACGAAGACCGTCTCGATCAATGTGCGGGTGCTGGCGGCGAGCAATGAGGGGCTGCTGGGGAAGGTGAAGGAGGGGAAATTCCGCGAGGATCTTTATTACCGGCTGTGTGTGATCCCGATTGATCTGCCGGCGTTGCGGGAGCGGACGGAGGACATCCCGCTGTTGGTGCAGCATTTTCTCAAAAAATCCGGCCCAACGCAGGGGGATGAGGAGAAGAAAAAGATCGAGCCGAAAGCGGTGGAGATGCTGCAAATGTATTCGTGGCCGGGGAATGTGCGGGAGCTGGAAAACGCCATCGAGCGGGCGTGCGCGCTGTGCGACGATAATTTGATCCGCGTGCAAGATTTGCCGCCGCAGGTGGTGAAGATGGCCGGGGTGACGCCGGGGGATGTGAGCGGCTCGATGCCGGTGGGGAAGAAGCTGGATGATTTCATCCGGGATCAAGAGCGGCGATTTATAGACGAGACGATCAAGTCGAACGCGGGGAATCGCGAGAAGGCGGCGAAGATGCTGGGGATCAGCATGGCGACGCTTTACCGGAAGATCGAAGCGAAGACAGCGAAGGGGTAACGGCGGAATATGGCTCAGACTTTTGCGACGCGGTTTAATGCGGATGTGCTCGAAGATGCTTATCAGCGGTGGTTGAAAGACCCCGATTCGGTAGAGCCTTCGATGCGGGATTTTTGCGAGGGCTTCCACCTCGGCTATGCGCAGTTTAAGCCTCAGAAGGCGAGCACGGATGGGGCGCTGCAAACGCGCGTGGATGGGCTCGTGTATGCCTATCGCACGCTCGGTCACACCATCGCGGGGACGAATCCTTTGGCGAAGCAGCGCGTGGAAAATGAGCTACTCTCGCTGCGGGAGCTGGGTTTCTCGGACAAGGATCTCGATCTCTCGGTAAGCTCAAAATACCTCCTCGGCGGAGCGACGATGCTGCTGCGCGAGATGCGGGCGAAATTGGAGGAGATTTACTGCGGGCACATCGGGTTTGAATTCATGCACATCGCCCATCCGCGCGTGCGAAACTGGGTGCGCGACCGCATCGAAAATCGCTCGCAGTGGAGTGTGGATGTGGCGACGAAAAAGCGGATGCTGCGACACATTTTAAAAGTGGAGAGCTTCGAGCGGTTTCTGCATCAGGTGGCTTACAAGGGGCAGAAACGCTTTAGTTGCGAGGGCGCGGAGGCGCTCATTTCGGCACTGGATGGGGTGCTGGAAAATTGCCCGCGCTTTGGCGTGGAGGAGATCACGATGGGGATGGCGCATCGTGGGCGCTTGGCGGTGATCGTGGAGTTTTTGAAAAAGCCGTATCGCATGATGTTCGAGGAGTTCGACCCGAACTTTGTGCCGGACAGCGTGTATGGCGATGGCGATGTGAAGTATCACCTCGGCTACATGAATGACCGCGTCATCAAGCCCAGCGGCGTGACGGTGCAGGTGCGACTGAGCGCAAATCCGAGCCATCTCGAAATCGTGAATCCCGTCGTCGCAGGCATGACTCGCGCGCGGCAGCGGCATCGCGGCGATACGGTGGAGCGCACGAAAGTCGTGCCTATCCTCGTGCACGGCGACGCTGCAATGGCGGGGCAAGGCGTGGTGGCGGAAGTGCTGAATATGTCGCAACTCCAGGGCTACCGCGTGGGCGGCACGGTGCATCTCGTTATCAATAACCAGATCGGATTTACCACGCTGCCCGCAGACGCGCGCAGCTCCCAATACTGCACGGATGTGGCCAAGATGGTGGAGGCGCCGATTTTCCACGTGAATGGGGATGACCCCGTGGCCGTGCGTTACTGCATGGAGCTGGCGTTTGAGTTTCGCCAGACCTTCAAACGGGACGTGGTGGTGGACATGGTCTGCTATCGGCGGCACGGGCATAATGAGAACGACGAGCCCGCTTTTACGAGCCCCGATATGTATCGCGAGATCGCCAGCCAATCGAGCGTGGGCAAGGTTTTCCGCGACCGGCTCATCGCGGAGGGAGTGCTGACGGCGGAGGAGGCAGATGGCACTCAGAGCGAGTTGTGGAAGCGCCTCGAAGACGCGCTGGCAGAGGCTCCCCAGGCGAAAGGCGACGCGCGTTTTGAGGGCAGCACGGCGGTGCAGCAGCAGCCGTTTTCGCACGACCCGGTGGCGACGGCGGTGCCGAAAAAGATGCTCGGCGAGATCATCGAAAAGATCACATCCGTGCCGGAGACTTTCACCGTGCATCCGCGCGTGAAGACCTTCGTGCTCGATAAGCGGCGGCAGGCGTTTGATCGCGGCGAAGGTTTCGATTGGGCCACCGCCGAGGCGATGGCGTGGGGCTCGCTGCTGCTGGAGGGCACGCCGATCCGGCTCAGTGGGCAGGACTGTCGGCGCGGCACATTCAGCCAGCGCCATGCGTATCTCTACGACGCGAATAACCGCCAACGCTGGTGCCCACTCGATAACATAAAGCCCGGCGCGCAGGCGAAAATTTGCATCTACAACTCATTCCTCAGCGAGGCGGCGGTGCTCGGGTTTGACTACGGTTATTCGCTGAATTTCCCCGAGATGCTTTGCCAGTGGGAGGCGCAGTTCGGCGACTTCGTAAATGGCGCGCAGGTGCTCATAGATCAGTTCATCGTGAGCGCGGAGAGCAAGTGGCAGCGGCCCTCGGGCATCGTGCTGCTGCTCCCGCACGGCTACGAAGGCCAAGGCCCCGAGCACAGCAGCGCACGGCTGGAGCGCTTCCTGCAACTCTGCGCGGAGGACAATATCCAAGTCGCGAATCTCACCACGCCCGCGCAGTATTTCCATATCCTGCGGCGGCAGATGAAACGCACTTTCCAAAAGCCACTCGTGCTGATGACGCCAAAATCCATGCTGCGACTAGAAGCCGCTGCATCGCGGCTCACGGACTTTACCGAGGGGCAATTCCGCGAGGTCTTCGACGGCGCGGAAGGTCTCAGCGGCAAGCCGGAGCAAGTCACGCGCATCATTTTCAGCAGCGGCAAAGTCTTCTACGATCTGCAAAAATTCCGGCAGGAGAACCAGACGGAGCCCACCGCCTTTATCCGCATCGAGCAGCTCTACCCGCTGCACGAAAAAGCGATCCAAGCTGCCGTGGCGCTGTATCCGAACGCGAAGAAATATGTGTGGTGCCAAGAGGAGCCGGAGAATATGGGCGCGTGGCGTTTCATCCGCTCACACCTGCGCCGCCTTACCAGCAGCGCCATCGCCTACGCCGGTCGCGACGAGGGCGCGAGCACTGCGGTGGGCTCAAAAAACCTCAGTGACCGGGAGCTGAGGCAATTCGTGGAGCGGGCTTTTAGCCTGTAGAGGCGCGCTTTCCACCGGTGCGAGATACAAAAGCGCGAAAACCTCTTGCCGGGCAGTGAAAGCCCCGCCACTGTGCGCGCGGTCATCGGGGTGTAGCTTAGCTTGGTAGAGCGCCTGGTTTGGGACCAGGAGGTCGC
>JAYVQK010000012.1:0-12218 GCA_043757005.1 Verrucomicrobiaceae bacterium
TAGCGATTCATGGAGGCGGAAAAACCGTGGCTCTGTGCAAACTGAACGGCCTCAGCAGCGCGGTCGAGCGCATCTTGCAGCGCGGGCCGCTCGGCGGGGGAAAAGCGCCCGAGCACATGGCCCGAGGCATCTCCCGGCTCGGCGTCGCCGATGCCCACGCGGATGCGCGGGACATCGAGGGTGCCGAGGTGATGCAGGATGCTCTTGAGGCCGTTATGGCCCCCCGCGCTTCCTGTCTCACGGAGCCGAAGTCGCCCCAATGGCAGCGCCATATCGTCCAGCACTACGAGCACCTGTGAGGGCTCGATTTTATAAAAGTGCCGGAGCGAACTGACGCTTTCGCCGCTGAGGTTCATATAAATTTGCGGTTTGCAGAGCCAGCCGTCGCCGAGGGCGGCGACTTCGGCTTTCCACTTCTTTTCAGCCCGGAAAATGACACCCGCACGCGAGGCGATCTGGTCGAGGACCATGAAGCCGACGTTGTGCCGCGTGTCCACGTAGTCGCGACCGGGATTCCCGAGGCCGACGATGAGGCGAAACACGCTGGGTGCCATTCATCCGAGTGGTGAAAATTACTTCTTACCGGCTGGCTTTTTAGCGTCGCCAGCAGCGGCAGCGCCCTCAGCAGGCTTCTTCTCCTTGAGGACTTCAGGCTCGGCCTTGCCTTCTGCACCGGCGGCGGGCTCGACTTCGACAGTCGGCGCGGCGCAGTGGAAGACGATGGCGGCTGGCGCATGGTGCGTGACGACGCCTGCGGGGAGCGCGATGTCGCTCACATGGATGTAGTCGCCGATGACCATCGCGGACACGTCCACGGTGATGGAATCTGGCAAGTCTTTGGGCAGACACTCCACATCGAGATTGCGGATCTGGTGCTCCATAAGAGCGCCGCTGTTTTTCACACCGGCGGATTCGCCGAAAGGAATGATCGCGACCGTCGTGTGCATGATCTCGTCTTCATGCAGCGCATGGAAATCGAGATGCAAAATGTGACGCTTCACGGGGTGGACTTGCACGTGCTGGACGATGGCCAGTGTGCGAGCGCCGCCGACGATTTCGAGGTCCACGAGTGCGTGGGCTCCGGTGCTTTTGCTGAGTGCGAGCTTGAGGCCGTGGGCGTTGAGTTGGAGGCTTTGCGGCTGCTGGTGGCGACCGTAGATGATGGCGGGGATATTCCCTGCTTTGCGGACGGCTTTGGAAGCCGTGGTTCCCGAACCGCTGCGCGGCTCGGCTTTGAGTTGGATGGATTTGGCCATTGCTGTGTGTAGCTACTGCTTGTTGTTTTGTGTTGTTGTTATGCTCTGGGAATTTGGAAAAGGGACGACACGGACTCGTTGCCGTGGATGCGCATGATGCCCTCGCCGAGAAGCTCGGCGATGCACAGTGGCGTGATTTTAAAGCCCTCGCCGTCGCGCATGGGCACGCTATTCGTGCAGACGAGTTCGGTGATTTCGGAGCTTTTGAGCCGTTGCAGGCCGAGGTCGCTGAGCACTGCGTGCGAAACGCAGGCCATGATCTGCGTGGCACCGTGTTCCTTTAGCAACGCCGCCGCCGCCGTGAGGGTGCCAGCCGTCTCCGTGAGATCGTCCACGAGGAAAACAGGACGCCCCGCCACGTCGCCGATGATGTTTGTCGCCAAGACATCCGTAGCGCTCGTGCGGCGTTTTGCTACGATGGCGAGCTGTGCATCCAGCGCCTGCGCGTAGGCATTCGCCATTTTCAAACCGCCCACATCGGGCGACACGACGACGAGGTTTTCGAGGTTGCGTTCGCGGAGGTATTTGATGATCGCGGGGGCGGCAAAAAGGTGATCCACCGGGATGTCGAAAAACCCTGCCACCTGCTGCGCATGGAGATCCACCGTGAGCACGCGATCCACGCCCGCTGCGGCTAAAAGATTGGCCACCAGTTTCGCCGTGATCGGCACGCGGGGCTGATCTTTCCTATCCTGCCGAGCGTAGCCGAAAAATGGAATCACCGCCGTGATCCGCGCCGCGCTGGCACGCCGCGCAGCATCCACCATGATGAGCAGCTCCATGAGGTTTTGGTTCGTCGGCGGGCAAGTCGGCTGCACGAGGAAGACATCGCGACCTCGGATGTTTTCGTTGTATTTCACCATCGTCTCGCCATCGGGAAACGAATCCACGGTGGCATCCCCGAGCGGCACTTTGCAGTAGTCGGCGATACGTTGCGCGAGCTCCTTGTGGGCGGAGCCGCTAAAAATTTTCATCTCAATAGGTTGATGTGGAAACATCCGGCGAAAAGCGGCGGACTGTAGGGGCCGACGGCTGGATGGCAACCGGTTTTCTTTGGGAAAGAGCGAAAAGATTTTTACAGCAGCCCCATCGCCACCAGCCGCGCGTAAGCGGCGAGAGTGTTGGCGTCGCGAATTTCGCCGCTGGCGATCATGGCGCGCAGTTCTTCTGGCGAAAAGGCGCGGCACTCGGTGATGGCCTCGGCGGCGTCTGGCTGCGGGCCGCTGAGAGCCGGCACGACGGGGCGGGCGAGCAGCAAGTGGCTGTGCTCATCGGTGAAGCCGCAGCTCGGGAAAAAGTGACCGAGCGAGAGCAGCTCGCCACCTTCCCCGAGCGTGTAACCAGCCTCCTCGTGCAGCTCGCGCAGCCCCGTCGCGCGGATGGCGTCGGCATCCTCGCTGTCGTCTATTTGCCCCGCAGGAAATTCCCAGATCGTCGCACGGATCGGCACGCGCTCTTGGCGCACGAGGAGGAATTTCCCCTCGCTCGTGAGCGGCGCAACGACGACCGCGCCTTTGCGATGCGCCAGCGTCCAAGCAAACGGCACTGGGCGCGTAGGCGAAGTGACGGTGACGGTGCGGACTTCGAGATAAGGATTCGCAAAAAGCGTCACGTCCCCTACGAGCTGCCACTGCTCGGTATCGCGGATGAAATGGTGAAAGCGCATTGTAAAAACGCAACCTGCCCAACGCCCGCCAAGGCGTCAACCCACAGGCGGCGACGCCGTCTGGGGAGGCGCTGACTGGAATCGTGCGAAGCACGAAGCGCGGGTAGCGCACGCGCCCCGCGTGTTGTCCTCGGCGCCCCGCCGAGGAACCTCGGCTATCCACTTGCGCGCGATTGTCTGGCGGAGCGCCAGAACACAACACGCGAGGCGCGTGCGCTACCCGCGCTCTCTTTGCCACGCGAAAAACCACGCTTGATGATTCAATCCGTGTTTTTCAAGGAAACCGCTGTTCAGAGTTCGAAGTTCAAAGCCCCCCAAAGCCTCACCCCACGGTGCCAAAGCAGCGGTCGCCGGCGTCGCCGAGGCCGGGGGTGATGTAGGCGTTGGCGTCCAGCCCGTCGTCCACGGCGGCGGTGTAGATGGGCACGTCGGGGTGGGCTGTGCGGAGTTGGGTGAGCCCGGCGGGGGCGCTGAGGCAGCAGAGGAAGCGGAGGTGGCGGGCTCCGGCGGCTTTGAGCTGGGTGATGCTGTCGGTGGCGCTGTGGCCGGTGGCGAGCATGGGGTCGAGGACGAGGACTTCGGCGTGGGTGATGTGGGCGGGGAGGTTGCAATAGTAGGGGAGGGGGCGGTGGGTGTGTTCGTCGCGCTTCATGCCGATGTGGCCGACGCTCGCGCCGGGGAGGAAGGGGAGAATGCCGCCGACCATGCCGAGTCCGGCGCGGAGGATGGGGACGAGCACGATGGGCCGCGCAAGCTCCGCGCCCTCGTGCGAGCAGAGCGGGGTGCGGATGAGGAGCGGCTGGGTGCCGAGGTCGCGGGTGGCCTCAAAGAGGAGGAGCGTAGCGAGTTCGGCGAGCCGGGTGCGGAATTCCTCGGGCCCGGTGCGTTGGTCGCGCAGGGTGGTGAGTTTTACGCGCAGGAGTGGGTGTTCGATGATGGTGACGCCGGGCATTTTCATAGTGAAGAGGTTGATGGTTGAGAGTTGGTGGTTGATGGGGGCGCTGGGGCGCTTCTATCAACTATCAACCATCATCCATCAACCCTGCACTCGCTACGCTGCTTTCTGCTCGGTGGTCTTGTGCCCGAGCATCCTCATGGCTTGCTGGAGTGTGTCCACTTGCAGGGGCTTTTTTAGCACGGTCACGGGGCCGTGTTTGAGGATGTTATCGAGCATCTGGCTATCGGGGTAGCCGGTGATGATGACGACGGGCAGCTCGGGCTGGAGCAGTTTGGCCTGCTTATAAATCTCGTCGCCGGTGATGTCCGGGAGCTGGAGATCGAGGAAGCAGAGGTCGAACTTTTGCTTTTGCAGCGCAGTGATCGCCTCTTTCCCCGTGCCGACGACGATGCGGCTGAAGCCCTGCTTTTTCAGGAAAAGTTTAAACATCGCTTGCAGCCCCTCATCATCATCCACCACGAGCACGCTGGGCTGGCTCTCCTCCTCTTTGCGCAGCACATCGCGATCAATAAGATCGCGCTTTACCCGCCAGCGTCCGCCGATTTGCACGGCTGGGAGTTGCCCGCGTTGGACGAGGTAATAGACCGTGGGGATGGGGATGCGCAGGTATTCTGCGGTTTCCTTTACGGTCATTAAATTGGGCGTTGGCATTGAAATCGGGCTGGCTTTTTTGCGGGGGGCTAAATGTCTGGCAAGACGGGCGATGAGATACTAGCCGCAAGAGTGCCCTGTCAACGCCGCATTCTAGTAATTGTAGCGGTGGCGAGGGTGGGCACCTCTCGATGCCCGGCAGTAGTATCGTTTGGAATCCACCGCCGCGTCCGCCGCAGTTCATTTCAAGCAAAGGCGTGTGAAAAAAAACGCGGACACGGGTTGACTCCTTTCGCAGAATCCGCTGCATTGCGCGCCGCGACAGTGAACGGGGAGTTAGCTCAGTTGGTAGAGCGCGTCGTTCGCAATGACGAGGTCAGGGGTTCGATCCCCCTACTCTCCACCACTTCACTTCGCAGCTGCTTTTTTACAGCTCCACCCACGCCGCCGTCTCCGCCGAGCGTAGCGCGGCATCCATCACCTGCACGACTGCGGCCCCCTCGTGGAAGCTCGGCACGCACGGGCGAGCAGCGCGGATTGCGTCTATAAATTCAAACGCCTGATCGTAACGGAAAGTCACCAGCGGATCGCCCACCTCGGGGTCGCGTGGGGAGCCGGGCCATGTCCAGAATTCACGCGGCACGGGCAGTGGCGCGAGGCCTGGGCCGCCGACTTTGCCGAAGATCAGCTCGTTCCATTTCCCGGTGGTAAATTCAAACGTGCCCTCGCTGCCATTCAGCTCCACGTAGTCGAGCGAGCGCCAGGATTCGTTGCGCCCGCTGGCGAGCTTCGAGCTTTCCAGCACGCCCGTCGCGCCGTTGTGGAAATCCGCGAGGATGGCCACCCAATCCTCCGTATCGTTTGGCTTCCCCTCGCGCAGGGGCGTGTGGTTTTTCACATTGGCCACGAGCCGTTTCATCGGCCCCAGAAGGTGCTGCGCGAAATTGATGCGGTGGCTCAACATATCGCCCAGCTCGCCGGTGCCCGCGAGCGCCTTCACCTGCCGCCAACCGAGATTGCGCGTGCCCCAATCCTGCAAGCGGCACGAGCGGTAGTGATACGGCTGGCCGAGGTCGCCGCGCGCGATGAGGTGCGAGAGGTAGCGCATCGCCGGCACAAAACGGTAGGTGAAAGCCGTCATGTGCCGCACGCCCGCGCGCTCTGCTGCTGCGACCATCGTGGTGGCCTCGGCGTGGTTCATGGCGATGGGCTTTTCGCAGAGCACGTGCTTGCCCGCTGCGATGGCCGCGAGGGCGATGGGCGCGTGGGTGAAATTCGGCGTGGCGATGATGACCGCGTGGACGTCGTCCCGCTGCACGATGTCCTCATAGCGCGTGCTGCAAATGCTCGCGCCCGTCTGCTGCCGTGCGGCCTCCAGCGTGGCGGGGTTCGCGTCGCACAGCGCCGTCACCCGCACATCGCCGCAGAGCGCGAGGCCGGGGAGGTGATTTTGCAGGGTGATGCCGCCAGTGCCGATGATTGCGATATTGAGAGTGCTCATTTTTAAGAAAGTGCAGCGGAGCACAGCCGAGCCAGCGCAGGTGCGCAAGCGAAAGGCATCGCAACAAATCGCCTTCATTTCCCCACAGCGCCGGGTTCACTCCCTCACATGAAACTCATCCTCGCGCTCTGCCTCACCGCCTTCACCGCCTTTGCGGCGCAAAACGAAATCGCCCTCTGGCCCGCCGGTGCGCCTGGCTCCGAGGGCAAGACTGCGCCGGAAAAAGTGGACGCCTCGGGCAACGTCACCTCCATCCACAAGCCCAGCATCACCCCCTTCCTGCCAGCGGCGGATAAGGCAAACGGCGCAGCCGTGCTCGTCATCCCCGGCGGCGGACACAGCAAATTGTGCGTCGTCCACGAAGGCACCAACGTCGCCGAATGGCTCGCCGCGCAAGGCATCGCAGCCTTTGTGCTAAAGCACCGCCTCGCCCGCGAAGAAGGCTCCACCTACACCATCGAGCGCGATGCGCTGGCCGACACGCAGCGCGCCCTCCGGCTCATCCGCAGCCGCGCAGGCGAGTGGCATCTCGATGCCGCGCGGCTCGGAGCCATCGGCTTTTCGGCGGGCGGGGAATTAGTCAATCTCGCCGCACTCCGCCCCGGCGAGGGCCAGCCCGACAGCACCGACCCCATCGAGCGCGAAAACGCGCGGCCCAATTTTCAAGCCCTCATCTACCCCGGTCGCAGCGGCGACATCGTGCCCGTAAAAGATTCACCGCCCGCCTTCCTCGCCTGCTCCACCAATGATCGCCAAGACATCTCTGAAGGCCTCGCCGAAGCCTACCTCCGCTTTAAACGCGCCGGAGCCAACGCCGAGCTACACGTCTATGCCACCGGCGGACACGGCTTCGGCCTACGCCCCGGCATGAAAGCTCCCCTCGCCGGATGGCCCGACCGCTTCGCCGAGTGGATGGAGAGCAAAGGCTTCCTCACCGCGAAGAAATAATACCATCTTAGTTTTACTGTGTTGAAAAAACAGACGGGCTGGATGGTGCGGGGTCTTCTTTCAACACAGCGGAACTAAAGTTCTGCGCTGCGCTGGAAAATTTATGGCCACGTAGGGAAGACTGCGCACTTTTTGTAAAAACTCCTCCCCGCACGGTGCTGCTTTGCGGTAGAAGTGCGGGACTATGCCGCAGTTTCTCCGCAAACGTCCGTTTTCTTGGATTTTGGGTTTCACGCTCTACCTCTTGGTAGCGTATCCGCTTGCTTGGCTGCTGGGGCAAGTGCCAGAGCCTGTGGTCGCGCCCATTCCGCCTGCCGAGGTGGTGCCTGCGCCTGCGGCGGAAAAGGTAGAGCTGACGGAAGTTTCCACGACTGGACTCGGGCCAGAGATTTCCGTGCCGCCGATGAAGCCGGGGAGTGTGCAGCGGCCTGTGCGCAATCGGATAGATCAGGATCTCGCCTCGGTGATGCGCAAGAGTGCGGGCTGTTTGGAGTGCCACAAGACGACGGACGCGCACTCGATGCACTCTTCGCCCAACGTGCAGCTCGGCTGCACGGATTGCCACACGGGGAACGCGGCGCGCGGGCTGAAAATCGAGGACGCGCACCCGAAGCCGCGCAACCCGGAGTATTGGCCCACATCGGCGAATCCTCCGAATTCCTCGGCGCTGCTGAATCAAGAAACGCCGGAGTGGATCCAGTTTGTGAACCCCGGCGACTTGCGCGTGTCGGAGAAATCGTGCGGGCTTTGCCACGGCGACATCACGCATCGCGTGGGGCACTCGATGATGAATCACGGCGCGATGCTGTGGGGCGCGGCGGGTTATAATAATGGCGCGGTGCCGCTGAAGAATCCCTTCGTCGGCCAGTCGTATGGCCCAAATGGTGAGCCGCTAAAAATCAACGCGCCCTTTCTGCCCACGGCGGAGGAGACGCGGAAGTATGGTTGGCTGCCCGCGCTTTTCCCGCTGCCGCGTTTCAATTTGAGCCAACCGGGCAATCTCTTCCGTATCTTCGAGAAGGGCACGGAGCCGCCGCTCTCGCTGGGCACGCCGACGCTCGATGAGCCGCCCGGCAAGCCTGGCCGGCGCTTGAGCGAGCGCGGGCTCGGCACTTTAAATCGCACCGATCCGGTGATCCTCGGCGCGCAGAAGACGCGGCTGCACGACCCGATGCTCGGCTTCCTCGGCAGCAATGATCGGCCCGGCGATTACCGCAGCAGCGGCTGCACGGCGTGCCACGTCGTGTATGCGAATGACCGCTCGCCGACGAACTCGGGCTGGTGGAGCAAGTATGGCCACCAAGGGCTTTCGTTTTCCAAAGACCCGACGATCCCGAAGGACGAGCGTGGGCACCCGATCAAGCACGTCTTCACCCGCAGCATCCCCAGCTCGATGTGCATGAATTGCCATATGCACCAAGGGAATCTCTTCGTGAATCCCTACCTCGGCTTCACATGGTGGGATCAGGAAACGGACGGCGAGCATATGTATCCCAAAGTGCAGCACGACCCAACGGACGAGGAACTCGTGACCGCGACGCGCAGCAATCCCGAGGCAGCAGCGGCGCGCGGGCTGTGGGGAAATCTCGATTTCTTGGAGAAGGTGAGTGAGCTAAATCCGAAGCTGAAGAATACGCAGTTCGCCGACTACCACGGCCACGGCTGGGTCTTTCGTGCGATCTTTAAGCGCGACAAAAAGGGCAACCTGCTCGACCTCGACGGCGGCAAAGTTGCGCCGGGGGATTTCAAGCACGGTGTGCATTTGAACGACATCCACATCAAAAAAGGGATGCAGTGTGTGGACTGCCATTTCGACGTAGATGCCCATGGCAACGGCCTGCTTTACGGCGAGCCGCGTAACGCGACGACGATCACTTGCATAGATTGCCACGGCTCGCTGAACGAGCGGCCCACGCTGAAGACCAGCGGCGCAGGCGGGACTTGGGACGGCAAGAGCCGCAAGACGGAGACGGTGGACTTGTCAAAGAGCGTGACGCCGTGGAAGCCGCGCTTCGAGTGGGAGGGCTTGGATACGAAACAGCCGCGTCTTTTTCAAAACTCCACGATGACGCCGGACATACGCTGGGAGATCCCGCAGACGATGGATACCGTGAACCCCGCGCACCCGCGCTACAACGCGAAGTCCGCCTACGCCAAGACGCTCCAGCGCGACGGCAAGACGTGGGGCGAGGAGCTGCCTGCCGACCAATGCACGAAGAAACTCGCGCACTCGAATGAGAAGTTTGACTGCCAGATTTGCCACACGAGCTGGGCGACTTCGTGCTTCGGTTGTCACTTGCCGATGAAGGCGAATCAGCGCGTGCCGCAGAATAAATACGAGGGCGTGCTGGATCGGAACTTTACCACCTACAACCCGCAGGTGGTGCGCGACGACGTGTTCCAGCTCGGGATTGATAGCACGGTGAAAAAGCATCGCATGGCCGTGTTGCGTTCGTCTTCGGCAGTCGTCGTGAGTTCGCAAAATGCGAATCGCGAGTGGGTCTATTCGCAGCAGCAGACCGTGAGCGCCGAGGGTTACGCGGGGCAGGCTTACAACCCGCACTTTGCCCACACGACGAGCGGCGTCGGCACCACGAAGGGCTGCACGGAGTGCCACATCTCAAACGCCAACGATAACAACGCATGGATGGCGTCGCTGCTCGGCTTTGGCACGGGCACGGTGAATTTCTTTGGCCGCTACGCATGGGTCGGCGCGGAGGGCAGTGTGAACGCGGTGACGTGGACGGAAGCCGATGAGCCGCAAGCGCCGATTGGCTCTCACTTCCAGCGCATCGCGTATCCGCGCAACTACGCCGAGCACGAGAAAGCGGGGCGGGAATTGAAGGTAGGCTACGAGCATCACGCCGAGGAAGTCCACGACCTCACGCTGCGCCAAGAGTATCTCTACGCCGCGTGCGGAAAGGGCGGGATGCAGGTGTATGACGTGGCGAACATTGATCAAAAAGGTTTCAGCGAACGCTTCCTCACCTCGCCCGTCTCACCGCTCGGGCAGAATACCCACATCAAGCTCGCCGACTGCACGAGCGTCGCGCTGCCGAGCACGCTGCTGAATGATCCGAGCCGCACGCACTTGCCCGAGAACGACGAGCAACCGATCCACCCGATGTATGGCTACGTCTTCGCCACGGATAAAAAAGAGGGCCTCGTGATCGTCAATGTCGCGTGTCTCTTCGACGGCGACCCGGAGAATAACTTCCTCAAAAAAGACGCCGTCTTTAACCCCGACGGCAAACTCACCGGCGCGGAATACGCCGTGTGCGCAGGCACGCGCGTCTATGTCTGCACCGCGCGCGGCCTCGCCGTGGTGGACGTGAGCAAGCCGCTGGAGCCCCGCCTCGCGGGAGAATACGCGGGCAATTTCCTAAACGAGCCGCGCTCCGTCGCCGTGCAGTTCCGCTACGCTTTCGTCACGGATGCCGATGGGCTCAAGGTCCTCGACATCACCGAGCCCACGCGCCCGCAGCCTGTGCGCGGTGCGACGGTGAAGCTCCGCCACGCCACGAAGCTCTACGTCGCCCGCACCTACGCCTACGTCGCGAACGGCACGGACGGCCTCGCCATCGTGGACGTGGAGAATCCCGAGCGGCCCAAGCTGGATCAAATGTTCACCGCCAACGGTGCGCTCAACGACGTGCGCGCCGTGCAAATCGGCAGCGTCGCCGCGAGTATGTATGCCCTCGTGGCCGACGGCAAAAACGGGATGCGCGTGCTCCAAATGATCTCCCCGGACACAGTGTCCACCGCTGCCGGATTCACCCCGCGCCCCGCCCCGCGCCTCATCGCCACGTATCGCACGAAAGAACCCGCCCTCTCCGTGAGCCGCGGCCTCGACCGCGACCGCGTGGTGGATGAGACGGGCAACCAAACCGTCGTCTTTGGCCGCCGAGGCGCGCGCCCCTTCCATGTGGATGAAATGGCGCGCTTCTTCCGCCACGCCGACGGCACGCTCTACAAAGTGGACGAAGTGCGCTCCCGCCTCACGCAAGAAGAGCGCAGTGTCGGCCCTGTGAAAGTGCAAGTCCCCGTGATCAAACTAGAGACCCTCAGCGGCAAAGAACTAAAGCCCGTGCCCAAACCCCAGCCACCCGCCAAGCCAGCGCCAGAGCCAATCCCCCCGCTCGCCGAGCCAAAGCTGTAGCCGTTAAAATCCACCTAAAGCGCGGGTAGCGCACGCGCCCGCGTGTGGTGCCCAGTGCCCCGCCGGGCAAACGGGATGGGCGGGGCACTGAGGACAACGCGCGGGGCGCGAAGGGCGACACGATGCGATTGAATGAGCGTCTTCTTAGCGCCTGCGGCTGCTGGTGCCGAAGAGGCCGCGCACGATTTGGGCGGTGGCGGAGCGGACGGCGCTGGTGAGGCCGGATTGCAGGAGTTTGCTGAAGAGGCCAGGGCGCTTGGCGGCGGCTTCTTGTTTGTAGCGGATGTCTTCTTGGATTTTGTCGAGGCGGGCTTGGTTCATTTCTTCTTTGCGGCGTTCGGCGATGTCCACGGCGGCGTATTCGGGCGTGTCGGGCTGGTCGGGTGGGGTTATGGGGAGGGCGCGTGTTTCGAGTGTTTGGTTGCCGAGGGCTTCTTGGAGATGGAGGGCTTGGTTTTCTTGTTGGCGTTTTGCGATGCGGGCGCGGGCGGCGGCGACGCCGTCATAGGGCGCAGCTCCTGTGGCGGGGGATGAGGGGGCTCTTTTGGAAAAGGCTACGACGGCGGGTTTATCCTGAAGTTTTTCGTAGGCAGATTCGCTGTCTATGGTCTTTGCGTATTTATCGAAGAGGTCGCTGCCTTCGATGAGTTCTGCTCTTTCCTCCGGCGTGATGGGCTCTAGCTGGCTGACGGGGGGGGCGATGAAGGCGCGCTGGACGATGCCGGGGATGCCATTCTCATCGAGCAACGAGACGAGTGCCTCGCCGACGCCGAGTTGGGTGATGACTTCTTCGACGTTGATTTTGGGATTTACGCGGAAGGTTTCGGCGGCGGCTTTCACGGCTTTTTGGTCGCGAGGGGTGAAGGCGCGGAGGGCGTGTTGGATGCGGTTGCCGAGTTGGCCGAGGACTTTGTCCGGGATGTCGAGGGGGTTCTGGGTGACAAAGTAGATGCCGACGCCTTTGCTACGGATGAGCCGCACGACTTGCTCGATTTTTTCCTGCATGGCGGTGGAGATGTCGGCGAAGAGGAGGTGCGCTTCATCGAAGAAGAAGACGAGCTTGGGCTTGTCGAGGTCACCCACCTCGGGCAGGTCGTGGAACAGATCGGCGAGCATCCACATCAGGAACGTCGAGAACA
>JAYVQK010000013.1:0-12191 GCA_043757005.1 Verrucomicrobiaceae bacterium
GCGGACGTGCGGACGATTGCCAACTGGCAATCCATCAAACGGCGGACGTGTGGGCGATTGCCAGCGTGGCAATCCACCAAACAGCGGGCGTGGGGACGATTGCCACACTGGCAACCCACCAGATTTTGGGCGTGTGGGCGATTGCCAGCAGCCTGCCAACAGAGCAAACCGGGCGCGGAAGGGCTGGGTGCTGCCGAGCCTCTGGAGGGTGTTATTTTATGAAGACTGCCACCTGGGGCTCCGGCCTGCGCTGGGACGATCCGAACCTCCGTTGGGGCGACCCTTCCTACGTTTTAGAGCCCGGAGACCCCGGCTATGTGCCGCCATCTGCGCCACCGACCACTCTCCCCGCAACCAAAAAGAAACGCAACTATATGGCACCTCTGGAAACTCGCATTGAGGTGCTTGCGAGCGGTGCCTCTGGAGTGCGGGGGCACGACTCCGCTTTGGAGAGGCGAGGAACGAGCGGGCGGGCCAATCGCTAGCAATTCGAACAGTGTGCCCGCCCGAAGGCCCCTCCAAAGCGGAGTCGTGCCCCCGCACTCCAGAGTCATCGCTCGCAAGTCCCGAGGCGAGTTTCCAGAGGTGCCCATTAGTGTAGGGCTATTTTCAAAGTGCAGGTTTCAGCGCGGGGTGAGTTCGCGGAGGGGGTGGAGGGTGATGGGGCCTAGGAGGCCGGAGTCTCGGGGGGGCCAGGCGGTGGCGTCTAGGGGTTTGTAGTCGCGGCTTACGATGTTGATTTCTTGGAAGATTTTCCAGGGGACTTTGCGGCGGTCGAGGTCGGCGATGCGGTTGGTGGCGAGGTTGGTGACCTCGATTTCGAGCTGGTTGCCGGTGGGCTGGAGGGCGTCGAGTTTTACGATAAAAGGCGGGCACCAGAGCGTGCCGAGGTCGTGGCCATTGAGGCGGACGCGGGCGCTCTCGCGGACGCGCCCGAGGTCGAGCTGCCATGCGGCTTTGGGCGTGGCAGGGGCGGCGAAGGTGAGGGTGTAGCGGGCGGTGCCTGCAAAGCGTTTGGCGTCCATCGCGTCCATGCCGTCCATCGCCGTCCACGAGCCGAGCGCGGTGGTGGTGCGAGCTGCTGGGAGGACTGGGCCACCCTCAATGAACTCCACTTTCCACTCGCCAGTGAGGGGCACGGGGTCGCCGTCTTTTTCCCAATAATGCCACGCGGGGTGGGTGTCGGCGGACTCGGTGAAGGTGCGGAGGATGAGGCTTTGGCCGGGCTGGAGCTGGAGGAAGACTTTGCGCTCGCGGATGGCTGCGCTGCCGCTGGCCCCGGTGAGGGGATCGAGGATCGTGGCTGCGCTGGCGGGGGTGCCGAGGGGGATCCAGTCAGCAATGGCGCGGTCGGAGCGGTTCACGAGGAAGTAGAAAAAGCCGTCTGGCATCTTGCGGCGGATGAAGCGGAGGCCGAGGTCGCTCATGGGTTCGCGGTGGACATTGGCCTCGGCGAGAGCGTCCACATTTCCGCTAAAGATGAGGGCTCCTGCGCCGACGGGCGTGCGCGTGCTGGTAGCGGCGGTGGGGAGCGATTTGGCGGCGAGGTTTTGTGAGGTGAGGGCGCGGAGTGCTTCACGACGTTGGGTGAGCTGGAAGTTGCCGGGCACGTCTTGCGGGAGTTTGCCTTGCACGAAGATGGTGGCTCCGGCGTGGGCGAGGGCGAAGAGTTGGCGGAGGGTGGCGGGCTCCATTTGTTGCACCGGCGGGAGGAGGATGGCGCGGTAGGCGTGGCCTCCGGCGGTGAGGATCTGGCCGTTGACGACGTGGGCTTCGGCGAGCTGTGCATCTGAGATGAAGTCGGCGCTGTAGCCGCGCTGCCACAGGGTTTGCGCGGTCTCGTAGAAGGGCGTGGGGGCGAGCCATTCGTCGTAGGAGTGGATGGTGAAGAGGGGGACGAGCGTGCCTTTTTCGCGCGGCAGCGCCCAGGAATCGTGCTGCGGCCAGTAGAGCAGGAGGTCGGTGTCGGGCTCGCCGCTTTGCAGCACGCTCTGCACGCGAGCGATGTAGGCGGTGAAGGCGGTGAGGTCGCGCCAAAGGCCACCCTGCGCGCCGAAATTCACGGAGGCGTAGAATTGCCAGCCGGGCCACGCGGCGTCGGCGGGGGAGTAGGGGGTGCCGTGGAAGAAGAGGTGATTTACGCCGCCGAGCCAGAGGAAGTCGGCGGCGGTTTTGGCGTCGGCGAGGGTGGCCTGAAAGTGCTCGGCGAGCCAGGTGAAGGACTCGGAGGAGTTCAGCCGATGCCCGGCGACGTGGGCGGCGGAGGCGGCGAATTGCAGGAGGGGGATTTGTTTTTCATCCACCTCGCGGAAGATCTCGGTCTCGGGGATGTCGGCATTGGCGTAGCTATCGAGGAGGTTGCCGGGGCCGCCGTGGGATTGATTGCGCACGAGGCTGCCGTGCGCGTGCGACCAGTCGCGCCAATGGTGAAGGTAGTCGAGGTGCAGCTCGCCGAGCGTCTGGCAGTAGTCGGTGCGGACGCGCTGCGCGGTGTCGGCATCGCCTTCGCCCGCGAGCGCGGGAAGGTGCTCGCGCAAGTCGTAGCCGCGCCGCTTTTGGAACTCTGCGAAGAGCTCAGGCGTCCAAGTCGCGCCGAAATACTCGAATGAATCGTGGAACTGCGCGCGCGCTGGCTCGGTGCTCGCGAGTGCTTTATCGAAGCCCGCGAGGTAGCGATCCAGCGCGGCGGGTGAGAAGGGGTCGAGGACGTTGCCAGCGCCGCCGGGAGCCGCGCGCTTCACCTTTTGCACGGGGCCGCTTTGCACTGCGGCATACAGCCGCCACGCACCGGCGGGCGCGGTCCAGTCGCGCCAATTCGCGGTGAGGTCGAGCTGTTCGCCGGAGTCGGAAACGGCGCGCAAGCATTGCAGCGTGCCCTTTGGCAGAGCCTCCGTGAGTTTCGCGCCTGCGGTGACGTCGTAGCGTTTCAGCGTGATTTTCGACGAAGCATCCGCATCGCTCACGCTCGGCCCGCCAAATGGCCAGCCGGTGCCGGTGGTGAGGTCCACGCCGAGCCCGAGCCGCTTCGCTTCGCTCGTAGTGTGCGCAAACATGGCGACCCATGGCGGCGAGAGAAAGGACAGCTCGCGAGCCTCCGCGCCTTTCACACCATAGATCGGGCAAATCTCCGCGCCGCCCAGTCCCGCGTCGCGCATCTCGGTGAGCTGGCGCGTGAGGTTCTTGGCATCCACCGCGCTGCCCAGCCACCACCAGCGCGTCCACGGCTTTGCTTCGCGCGAGATGGCCGGCCACGCACTGTCGGCGGCATCGGCGTGCGGGCTGAGTAAAAGGGCGAGTGCGGTGAGTAGGATGGAGCGCATGGAGGCACGTTACCGAGGTTCCCCTCGCGATGGCGAGCGAGGGGCCAAATCCAGCGCGCTATTTCTTTGGCAGCGTGCGCGGGGCGGTGTCCCAGTAGGGGCGGACGTGGCCGTCGGCGTAGAGGTAGTTTTTCTTGCTGCGAAAGGCCGACTGGAGGCCGTGGACGCGCTCGGTGTCGAAGGTGAGGATGATTTTCGAGAGAGGCAAAGTGCGCTGGCCGAAGGGGGTGAAAATTTGCGGATTGCTCTGCAATTCATCGTCCACATATGGCCTCCACTCGTAGCTTGTTTTGCGGGCGAGGTAGGTTTTGAAACTCTTCACATCGGCGGGGCATTTCACCGTATCCTCGGTGACGCCATAGGGAGCGAATGTCTCCAAGAGCCCCTTCACGTGCTCCTCGGGCTTATAGATGGGATGCTCGGGATCGGTCTCGATCTCGGGGAAGCGCCCGTCGTTTTGCGCAGCAAAATTGGGCACGGCGCTGCCGAGTTGGCGGAGGTTATTCATGCACTGGATGCCGTCCGCTTTGTCGCGAAACCCGGCGAGCGATGGGAAGATGAGCGCCGCCAGCACGGCGATGATGGAGATGACGCAGAGCAGCTCGATGAGGGTGAAAGCGGCTCGCAGCCTTGTTTGGCGAGGTGGGAGTGGTTTCATTTCGCGGCTTTCTCCTTGGCGGTAATTTTGCGGGTGATGTATTTTTGGTAGCGTTTCAGGCGCTGCTCAGGAGTTTGTTTTTCCGAGCGATCCATGCGGCGCTCTTCCATTTTCTCCTGCATATCGGTGTTAGAAAATAGCTCCTCCATCTTCGCTCGGCGCTCTTCGGGCGGGAGGTCGCGCACGCCTGCGAAGAGTTTCTCTCGGTCGTCCATCTCGGTCTTGGCCTGCGCTTGTTCGGCGGCGGGTAGTTTCTCGATTTCGGCAAGGCGGCGCTCACGCATGAGTGTGAAATCCGGGCGAGCGCCGCGCGCGCGCGGCGGGCCGTCTTCATCGCCACCTGCATCGTCTGCTTCGGCGACGCCAGCGGCTCTGCCGAGGAGGAGGAAAAGCTCCTGCACCTGCGCGCCGCTGGTCTTGGCGAGCTGCGGGGCAGCTTTGTGGATGGGGCCGGAGCTGGGGGCTTTGGCGACGGCGGGATTAAATGTCTCCGGGCAGGCGAACCTCGCGGCGACGCCGACGGAGGCTCCGCGCAGGTAGGCTTGCAGCGTTTTTGCCTCGGGCTCTTTCACATTCCAAGTATCCGTGCGCGGGTCCATCGGCGCGGGGACATCGGCGAGCTGCGCGCCGCGCCCGCCCATGAGCGGCACGTCGAAATTCGCCCAGCCCTCAGGCCGTTTACCACTCGTGATTGTCTCGATCTCACCTTGGATCGCGCCTTTATCGCCGCCGTAAAGATACGCGAGCTGCCACCGCGAATCGGTGACGATGGAGAGATCCTCCAGCGCGTCGGCGAGCGGCACTTTAAAGACGTGCATCGTCACCGGAGTCGCTGGGTTCATGTTGGTCTTGAGCACGATGCCTCCCTGCTTTTCGATGGAGCGGATGACGTCGGCGAGCGGCTTGTGCTCTACGTCCACGGTGATGAGCCCCCAGCCCGACCACACCCAATAGATGAGATACAGGAGCACCACGACGATGGTGATTTTTGGCAACAGACGATTTTGTTTCATGGCGAAAGGAGAACCCGCTGTGGGTGGAAAAGTTGTAGGAATTGCGGAGGTGAAGTGACTGGCGCTTGCACAGTTCTTTGCTCGCGCCTCGAAGGGTGCAGCAGCAAAGTGCGCTCGCCATGCCTAAAAACAGAATCAGTGAATTTGTAGAGCATCTCCTCGATCTGCTCGCGCCGATGGGCGGGGTGACGGCGCGCGGGATGTTCGGCGGGTGGGGGTTTTATTACGGCGGGAAAATGTTCGCGCTCGTGGCGATGGAGACTTTTTACGTGAAGGCGGACGCCGCAAACCTCGCCGAATTCGAGGCGCTGGGCCTCACGCCTTTCACCTACCCCGGCAGGGACGGCGAACGCACGGTGATGAGCTACCGCACGGTGCCGCCGGATGCGCTGGAGTCGTCGCATTTCCTGATCGAATGGGCACAAAAGGGCATCAAGGCAGCAGAGCGCGCGGCTACGAAGAAGCCAAAGGCGGCGGGGCGGAAGCGGAAGGGCGAATAACGCCGCTTACTTCTCATTTTTCGCCAGCTCGATGTCCGCCTCGACCATGATCCTCGCCAGCTCGGCGAAGGTCGTCTGCGGCTCCCAGCCCAGCTTGGCCTTGGCCTTCGCGGGGTCGCCGATGAGGAGGTCCACCTCGGCGGGGCGCTCATAGCGGGCGTCGTATTTCACGTAGTCTTTCCAGTTTAGGCCGACTTGGGCAAAGGTGACTTCGCAGAATTCGCGGACGCTGTGGGTCTCGTTGGTGGCGAGCACGTAGTCGTCGCCTTCGGGCTGCTGGAGCATCCGCCACATACCCTCCACGTATTCTTTCGCGTAGCCCCAATCGCGCTTCGCATCGAGGTTCCCGAGGTAGAGGTCCTTTTGCAGACCGAGGTGGATGCGGGCGACGGCGCGGGTGATTTTGCGCGTCACGAAAGTCTCACCACGGCGCGGGCTCTCGTGGTTAAAGAGGATGCCGTTCGAGGCGTGCATCCCGTAGCTCTCGCGGTAATTCACCGTGGCCCAGTAGCCATAGACCTTCGCCACGGCGTAGGGGCTGCGCGGCCAAAACGGAGTCGTCTCCGTCTGCGGCACGGCCTGCACTTTCCCATACATCTCGCTGCTACTGGCTTGGTAAAAGCGCGCGGGCACTTTGGTTTCGCGGAGTGCTTCGAGGAGGCGGATAGTGCCGAGGCCCACGATGTCGCCAGTGTATTCCGGGATGTCGTAGCTCACGCGCACGTGGCTCTGCGCGCCGAGGTGATAGAGCTCATCCGGCCCCACGCGATCAATCAGCCGCGTGAGACTGAGCGAGTCGCTGAGGTCGCCGTAATGCAGGAAAAGGCGGACGTCGTTGACGTGTGGGTCTTGGTAAAGGTGCTCGATACGGGAGGTATTAAAAGTGGAGGCGCGGCGGATGACGCCGTGGACTTCGTATCCTTTTTCGAGGAGCAAATCGGCGAGGTAGCTGCCGTCTTGTCCGGTGATTCCAGTGATGAGTGCTTTTTTCATGTGGGCTTTAAAATAAGTGCGCCGCTAAAAGCTAGAGCCATGCCGGAGGCGTCAAGCTCTTCGATGCGGGAGGACGACATTGTTAGAAGTCCGCGCGAATTTCTTGCGTCGTAAAAATGCGCATCCCCGCCGCCGTGAGCAGCGCCCGTCGCAGCCTTCCTTGGATTGACGCTCCGCTGAAGGCCGCGCATTTTTCACGCATGAGCACGCTCGCTGAAATCGAAGAGGCTGTGGAATTGCTGCCGGAGACGGAGCAAGAAACGCTTTTGCAGCACTTGAGCCAACGTCTGCGGCGTTTGCTCGCGAGGGAGGTTGGTAGTGGAAATCTCGCGGAGCTGGCCGGGACGATCCGCTTGCGAGAAGACCCGCTGGCAATGACGGGATTGCTGGATACGAATGTCGCGCGGTATTTGCGGGCGTAACGCTCCATGACTCTCGTATGGCCTACCGCCTGCGCCGGATTCCGCGCACTCGTCGTCGCGCTCCTCGCAGTCGTCGCTGCGCTCGCCGCCGCACGTCGCTTGCGGGAAGTGCCTGCGCACGCGCTTGCGGCGTTCTTTTTACCGCCCGCACTCGTGCTGCTCACGCCGACGATGCTGGCGGGCTACGGCTGGCTGCATACGCTGCTGCGCTGGCCAGCGGGCTCGGCGGGGAGGGAGGTTTTTTACTGCGCGATGCTGTGGCTGCGGCTGATGCCGGTGGCGCTGTTGGCGATGTGGTTTGCCCCGCCGGGGCCGAGCTCGGCGGCGCTGCACACGTGGCGGATGGCGGGTCAGCCGGGGGGTGTAAAGTGGCGACTGCGCACGCTCGGGCCCTCGCCAGTGCTGGCGGGAGCGGCGGTCTTCTTGCTGGCATTTCAGGAGTTCGATATGGCGACGAGCTGGGGCATCCGCACTTGGACGGTCGCGCTCTTCGATGCCCAAGTCGGCGGCCTCGCGCTCCACGAATCCCTCCGCCTCGCCGCGCTCCCGCTGCTCGTGGAAGTCTTCGCCCTCGCCGCGCTCCTCTGCGCAGCGCGCTCCCTCGTAGCGCGGACGCCCCGTCCGTTTAGCGTCGTGCGGACGCCGCGTCCGCAGCAGGCACGCGGGGCGCGTGCCTCGACGCTACGGACGAGGGCGTCCGCGCTACGAGGCGTGCCTGCTGCGGACGGGGGCGTCCGCACGACGCTAGACGGACGGGGCGTCCGCGCTACGAGGGCGCTCGCGCTCGTAAAAAACATCCTCGCCCCGCTCGCCCTCGTGCTCATCCCCGCGTGGCACATCCTGCATCCCAGCCTCAGCGGCTTTGGCGCGTGGTGGGAAAGTATGAGCCTCAGCGGGGAGCTGCTCACCAGCCTCGCCGTCGCCGCTCTCAGCGCTGCCGCTGCATGGTCGCTCACGGGTCTCGCTCGCAGCTCCGCCGCGCGCTGGGCGCTCGCTTTACCCGGCCTCCTCGGTGCGTTGCTGCTATCCCTGCTGCTGCTGGCGCTTTTCCAAACGGCCCCGCTCCACGCGCTCGGCGGCACGCTCGTCCCACTGTTGCTCGCACTCACGCTCCAGCTCTTACCACTCGCATTTCTCCTGCGCCTCCTGCTCGCCCTCGGCACAGCGCCTACTGCGCTGCACACGGCGCGGCTCGCGGGCGCACGGCGGGTCGAGTGGGCTCTCTCTCACGCGCCTGCTTGGGGCGCGGGGGTGCTGCTTTTTGGCGTGGCGTATGGGGATTTCACGGCGGGCACGCTGCTCGCGCCGCCGCAATTCACGCCCGTCTTTGCGCGCATCTTGAACCTCATGCACTACGGCCAAAGCGCGGTGCTCTCGGCCTCGGTTTTCGTCGCCGTCACGATGCCGCTCGTGGGTCTGTGGTTGACCCGCTTTCTCCTCCGCGCCTATCTCCGCTGCTGTGTCCGCTGAAGTCCTCTGGCAACTCGCGGGCGTGCATCTGCACGGCTCGCCGACACAGCGATTCCCACGGGAGCCGCTGACGCTCACCATCCCCGCAGGCATCACCGCCGTGCTCGGCTGGTCGGGTGCGGGGAAAACTTCGCTGCTCGATGTGCTCACCCGTTTCCGCGAACCGATCATCGGCAGCGTGGACGGCCCACGCCGCATCGCGTGGGTGCCGCAAGACCACGGCCTGTGGCCCGGCCACACCGCACGCCAGCACCTCACACTCGTCGGCGGAAAAGCCGAGCTGCTCGCCGCCTTCGATCTCAGCGACATCGCCGACCGCGACATCGCCGCCCTCAGCCAAGGCGAAGCCGCGCGCCTAGCCGTCGCCCGCGCGCTCGCCCAGCCCGCACAGGTGCTCGTCATGGATGAACCGCTCGCCCACGTGGACCCCGCGCGTGTGGGCAAATACTGGCGCGTCCTCCGCGAGCAAATCGCCCGCACGGGCCAATCGCTCATCTTCTCCACCCACTCGCCCGAAGTCGCCCTCAGCACCGCGCAACACGCGCTGTGTCTGCACGCGGGCGCGGTCATTTTCCACGGCCCCATCGCGAAGCTCTACGAACGCCCCGCCACAGAAACACTCGCCGCATTGCTCGGCCCTACGAATTGGCTTACGCCCGCCGACGCCCACCAGTGGCTCGGCGAGACGTGGGAAGTCCCCGCCAGCATCCGCCCCGAGCGCCTCAGCATCGCGGTGGGCGACGGCCCATTCTCCATCACCGCCACGCGCTTTCACGGCGCGTTCGCCGAGACAGAAGTGACCGCCCTCGACGGCACCGCCCGCACCTTCCTGCATCGCCCCGCCACCCGCCCTCCGCTCCACAAACGCTGCCGCCTCGCGCTCCTCATCGTCCTCCTTTTCGCCCTCCTCACCGCCTGCCAGCGCAATACCGCCCCCGTGCTCGAAGTAAAGAGCTGGCACGCATGGATGCTCCCCGCCGACGACGCAAAGCAACCCACCCCGCGCAGCATGGCCACAGGCCCACACGACGAAGTGGCCGTGATGGACACCGCCGGACGCATCCTCATTTACGACGCCAGCGGCACCCTACTGCGGCAGTGGAAAATGCTCGATGTGCAGTTTGGAAAACCCGAAGGCATCGTTTGGCTCGCCGATGATCGGCTCGTCGTTTGCGACACGCATTATCGGCGGCTCGTGTGGTTCGATCAAAGCGGGCACGTCCTCCGCATGGTCGGCCAAGAGGGGCGCGGGCATGGGGAATTCATCTTCCCTGTCGGCATCTGCAAAGATGCCGCCGAGAACCTCTACGTCTGCGAATACGGCGGCAACGACCGCATCCAAGTCTTCACCCGCGAAGGCAAATGGCTCCGCGAATTTGGAAGCTGCGGCACCGGCCCCGGCCAATTCCAGCGCCCCAGCGGCCTCACATGGCACGATGGCCGCATCTACGTGAGCGACGCCGTGAACAACCGCATCCACATCTTCAAAGACACTGGCGAATCCCTCGGCCTCCTCGGCGCAAAATCCGACGGCACCAACACTCTCGCCCTCAACCTCCCCTACGACATCACCTATGCCCCCGACGGCTCCCTCTACATCATCGAATACGGCGCAGGCCGACTGAGCCGCGTCGCCCTCGATGGCCACCTCCTAGCCCGTTACGGCACCACCGGCACCGCCGAAGCCCAATTCGCCACCCCCTGGGGCCTCACCATAGATTCCAAAATGCGAGCCCTCATCGCCGACACCAAAAACCGCCGCATCGTGGCGCTGCAACTGTAACGCTGCGTTAGCTCCCAGTGCAAAAAAGCGCCGGGGTCTTTCGACTCCGGCGCTTGTGATTTTTACGCGGTGGTGTGTTTTTTAGAAGACGAAGCGGAGGCCGGTGCGGATTTGCAGGTAGTCGTTATCGTGGGCGAAGTTGTAGGTGCCTTCGGTGAAGAAGCCGACGCGGGAATTGATGCGCCATTCGATGCCGCCGCCTACGTCGAGGACGGATTCTGCGGTGCTCTCTATCTCCATGCCGAGGCCGACTTTTACGTAGGGGGCGAGTGCGATGTGGCCGATTTCAAATGGGTAGCGGGCGAGGAAGCTGAGGGTGGTTTCGAGGACTTCGTGGCGGCGACCTTCGACGAGTGTGGCATCCAGCCCGAGGCCGAAATTGCGGGTGAAGTAGTAGTTCAAACCGAGGCCACCGCCGTAGCCGGTGCCGTGCTCACCGTCGGTGCTGGAGTATGCGCCATAGACATCGAGCTGGAGCTCGGTCTCGCCGAAGTAGGCTTCCTGCGGGACGTAGGTGTGGCTGCCAGCGGGCGCGGTCATGGGGTGGCCTGCAAAGGCTGCTGTGGAGAGGCTGGCGAGCGCCAGCAGTGCGATGGTTTTCATGGTGGTAGTTGGTTGGTTTTGTGCCGAGTGGTGCTCGGCGCGGCGTATTAAAGTGTGCGGGCAAAAGTGGGCAAGGGATTTTTAGAAGTGGGATGATTTTGATTTAGCCCGTCTTCTTACGATTCTGTGGAGGCTGTCAGCATCCGCACGCGCTGGTCGCGGAGGGGGAGTTTCATGGTGATGGAGAGGCCTTTTCCGGCTTCGTTCAGCAGTTCCATTTCGCCGCCGTGCTCGCGGAGGATGCGGCGGACGATGAGCAGGCCGAGGCCGCTCCCGCTGGCTTTCGTGGTGGAGTAGGGCTCGAAGATTTTGCTCATCTGCTCGTCAGCGATGCCGCCGCCGCTGTCGGAAAAAGTGATGCCGACAAAGCGGTCGTCCATATCCGTGCGGATGCGGAGGATGCCGGTGCTATTCATGGCCTGGAAGGCGTTCTTGATGACGTTGAAAAATGCCTGCTTGATCTGCGTGCGATCTACTTCGAGGAGCGGGAGGTCGGCACGGAGTTCTGTCTCCACGAGGATATTGCGGTCGGTGATTTCGGCGCGCAGGAAGCGCACGCTTTCTTCCACGAGGACGTTGATATTTTCAAGCCGGCGATCGAGCTGCGAGGGGCGGATCGCACCGAGGAATTGGCGGATGATCGTGTCGAGCCGCGAGATTTCTTCCTTGGCGACTTCGATGCTTTTGCTGAGTTCTTTGCGCTGCGACTCGGGCACTTTGCGCACGCGGCGCTCCATGAGTTGCAGGTGGATGTGGAGGGAATTGAGCGGGTTCCCAAGCTCGTGCGCGACGCCCGCCGCGAGCATGGTGAGGGCGCTGAATTGCTCGCTCTGGATCGTCTCAGCCGTGCTTTTACGGCTCTCGGTGATGTCGCGGAGGATCACCGCGTAGCCCACCAGCTCTTGCTCCATGGTGCCTTTGCGGGGGCCGGGTTTTTCCACGCGGAGCGGGGTGACGTAGAAATTCAGGAAGCGATTGGTGGGGTAAAAAACCTCCATGTCGCGCGACACCGTCTTTTCTGAATCGGCGATGACGCTCCAATCCAGCCCCTGCAATCGCTCGGCCAGTGGTCGCCCCATCGCTGTGTCGCGCTCCAGCCCGAAGAATTCGCACGCGGCGCGATTGAGGTAGGTGATGTTGCCGCTCGGGTCGGTGACGATGACGCCCTCGTGGAGTGCGTGGAAGATGGTCTCGAAGAAGCCTTTTTCGTCGGCGAGGCGCAGCACGTAATCACGCACTTCCTCGGGCCGCACGCGCCCGATCCGCTCAAGCAGTTTATCGAGAAAGCCGGAGTTCATCGTGGTGCGTTATAGCGGGCGGGCGGGGCGGGGGAAGTGTGACGTGTAAGGGGCTTTGTGAACCTCAAGCCTTGTTGCCCTCATTGTTGCAGCACTCCATCTTCCAAAATTAAAAAAGACACTCCGCAGTA
>JAYVQK010000014.1:0-12189 GCA_043757005.1 Verrucomicrobiaceae bacterium
CATAAACGGCGAAGCGCGCTCCGTGGCCGAGGATGCCGATGATCATGGTGGTGCGCCAACCGAGCTTTTTCAGCGTCGCGCCGAGGATGAACATGGTGAGCAGTTCGGCGACCTGGCCGATGGTCATCACGGGCATGATCCAGTTCCCCGCGATGCCGACGCCGCCTGCTTCGCGGGATGCGCCGAGGAAGCTGCCGGTCCAGTTGAAGTAGCAGTTGTGGACGAAGGAATCCACGAAGGTGACGAGGAAAAGGACGAGCACGAAGGGATGGCGGAGGAGCTTGAGGGCTTCGAGCCAAGCGAGGCTTTCGCCTGCGCCATCGGTTTTCTTTTTCGGCGGAGTGTGCGGGAGGGTGAGGCTGAAGGCGGCGAGGACGAGCGAGATGCCGCCCGCGACGACGAAGTTCCATTTGGTCGCGGCTTTCAGTGCGTCGCCGGTGAGGCCGGATTTGAGCACGATGTCGAACCAGGCGGCGATGCCATGCGGGTTTGCAGCGTCCACTTTCGCCCAGTCCACGAGGATGAAAGTGAAGGGCCACGCCGCGAGGATCCAGCCGACGGTGCCGCCCATGCGGATGATGCCAAACTCGCTCTGCGGGTCTTTCATATTGGCGAAGGCGATGGAGTTTGTGATGGACATGGTCGGCACGTAGAGGAGGCAGTGGACGAACATGAGCGCGAAGAAGGGCCAGAAGTCTTTCGTGTAGCCGCAGCCGAGGATGGCGACGCCGCCGACGAGGTGACTAAAGGCGAGGAACTTCTCGGCGGCGAATTTGCGGTCGGCGAATTGGTTGCTAAAGAACATGCCGATGATCGCGGCGACGGGGAACGCGTTCAGGATCATCCCCTGCTCGGAGAAGAGCCATTTCAGGAAACTGGGGACGTATGCGGCGATGGCGGCAGGCGGCTCGGTGGCGGAAAAGCCGAGGCTGGGCAGGTAGCCAAAGATGAGTGGTAGCCAAGCGCCCCAGATGGCGATTTCGAGGACCATCATGAGGAAGAGTTTCGTGCGTGTGGATGAGTTCATGGCGGTGTGGTTTTAGTGCGGAAGTGGGTAGGGAAAGCGGCGCAGGGAGGCAAGAAGGACTTCCGAAATATTGGAGGCGGAGGCGGGCTATCTGTGCAATCACAAAACTAATTCGTGCTGATGGGATTTCGCGCGGGCGGGCAATTTTGTCTCTTCGAGAACTTCGTCAGGAATCCGTAATTGCTGGAGTGCTCTTGGCTCCACCTTCAAAGCCCCATCGCCGTAGGATTTTCCGACAAGTCGGAGATTTGCCACAGTTCTCGGATCGGAAAATACGCGCCATAAACGCTCTAAATTCTCCGCACTGGTATCGTGCGGGTAGATGCAGAGCAGGCAAGTGAGTGGGACGGCGTTGGTTTGATTCCGTATGAAGCGCACTGCTCGCCGACCGAGGTAGGCAAAGAAAAATGGGGGCGGCGTCCGGCGCTCCATGCGATACCACGGCTTGCGTGTGGCGATGAGTGTGCTGGCTGGGATATTTGCCGCTTCACCCGCTTGAAGGTAACGCTGTAGCGCGAGCGGAAGCTGTTCGCGCGGCTCATCTCCAAGTGAGAGAAGGCGTGTGGGGCGATTAGCTGCTTCTAATTGCTGGATGTCTTCCGGCGTGAACGGGTCGGTTTGCACATCGCGCATCCGACCGATGGCGGGAATGAGATACTTCGATGGAATCCCGAGGCTTTCCGCCTTTTCAGCGGTCATAAAGAAGAACTCATTTTCACCCGTGGCGATTCCTCGCATGACGCGGGCGAAATCACCGAGGCAATACTGTGTGGCGGGCGTCATAAGTGGCGCGCGGGAGAGCCCGGTCGCAAAGCCTTCTATGGCAGTGCGGCGGGCGATTTCCAAATCTGGGTGATCTGAAATACTGGGCAGTCCTGCTTTCATCCACTGTGCCAGCGCGTCTCCGCCTGCGGCGTGGACTTTGACCCAAGGGAACTCTCCCTGTGGGGGCGTGTGGCGTATGAGCAGTAGCACCGCATTGGTATCCACACCGGGAAAGGGACTCGCTGCGGGGGCAAAGGTGATGACTGCATCCAGGCAAAAGCGGGAGGCGATCCACGACCATAGCGTTCTCGCATAGACGCCTTCGCAGATGTCGGCGGAGACGATGAACGCCAAGCGACCGCCCGGTGCGAGTGCCTTGAGACAATGCAGTAAGAAAAAGACGTGGAGCCCAGCACGCCCATCTATTGGCTGCCCGATCAAGTTGCGCGCAAAGCTGTGAAGGGTGAGCTTTGCGATCTCCGAAAGCCGATGGTGCCTCACGTAGGGCGGATTCGCGACGATTGCGGGGAACGCTTCTTTCGGAGGCTGCAATACAAAGTCCCGCAGCTCGACGCCCGCCAAGTCTTCTGCGCTCAAATCAGAATCCGAAGCGGCTACAAGTGCAGCAGGGTCAATCTCTCGACCGCGTAATTGCAGAGCTGGCCCACGCAAGCGCCGACCAGCTCGGAGCAAGGCCCCTGCGCCTACGCCGGGATCAAATAAGGTCTCCGCGCCGTCTGCTAAAGCATAGGCAGCCATCGCGTCAGCAACCCAATCCGGCGTCCAAAACTGGCCATTCACCCGCAGGGCTTCCCGTTTGGCTCCCGTGCGTGGGAGCGGCATATTCGCGGAAAGGGGCGATGGGATTTCGGCGATCATTTTGCGGCAGCGATGCGGAGTTGCTCAAATGCCTCGGCGGTCAGCGCCCGCCCACCGCCCTCAAAGCGAACGAATGGCAGAATGTGTCCGTTTTTATCGGTAATGGAATCGGCAACCAACTTCGGATCACCCGTGGAGGTCGCAAGCGGGTAGGCGTAATGATGGTAAAACTTGTAGATTACTTTGCTCGTGCTGGCTCCACCCGGAGCTTGGAAGAGCTGGACGGTGCCTTGAATGAGCCCTTGATCTACTAATTCCTGAGCCCTCTGGAGTGAGAGGCCGAAAGCCAGATCGTAGAAGGCGTGCCAAATGTGGATGGGGCAGCGATGGGTCGTCTGCCAATTCAGAAGACGATCAAGGTCTTCGTGTTTGACGATGACGGTGGGCAGAACGGCGCTCTTTGAAAGCCCTAGCTTACCGTCTAGTCTCTTCTGTGGGCGAAGTGGCTGATTAAAAGCCGGCATCTGCTGCGCGCGCCAGAGGCTGTTTTCACACTCCACAGCAATCACCGCAAATGCGATGAGCTTGCCCATCCGTGGATCGTCTTCGCGGGTGAAAGGCAGCTCCGTTAAGCCGCCGAGGTCTGTGATGAGTTGATGGACGGCGACTCGATCTCGGTCACGAAATACGAGTAAATCAGGCCGTTTGATCGCAGCCAGCCCCGCGTGTTCGAGGCGTTCGAAGTAAAGCTCGTAAGAGCGAACGTCATCCGTGGGAGCCACGCCACTCGGGCCGTAGGGCAGTGCAAAAAACTCGCCGCTCACGTCCACTGCCCGCACGAGTTGATGTTCACTCCATACGCCTTGCGACCACCGCATGAGAAAATCGCTCCCCCGTAATTTACGAGGGTTTAGCAAGAAATCGCTCCACGGCACAGGCCCGAAATGTTCCAGAGAAAACTCCAATTCATCCCGCATGACCATGAGCGCGATTTCAAAAGGGTGCGTGGGCGTTTTCATGGATATGGCGATGGTGTTTTCTATTCAGCAAACAAGCGGCTTGTAGCTGTGGAGTCTATTACACATTTCCTTTGGGGCGGCACACTGAAAAGTGCCGAATACGCCAAAAGATGCGTTATTGCCCATCTCTCGGCCCCGGCAGAGCGGGGGGGCCGGGGGGCCGGATTCCATCTGCTTGTTACCAGTCCATTCGGGCGGCACCTTCGGCGATGGTGGGGGTGCTATGGCGTGGGCGTGGGGGCGGGCTTTTTTTCCCGCTGGGGGGCGCGTTCGATGTGGCTGGCGCTTTCCCATGCTCGGAGTTTGTCGGGGGTGCGGGTGTATTTGTTGCGGAGGATGGCGTCGAGGTAGGTGATTTCTTTCATGCCTTCGCGGATGAGGCGTCCGACGGCGGCGGTGCTTTCTACGCTTTGGTTTTCGTCGCCGGCGGCGTGGTCTTTGGCGTCGTGGATGGCTTGGATGTCTTCGGCGAGGTGGAGGACGAAGTCGGTGGGGAGTTCGTGGGCGATGAATTGGGCAACGACGGTGGCTTTGGCGGCTTTTTCGGCGGCGCTATCGGTGGGCGCTTCTTGGAGTTGGGCGAGGAAGGTGTCGGCGTTGGTGAGGAGTTTGCCTTGGCCGGAGGTCTCGGGCGGGCGGAAGGTGTCGGCGAAGCCGGGCTGGTCTTGGGCGATGGCGCTGGCGGTGCGGGTGATGTTTTGGAGGTCGAGCCGGAGGGCGTCTAGGAGGACTTCTTTGGCGGTGTGGGTGCCGGTGCGTTGCTGGGCTTTTTCGCGGTCGAGCTGGGTGATGGTGGTGGTGAGGCTGGCGAAGCGTTTGAGGGCTTCTCCTCCGGCGGCGAAGTCGGGGGCGTTGTTTTTGCCAAAGGTCTGGGCGGTGCTAAACATGTTGTAGCGGGCGGTTTCACGGTCGTTCATGGTGGATGCGAATTTGAGGTTTGTGTGTGTGGAGTAGTCGGAACTACTGAGGGAGGATGCGTAATGGATAGAAATAGCCAAGAGGAAATTATTGAGGGGACCGCTGAATAAAGTGTTCCGAGTCGGTTTTTGTTATTTAAGCGAGCGATGGGCGCGGGGTAGCGCACGCGTCCCGCGTGTCATCCTCGGCGTCCCGCCGAGAATTGAAAACGCACTACAGACGATGATTTTCAGCGTAATCCGCGTCTTCACACGCCCGATGTTCCCGGCGGGACGCCGGCAACTACACGCGGGACGCGTGCGCTACCCCGCTCACGCCGTTCGGCTGTATTCAGCGTCTTCTTAGGGGAAGATTGCACGCGGTTAGCGCTGATTTACACTGGCGCAGGCTTGATTTACACGGGCGCAGGCTCGATTTACACGGGCGCAGTAGGGGTGGGCATCTGCGCGGGCTAGTCGCGCACAAGGGCAGGGTGGATGCGCACTTTACTCAGGGAAAGCTCGCACGGGCGCGGGGGAGGCTCGCACGGGCGCGGGGGGTGTTGTATTGCGCGCAGCGATGGCGCGCGGTGGCTATGGGAAGAGTTGCTGCCACTTTGCTGCGTCAAAGCCGGTGGTGCCTGCGGTTTTGCTGAGGGCGAAGGGGCGTTTCACGAGGTTGCCGTGGGTGGCAAGGAGGGCTAGGGCTTCGGGCTCGGTGAGGAGCGGCAGGCGGTCTTTCATATTCATGGCTTTGTAGTCGCCGCCGGAGGTGTTGAAGAGGCGCTTTATATCGCCGATGTGGCCGAGCATGGTTTGCAGTTCGGCGAGGGTGGGCGGTTGTTCGCGGATGGGGATGGCGGTGTAGGCGATGCCTCGGGCTTTGAGCCATTGCAGGGCTTTGCGGCAGGTGTCGCATTTTTCGTAGAGGTAGAGGCGCATGGTGGTCGGATGGATGGTGGTAGATGGAGGGGGATGTTTGAGGAGTTCAGAGTTTTCTTTTATGAGGAGGGCTTGTCTTCCTCGTTTGCGCGTTCGCGTTTGCGGGCGAGGAGGCGCTCGGTGGTGCTTTGCGTGGTGTCAGCGGGTGGGGGCTCGGCTGGCTTTGGCTCGGCTGGGGTGATGGGTTTTGGGATGGCGGCGGGTGGCGTGGGGAGGCTGGCGGGCTTTGGGCGTTCGGTGGATTGGGCCTGCTTTTTCCGCTCCAAGAGTGCGCCCATGGTCGCGGTGGATCCGCGCTTTTTGCCGAAACCCAGCCAGCCTCGGATGATCTGCCAATCGAGCTGCACGCGGCGGAGGGCGACATCGAGGGGGATGAGGCAGGCGAGCACGAGGAGGAACCAATCGAAGACGGGCTTGCTGCTTTCGCGGGTCTTGCGGGCGGGGTGAAAGAGGTCGAGATCGGCGGGCGTGAAGATGTGGCCTCCGGTGCGCTCGGCGATTTGTTTTAGCAGGATGGGGTCGCTTTTGAAGCGAAGATACTCTGGCGAATACGGCACGGCAAATCCGCCAAAAGCCTGCTCGCTGCGCCCCTCGCCCGCTGCTGCTGCGGCGACTTGGTAGCGGCCTTTGCCCCAAAGTGGGAATTGGCCTTGGTAGCGGCGCGGGGCGATTTGCTGGAGCGGCACTTCCACGCTGTCGCCGCGCGGGCCTTTCACGCGGGCTTTCATGGCGAGTGCGCTGTCGGCTTTTGCAAAGTCCTCCACGGTAATGATGCCCTGTGTCCCGGCGGCGGTGGCGCTGAGGGTGAGGTCGCTGCGCGTCTCCACGCGGGCGATTTCGGTGACGAGTTGCTTCACGAATGGCCGATACTTTTCCCAGCCCATCCAGTCGCGCGCCCAGTTTGGCGCGAGGTCGCTCGTCCACGCGGCGGTGGTGCCGAGGCCGTAGCGCCAGAGCGCGAGGAGCGGGTCGGGCGTGTCGCCTTTCACGAGTTCCTCAGCGTTTGGCGGAGCTTGCAGGATGACGCTCGCGCGCGGCTTTGGCGTGGTGAGCACAAAGCCGTGGAGCGGCGGGAGCGCGTCTATGCCGCGCAGCACGGGGGAGGGAAATTCGCTCTGCGCGGTGAAGGTTTTATTTTGCAGCATCGAGCGTTTCAGCGTCTTGGCTTCCTTGATGAAAATGCTCGGTAATTCGCTCGGATCTTTCGCGAAATAATACCGCCCGCCCGTCTGCTCCGCCATCGCCTGCATGAGCGGGAGCGTCTGCCCGCCGTGGGGATTGATCGCCACGGTGGAGATCGTGATTTTCTCCGCCACAAGCGCCGCAAGCAAGGCTGGCTGCGGCGGCGAAGGGTCGCCGTCGGAAATCACGACGATGTGTTTCGTCGCCGCGTCGCTCCCTTTGAGTCCCACGTGCGCCATTGAGAGGATGTTTTGAAAAGCCGGCATATCCTCGGGTGATGCGGCGTTGATGAGCGGCACGAGTTTCGTCTGGAAATCACGCGCCTGGGTGAGTGGGAAGACCCATTTATCGCCCGCGTTCGTGCTGATCTCGTAGTCGAGCAAGCCCACTTCGTCCTCGCCGCCCAGCACGCGGATCGCCTCTTTCGCGATGCGCTTGGCCCACGTGTTGCCGTCGGCAAATTCGCAAGTGTGCAGGATGATCGCGAGCGCGCCCTTGGGCAGCACCTTCTTCTGCGTCACGTCCATCGTCACGGGCAGCGCGTCCTCGATCACACTGCCGTGGTAGCCGCCGGGGCCGAAGCTGTGCTCGCTGCCGAGCATGAGCAGGCCGGTGCCTTGCGAATACACGGCGTCGTGCAGCGACTGGAGCTGCACGGCGTCGAACGCATCGGCGGGTGCATTGGCCAAAATGATAAGGTCGTAGGGCAGTAGCGAGAGCGGGTCGCGCGGCGTCTCGTAGGCCATCCGCACTTGCACGGAGCGTTCGCTTTGCTTCAGCGCAGTCACGAGTCCCTCCCATTCGCGCGCGTCCGAAGCGGCGTCCGTGATGACGAGCACGCGGCCCTCGCCTTTAAGATAGAGGTCGCCCATCGCCACATTATTTTCCGCCCACGCATCCTCGCCCTTCGGCACCTCGATGCTCGCTACGTATTCGTAATAGCCCGGCCCGCGCTCCGGCAGCGGCAGCGCGAAACGGTTTTTCCCCGCCGCATACTCCACGTCTTTCTCCGCGATGTTCTGCCCATTTTCTACCAACCGCAGCTTGCCGTGGCCCGCACTGAGCGAGGAAAGCAGCACTGTCGCATCGTAGCTCTCGCCCTTCTTCACGACGCGGGGGAGATCGAGCCGCTCCAGCCATACTTCCTTTTGAAAATCGAACGCCACCGGTAGCACATCCACCGCGATGCCACGCGATTTCAGCTCGTCGAGCACCGGCGCGATATTGCCCTCGGTTTCATTGCCATCGCTGATGAGCACCACGCGACCTTGATTCCCCTCCGGCAGCATCGCCGCCGCCAGCCCGAGCCCGCGTGCCACGTCCGAGCCATCGCGCGCCACGCGGGAGTTGATCGTTTCAAATGGGAACGTCGTGCGCGGTGGCAGCTCCACAGCGGCGTCGCGGCCAAAGATCACCAGCCCAGCCTCGTCCTTCTCCGGCTTTGCCCGCACGGAATCCAGAATCCAGCGCAGCGATTGATCCGAGATTTTCTCCCCCATCGAGTCCGACACATCCAGCGCATACACGAGCGAAAGCGCATCCGAGCGCCGCACCGCCCGAGGCTCCGCCAGCAGCGCCGCAAACGCCCCCACCAGCACCAGCCGCGACAACAGCGCCGCCTGCGCCCGCCATTTCGTGAGCCCGCTGCCGCCCGCAAAGTGCATCCACCACACCCACGGCGTCGCCAGCAGCAGCCAAAATGCAGGCCACCAAGTGAACCGCAACCATCCGCGCCATTCACAAGCCGCAATCGCCCCCGCAAACGCCGCGAGGAAAAGCAGCAGCGGCAACACCGCCGCAAAAGTCACCGCACGCCGGGCGGCTGGGAAGAGGCTGCGGAGGAAGCGCATCACCGGAGTGCGCGGCACACCCATCCACCCCGCCGCGCCACGCCTACTGGCAGTTGGAAGCGCGAGCGGTCGTCCGGCACATCGAGTTCAGCGGTGATGCTCATGCGCGGGAAGATGCGCGCCCCAGGCTGCCCCGTCAACGCGCAGCGTGCGGGGATCAATCAGCGGTTCCAAAAGCGCCCTATATTTGAGCCAAAGTCTCCGATGTTTTCCTATCCGCGTGCATTGTTTGATCACCGCCGCGCCCATAGCGTAATCGAGAATCGCGCCGATGGCTGCGTGAGCCACGCGCTTTTCAGGCCAGCAATACATCACTCCCTGACCGCAACCGCTGCTTGCTAAAAGGAAGCATTTCACCCACCAGCCGCCTTCGCCAGCGCCAAGACGCGGAATACCTCTCGGACTTCGACAAAGAAATCAAACGACTGGAATGGAAGAAACTATGATTGCAAAACTCCATCTTACACAGATCATAGAAGCGCAAAAATTTACCTTATGAAAAAGGTCACGAATACTACTTTGGCGCTTACCGCCGACTATCGGCAGTTCATCGAAGAACTAAAGGGCCGGGTGCAGTCCGCCCGCATCGCTGCGGCCCGCGCCATCACCCATGAGGCGTGGGACATCGGGCGCGGGATCGTGGAGAAACAGAAGGCGCCTGGCTGGGGCGAGTCGGTAGTGGAAATGGTCGCGGCGGATTTGCAGCGAGCATTTCCAGAGGCAAAAGGCTTCTCGCCGCAAAATATCTGGCGGATGCAGCAGCTCTATTTCCTTCACAATCAGCCCGAATTTCTCGCACAAGTTGTGAGAGAATTGGAAAAGGACGGCAAAGTGGCTCCTGTCGGCGAAAATCTCTCCTACGGCTTCTGCTTCGTCGGTCGCCAGCACCGGGTTGCCCTTGCGGAACGGCTGTATTTGATCCATTCTGAATTCGGTGCCGAGCGCGCCGAATCCTTACACCGCGATCTCGGCTCCGACTGCGTCTTCGCAAATTCCGGGCAATCCGGCACCCTCGCAACTCTGCGCGACACGCTGCTGTCGAAATTGCTGAGATGGAAATTGAGCGCAGCGGGCGCAAGTGCCAGCGTGGAGGCCAGCGCATGATCGAAATCCAATCCATCGCCGATCTCGAACTGCTCCGGGAGTCAGTGGACCTCGAATGCAAGCTGGCAGCCGGACGTGACGGCCAGGGCGCGGTGCCGGAGGATTTCTGGCCGACCTACAGCGCCTTTGCCAATACGCAGGGCGGCATGGTCGTGCTGGGTATGCGGGAGAAGCATGGGCATTTCTCCATCGAGGGAATCGCCAATGTGCCGAAGGTTCGGAAGGAACTTTTCGACTCGCTAAACAACCGCCAGAGGGTAAGCGCGAACCTGCTGACTGACGCTTCCGTGCGCGAAGTGACGATGGATGGGAAGACGATCCTGCTGATCGAGATTCCGCGTGCCACGCGAAAACAGCGCCCAGTTTTCCTCACGACGAATCCGTTTGCCGGGCATACCTACCGGCGGCTGAACGACGGTGACTGCTGGCTGCCGGATGAGGAGGTGAAGCGGATGCTAGCGGAGCAGGTGGAGGACAGCCGGGATGATCGCATTCTCAAGGGCTACGATTTCGACGATCTGAATACTGGGACGTTTCGGACATATCGGCAGGTGTTCACGAACCGCGATCCGGGCCATGTCTGGAATGGCTACGACGACCGCGAATTTCTCCGACACATTGGCGGGTGGCGAAAGGATCGTGAGACGGGCGAGAGCGGCCTGACGCTGGCCGGGTTGTTGATGTTCGGGCAGATGGTGGCGATTCAGGAGGAGTTGCCGAACTACATGCTCGACTATCAGGAGCGTCCCGAGGCGAAGACCGAGGCGCGCTGGATTGATCGCATCACGCTGGACGGCAAATGGTCGGGCAATCTCTACGATTTTTACCGCAAGGTGTATGTGAAACTGACGGCGGATTTGAAGGTGCCGTTCCGCTTGGAAAAGGGAGAGCGAAAGGACGAGACGCCCGTCCACGAGGCGTTGCGCGAGGCGCTGGCTAATGTGCTGGTTCATGCGGATTACTCCGACCGGGCTTCGGTGCTGGTGGTGAAGCGCCCGGACATGTTTGGCTTTCGCAATCCGGGGCTGATGCGCATCCCGGTGGAAGTTGCGCTTCACGGCGGAGAGCCCGATTGCCGGAACCGAACGCTGCACAAGATGTTTCGACTAGTTGGCGTCGGCGAACAGGCAGGCACCGGAATCCCGAAGATTCTCCACGGCTGGCGCTCGCAGCATTGGAATCCGCCGAAGCTTTACGATACGCCCGCGCCCTACAATCAGACGTTGCTGGAACTGCGGATGATCGACCTTTTCCCGGAGCAAGTGATGGCGGGACTCAAAGCCCGCTTCGGGACTCAGTTTGAAATGCTGTCACATGTCGAGCGGGTGGCCCTGGCGCTTGCGGCCAGCGAAGGCACGGTGAACCATGCGCGGCTGCGTGCGGATTCCGTTGATCTGTCGAAGACGCTTCAGCATCTCACGCAGGCTGGAATGCTCGAATCCACGGGTGGACGCGGGGCTGTTTACCACCTTTCCGGCGAAGCCATTCCGACTCCCGACGATGTGTTCGGCCCGCCTGCCCGAATTTCGACTCCCAGCTCCCCGAATTTGAGCGGCAGCTCCCCTAATTTGGGCGAAAATCGGGCCAGCGACGGGTGCCTGATCGCAAACTCACACCCCCTCCCGATCATCGACGATGTTTCCGTATTGGCTGCGGACTTGCGTGCCAGTCTGGTGCGGATCGCGGTCGAGCCGCGCTCGAAAGGTAAAGTGGACAGGGAGGTTCTCATTGCTGTGATCTTGCAGCTTTGCGCCAGACATTTCGTGACGCTTCAATGTCTGGCGCTGCTGGTCAATCGGAAGCCGAAGGCTTTGCGCGACCAATATCTCACGAAACTTGTCCGCGAACGGAAACTGACTCTGGCGTTTCCGACAACACCGACGCACGAGCGGCAAGCTTACTGTGCATCGGAGGGGCTGCCTGCATGAGCCTGGAAACCCTCACCTTCGAGAACGCCGCCCTTGATTAGAGATGAACCCATGCGCGATGAACTTTTGCCAAAATCCGAAATCATCCTTTACCAGACGGAGGATGGCGGCACGCGCTTGCAGGTGCGGCTTCAGGGGGAGACGGTTTGGCTGTCGCAGAAGCTGATGGCGGAGCTTTTTCAGCCCTCCGTTCCCAATGTGAGTATGCACATCCGCAACGTCTTCGCAGATGGGGAACTGCTGGCGGGTTCAGTGGTTAAGGAATTCTTAATAACTGCCGCCGATGGCAAATCCTACGGGACGCAGCACTACAACTTGGATGCCATCATCTCGGTGGGCTACCGGGTGAAATCGTTGCGGGGCACGCTGTTTCGCATCAGGGCTACGCAGCGGTTGCGGGAGTATCTGGTGAAGGGGGTTGCGATGGATGATGAGCGGCTGAAGGAGGCTGGCGGTGGGGCGTATTTCGATGAGTTGCTGGAGCGGATCCGGGACATTCGGCCTTCGGAAGAGGCGTTTTGGCGGAAGGTGCAACACCTAGCCCGCCGCCCAATCTCTACGTCTCCATGCTCCAGCGCCTCGGCCTCGATGCGGGGGAAATTTGCGACCAGCATCGGCGCGAGACGCGGGCTGGAAATAGTGTGAGTATTTTCCCAA
>JAYVQK010000015.1:0-12188 GCA_043757005.1 Verrucomicrobiaceae bacterium
GCGGCGCAGTGGGGGTTGCGGGCTGGGGACTGGCTTGCGCGCGGCAGGCTAGCGGTGGAAGGGGGCGGAAGGGAGCGGTGCCCGGCTGGAAATGGGTGCTTGCGCAGTGGGAGGAGGGTGGATGGGTGCACGGTGAGGGGGTCGTTTATCGGGCGAGAGCGCATGGGGTCCGGGGAGCGCATGGGGTCAGACAGATTATGCGCTCCTTTCTGACTAGCTCCTGTAACATCCCCTCCCCTCGCCGCGTCTCCCCACCACACACACGATGACCGCTTCGCTCGCCTGCCCTGCCTTGCCCTTTCTCTTTGCCACGTCTAGCAATGCGGCGATGGAGGATGCTGCTTCTGCCGATTTTGCGCTCGTGCGCGCGACGCTCTCGGGGGACGACTCGTCTTTCGCCGAGCTGGTGCGGCGGCATAAGGGGCGCGTCTTTGGCACGTGCTCGCGGTTTGCGCGGGATGCGCAGCAACTCGATGATTTGTGCCAGGAAGTCTTCCTCCGCGCGTGGCGGAAAATGAGCGGCTTTCGTGGCGATGCGCCTTTCGAGCATTGGCTGGCGCGGCTCACCGTCACCGCGTGCTACGACTTCTTGCGGCGCGAGCGGCGGCATCGCGACACCGTGCCGCTGGATGCCCTCGTGGTAGAAATGCGCGATGCCCGCGCGGACCGCGCGCTGGAAGTTGGCCGCGCAAAAGAGCTGCTCGCGTGGGCGATGGCGCAACTGAAAGCGGACGAGCGACTCATCCTCACCCTCTTAGAAATCGAAGAGCGCCCCGTGCGCGAAATCGCCAGCCTCACAAGCTGGAGCGAGAGCAACGTGAAAGTGCGCGCCTTTCGCGCCCGCGCACGACTGCGCGAAATTTTAGAATCACACAATGAACGCTGACCATCTGCTAAATGAACTCCTCCAATCCGCGCGCGATCACGTGCCCGAGACCGGGCGTGCCGAGCTGGGCTTTGAGACACGGCTGCTCGCCCGCCTGCGCGAAGAGCGCGACAGCTCGTGGCGGGTATGGTCCTGGCGGCTCTGCCCCTACTTCGCCACGCTCGCACTCGCGGCGGCGGCGTGGTGCTACGCACGCACAGACTTCGAGCCCGACGCGGAGACGCTCCTCAGCGTCGTGAACGATGGCGGGCGGGCGGCGCTGCTCTGGTTCTCGGAGGGCGAGTCGTGAAGCGCTTTCGCGGCTGCCTCGGCGTGCTGTTAATCTTCGCGCTCGGCTTCCTCATCGGCGGCTTCTTCGGCGGCGTCGCTGGCTGGATCGGCTTCTTTCAAAAAGTCACCCGTGGTGGCCCCGGAGCCGTGCGCGAAGTGCTCTTCCAGCGGGCTAAAGACGACCTCGGCCTCGACGGCCAGCAGCAGCAGCAAGTGCGCGTCATTTTAAAAGAAACCAGCGCCGAGCTGGAAGACATCGCAGCCCCTGCCCGCCCCTCCGTGGAGTCCGCACTGCTGCGCGCCGAAGACCGCATCCGCGCCATCTTAACACCCAAGCAGCAAATGAAATTCGACGCTTATATGAAAGACGTCCGCCGCCGCTGGCAACAGCCCCCAGCACCAGCGCCCGCCACTTAAATCACGCCGCAGTCCGCCCGTATGGCAGCTCGGCGGGGAGTTCGGCAAACTGGCTCATGGCTTGGTGCAGTGCGGTGAAATCGCGGTGAAAGAGGTCGCCGATGAGGCAGTCGGTGAGGCTTCCGCGCACTTCGGGATAGGCTTTGTTCACTTTGCCAAAGCTGAAGCCCGGCTCGTAAAAGGCATAGACGAGTTTGCGCATATTTTCGATGCCGGTGCAGAGTGCGGCTCCGTATCCCACGAAGCGCGCGCCGCTGGTGTCACCAGCGGTGAGGGCGGCGTCCACCGCGTCGGCAGCCATTTCGCCGCTCTTCAGCGCCAGGAAAACTCCGCTGGAAAAGACGGGGTCGAGGAAAGCAAACGCATCACCCGCGAGCACGAGTCCATCAGTCGCGGGGTGGCGGGAGCGGTAGCTAAATTCGCTGGTGACCCAATACTCGCCGAACTGCTCGCCGCCCGCGAGGTGGTCGCGCACCCACACGTTCTTTTCGATCTCGCGGGCCATGATTTCGGCGGGGTCTTTCGAGTCGCTGAAAAGGTAATCTTTTTCCGCGACGATGCCGACGCTGACGATGTCGTCTTTCATCGGGATATACCAAAACCAGCCGCGCCCCTCGACGTAGGCGACGGTGGTATTGCCCGCGTCGATGCCGGGGTCGCGCTTTGCACCGCGCCAGTAGCTCCAGATCGAGATTTTGTTCAGCGCGGGGTCTCGCACATACCAGCCTTCGCGGACGCGCGCCACGCGGTCACGGCCCGAGCAATCCATCGTCACAGCCGCTCGGGCACAGTATTGCACGCCGTCGGGGCCAGTCGCTTGCACGCCCGTCACGCGGCCCGAGTCGTCCTGCAAGACGTGCTCCACGCGCGTGCCTTCGCGGATTTCAGCGCCTTTAGCGCACGCGTTTTCCAGCATCATCGTATCGAACTCCGCGCGCTCGATCTGCCACGTCACGGCGCTGGGATGATCATAGTGTTTGAAAAAGTAAAACGGGGAAGATTGCCGTCCGTCTTGCGTGACAAATTGCACGCTATACTTGGGCGTAAAAGCGCGCGTCTTCATCTGCTCGACGAGCCCGAGACGATCCAAGGTGAACCAACAATACGGCATGAGCGATTCGCCGATGTGGTAGCGCGGGAAGCGTTCTTTTTCCAATACGAGCACGCGCCGCCCCTTCTCCGCTAGGAGCGTGGCAGCAGTGGTTCCGGCGGGGCCGGCTCCGATGATGATGATGTCGTATTGGCAGTCTGCGCTCATATTGATTCCCGCTACTTATTACGTGTGCATACGGATTTGCAACCCCGCATGGTTGCCCATCACTTGCGCCACTGCGGGGAGCGTGCCACTTTCTGCGCTATGAAAAAACTCATCCTTCTAGCGCTCACCGTCGCGCTCTTTTCCGGCTGCGCCGTGCATAGCACGCAAGCCATCGCCAGCGTGCGCGCCGCCGGGGTGCCCGAGCGCACCGTGGCCAAGCTCGCCCATCGCGGTTCGCTCACGCCCGGCGAGATCATCGCGCTCCACCGCGCCGCCATCCCGGACGACCTCGTGCTGCGGCATCTCGACGAGGTGGGCATTGATTATCTGCTGCCCAAAGAAGACGTGAAAATGCTGCGAGCCGCCCACGTGAGCGAGCCCGTGCTCGACGCGCTCAAGACCGCCAGCAACCGCTACCTCGCATGGCGCACCGCCCAGCTCAACTACGGCTACTACGGCGGCTACACCTCGTATGATTACGCGCCCTACTGGCCCCTCGGCGGCATCTTCCCCGGCTACGAGTGGAGCCATCGCCACGGCGACTGCGGCGGGCGGCATCGGCGCTAGCGCACCCACATCCACCCTTGCGCCACTGGCGGTCATGGCGTTTCGTTGCGCCGATATGACCACTCTCGGACGCCGCTGTTTCGCCAGGTTTTTTTGCCTGCTCGCAGGCGCATCTTTTGGGGATGCTTCCACTTTGAAAATCTCTGCAAACTCCGCGACACGGCTTGCGGCGGAGGTGGAGGGGAATTACACGGCGACGCATCTTTATGTGGATGAAATCGCGAGCGACTCGTTGCCGATCACGATCTTCTTTGATCCACAGATGACGGGTGTGGAAAGCTGCGAGATTTTTACCAATCTGAACCGCCGCGAGCGCGCGCAGCTCGATGCGAATGGGGACGGGATCGAGGACGGGATCAAGTCTCCTAGCGGCAACGCCATCCCGGCGGGGAATGATGCGAACTACTACAAAGCCTACACGATGTCGCTCGTCTCCGGCGGCTACCAACTGACGCTCGCGGCGCAAAAAACGGGCGCGTATCGGCTCACTGCGCGCTGGCGGCTGAACGGCGACGCGGCGGGCACGTATCGTTACTACAACTCGGAGCTGGGCACGGATGGGAAATACAAGCGCGACCACTGCCTCATCATCTCCCCGCGTGCCGCGCGCGACGTGCAGCTCTACGAGGTGAACCCCCTCACCATCACCGCCACCGGCACGCTCCCCACGCAGCGCGGAGCCTTCTCCGACCTCGCGAACGGCGTCGCGGGCGGGCCGCGTTTCAGCCTGCAATATGTGAAAGATCTCGGTGCCAATATGCTGTGGTTTCAGCCAATCCACCCGGACGGGATTGATGGGCGGCAGATTGATCCCGCCACGAGTCTGCCTTTTGAAGTCGGGAGCACCTACGCGGTGAAAAACTTCTTCGAGGTCATGCCGCTGATGGCGCGCGCTTTTACGCCTCCGGCGAACGCGACGCCTGCTCAGAACGACACCGCCGCCGGGCGCATGCAGGCGATGGCGGAGTTTCAGGCGTTCGCCGCCGCCGCCGACACTGCGGGCGTGGGCATCATGCTCGACGCCCCTTTTAATCACACGAGCTACGACGTGGAACTCGCTGCGATCGGGCAGACGCTCTTTGGCGGCGCGAGTGCCACGAGCGAGATTCGCAACAGCGAAGCGCGCTTTTTTGCGCGCAGCGGTGCCTACGATATGCGCGCCTACAATGCTGGCAGCATCGCGCTCGCGCCGGATCGCTACGACTTCGGGAAGTTCGCCGATACCTACGAAGTCTATTACGGGCGCTACGCTGCGCTGGTGCCGGATAACTCATCGCAGGCAAACATTGATCGCTACAAGAACGAGGACGATTGGTTCGACACTTCCATCGGAAATGAAGGCAGTCGCGGCGATGGGAATGGGCACTTCGACGGCGTCACGCAAAAGGCTTGGCGCTATTTCGCGGAGTTCACGCTGCACTGGCTCACGCAGACGGGCTACCCCGCAAACGCGGCGGGCGCATCGCTGAACTCCGCCGTGGGTATAGACGCTCTGCGCGCCGACTTTGGCCAAGGTTTGCCGCCGCAGTGCTGGGAATACATCATCAATCGCACTCGCACGCGGAAATGGAATTTCGTCTTCATGGCCGAGTCGCTCGATGGCGGGGCGGTGACGTATCGCAGCGGGCGGCATTTCGATATTTTGAATGAGAACATCGTCTTTCCCCTGCACGCCGCGCAGAACACTGGCGACTATCGCAGCATCTACGAAGCACGCCGCAGCGCCTACGGGCAGGCGCTCGTGCTGCTCAATACCAGCTCGCACGACGAGGATCATTACCAAGACCCCTTCCACGCGCTGCTCCGCTTTGCGGCGAACTCGACCGAGGACGGAGTGCCGCTCATTTTCCCCGGCCAAGAGCTGGGCCTCAGTGGCACCGTGGTGCCGCCCGGCGATACCCAGAGCGGCCTCACGCCCTACGGCTACGAGCGGTATGAAACGAATCTCAACAAGCCCATCCCGCACTTCAAAAAGTTCAATTCGCTCATGCCGCTCTGGCTGCAAACGCAAGTCGGCCACGGCACCTACAACTACGGCGCGGCCCAGCTCGCGCCCGTCTATTCCGCCATCGGGCAGGCTCGGAAAAGCAGCGTGGCTCTGCGCTCGTCGAACCGCTATTTCATTGATCGCACGGGCGGTGCGGGCGCGCAGGCGCAGATTTTTTCCGTGGCCAAATACGAGACCGCTAATGCTTCGCCCGGCGTCAGTGATGTCGTCTTTGCTTTTGTAAATCTGGATCGAAACGCGAGCCAGAGCGGCACGTTCGATGTGAACATCTCGCAGAACGGCTCGAATCTTTTCGGCATCAAAACGGGCCGCATCTACAACGTAAAAAACATCTCCGCCTACACCGGCACCGATCCCACGCGCCGCGACGTGTGGCTCTGGGGCGCAGGCCACACCAGCGCCGACATGCTCGCGAGCGGCGTGTATGTGGGCCTAAACGCCGTGCCCACCACGAACGCCGCGTGGGCCACCGCGCCCTACGAGGCGCAATTCCTCAAGCTCTACGACGTGACTCTGCCGCCCGCCGCCGGGGCGCCCGGCACGCCGAAAGCCTACGCCATCGGCACGAGCACCACCTTTTCCTGGACGGCAGCCGTGGATGCCGACGGCGGCATCAGCGGCTACCGCGTCGTCATCAGCACCGCGCCAAATGGCGGCGGCACCGTGCTCTCGGACAGCACGGTGAACGGCACCACGAAGACCGTGACGGGCGCAGACGGGCAGACACTTTACGCCACCGTGCGCGCCGTAAATAATGCAGGCATCGAAGGCTCAACAACCCCGAGCGCCACCGGCACGATCCTCCTCAGCGCAACGGGCGACCGCGATGGCGACGGGCAGACCAACGCCAGCGAAGATGCCGCTGGAACCGATCCGCAAGCTAGTAGCTCCACTTTTAAAATCACCGCCGCAACCCGCCCCAGCACAAGCTCCGTGGTCGTGACATGGGCGAGCGTCGCTGGCAAAAGCTACGAGGTCTGGGCCACGACCGACCTCACACAGGCTTTCGTAAAAGTGAGCGGTGCCAGCGTGATCCCAAGCGCCGGAGCGAGCACGAGCTACACGGATAACGCCGCCAGCGGCACGGCGAAATTTTACCAAGTGAGAGTCGCTCCGTAGCACTCATCGGCGGGGCGGTATGATACCGCCCTGAGCCCTGAAAGGGTTCCAAAATCAATGCGCCTCTCGGGGCGACCCTTCGGGGCCGCAGGGCGGTATCATACCGCCCCCCCTACTGCGATTGCACGCGTGGCGGCGGGATGGGGACGGGGCGGATGCGGGGGAATGGGATGCCGTTGCTGGGCTCGGGGGCGAAGACTTCGGGATTGTGGACTTCGATCACGTTCATCGCCGGAGCGGCGGGCGCTGGCGGTGCGACTGGCGCGGGTGTAGCGGTGCTTCCGATGTCTTCGAGCAGGCGGCGGTGGCGGTCGGCGATGTGGGTGATGCGGGTGGCGAGTTCGTCGCGGTGGCGGGAGGTGCTCTCGTGCTCGTCGCGCAGAGTCTTTAAGCTGGCCAACGCTTCCTCGCGGGCGGCGGTGGCGCTTTCGAGTTTTGTGCGAAGTGCGGTGATGGATTCTTCGGCGGACTCGGCACGCTTTTGCAGTTGGATGATCGTGGTGTCGGATTGCTGGCGCGTCTCGTCGCGTTCGCGGCGTGCGATTTGCAGAGCCACGCGCAACTCGTCGAGTTCGGCTTTGATTTTTGTGGTGGCATCGGCAGCGGCGCTCTCTGCGGCGGCGAGTTTTTCCTGCTGCACACGCGCAGCGACTTGGAGTTGCTCGTTCTCGCTGGCGGCGGCTTCGGATTGGGCGCGCGCTTTTTCTAAATCAGCGACGTGACTCTGCTCGGCCTGCTCCCGCGCGGCTTTGGCGGCGGCTTCGTTTTCGGCGAGTTGTTGGGTGGCGTTTTCGAGCTGGGTGAAAGTGGCGGCGTGCTTTGCGTGCTCGTCTTCGAGTTGGGCAGCGACTTCGGTGTGGAGCTGGCGCTGGGAGAGGAGTTCGGCGTTCGCTTTTTCATGCGCATCGCGGTGCTGCGCGGCTTCGCGGGTGGCGGCTTCGATGTGGGTTTGCGACTTTTCCGTGAGAGCGGCAATGGCCTTCTCCGCTTGCTGCTGTGCGGCTCGGGCGGCGAAGAGGGTAGCCTCGCTCTCGGTGAGGCGGCGCACGGTGCTATCGAGTTCTGAGCGCGTGGCGGAGTGTTGCCCACGCTCGCCATCGAGGGTGGCGGCGACTTCGGCGTGCTGCTGATTTTTAAAATGAAGCTCGGCGTTAGTGTCTTCGTGGGCTTTGCGCAGTTGCTCGATCTCGTGGGCGGCAGCTTCGAGCTGCACCAGTGTTTGCTGTCCGTCGGCTTTGGCGGACTCGGTTGCCCCTTTTGCAGCGGCGTCGCTCTCGGCAAGGCGGGCGATTTCCTGAGCGGCAGACTCGGCCTGCGCTTGAGCTTTTTCGGCGGCGGCGGCGATGGTCTGCTCGGCTTGTTGCAGCGCGCTTTTTGCGGCGGCGGTCGCGGCATCGCTCTCGGCGAGGCGGTGGGTGAGTTCTTGCTCGGCTTCTGCCTTAGCTTGGAGTTGCTCGCTCGCGTGGCGCTGCACTTCGTCGTGGGCGCTCTGGGCGGTGTTGAACTGCTCGGCGAGCGCGGCCAATTTGCCCTCCAGCTCGTTAGCAGTGGCTTGATGCGACTCGTGGATTTCGCGGTGTTTTTGCTCCTGCTCGGCGATGAAATTTTCCCGTGCCTCGAGGTTGCCGGTGAGTTCACTGCGGTGCTGCTCTAGCGCGCTGACTTTCTTTTGGATCGTCTCGCGGGCGGCGGCAAGCGCGGCACGATCTTCCTCGAAGGAGACGAGCAAGCACTGGTGCTGCTTGCGCGCGCCGCTGAGTTCTTCGCCAAGCGCCTCTCGTTCCGAGCGCGCCTGGTCGCGCTCTTGGGTGAGCGAGAGCAGCGTGGCGGTATGCGATTTCTCCAGCCCGGCGAGTGTGGTGAGCAGCTTGTGCTTTTCCTCTAGGACGGTCTCGTGGGCTTGTGTAGCGCTGGCGTGCTGGTCGCGGAGAGCGGCGGCGTGGGCCTCGGCGGCGTCGTTTTTGTGCTGGGAAAAGAGTTCGCCGTCTTCGTGTTTCGGCTGCTCTTTTTGCGCAGCGAGCTGCTCGCGCAGTAGAGCGATCTCGCTTTCGGAGGCTTCGAGGTTGCGCTGGTGCTCGGCGCTTTGTTCGCGCGCTTGGCTGAGTTGCACGAGGATCTGCTGCTGCTCGCTGGCGAGGCTTTGTAGGGTCTTCTCGCTTTCTTGGTGTGCGCGATCACGGGCCTCGGCACTGGCGAGCGCTTCGTCGCGGGCGCGGGCGGTATCGGCGTGCTGGGTGCGTAGTTTTCCCAGCTCGGCGAGTAGGGCCGGGTCGGCGTTCTGTGTGGAGTCTCCCGTCGCAGCGGCGGCGCGTTCGATGGTGAAAATTTGCAGAGTGTTTTCCGCATCCGCAAGGCGACGGGTAAGGTCTTCATTGGCGCGGAGGACGCTGGTGTGATGATGATCGAGCGTGGTGAAGAGTTCTTCGCGCGCGTCGGCCTCGGCTTGGGCGTGGGATTCCGCATCCGCACTAGTCGTGTGAATATGGCTGCGTGCCTGCGCGGCTTCTGCTCGCGCGGCATCGCGCTCGGCGATGAGCGCCTTCAGCCGATTGCGGTATTGCTCGATGTCTTCTTCGAGCTGCGCAATGGCCTGCGCTTGCATCGCGTCGGGCTGCGTCTCCAGCGGCGCGTGGCCATTCTGCTCCAGCGCCGCCGCGCGGTTGCGTGCATTATCCAGCTCCGTAGCGGACTTGCGCGCTTGGTCGGAGAGCGCGGCGACTTGGTCTTGCAGTTCCTTTTGCGCTTTGCGTAGCTCGGTTTCGCGCTGTTTTACGGAGGCTTCGATCTCTTTGCGGATCTCGCCTTTTGTGGACTCCATGTAGTTGGCGCTTTGCTCTTGGAGCCGCTCTGCGCCGAGGAGGAGTTTTTCGACTTTAGCGCGCGCTTCTTTTTCGCGGGAAAGCTCTAGCGCCGTCTCGCGCTGGCTGGCCTCCATGCCGAGGATACGGCGCTGGGCCTCCTCAAGGTGGCGCGCGCCGGGAGCACCGCTGGTGGTGATCGGGCCGGTAGCGGCGGGGCTTGCGCCTCGCTTATTCATCTCGGCCATTTGGGAGGAAAGATACGCCTTCTGTTGGAGCAGCGCGTCGCGTTCGGCGATGACTTCTGCGAGCTTGGAACTATCGCGGAGGGTGACGAGTTCTGCGGACGATTTTGCGAGCAGTTCCTCGTTGATTTCGGTGGTGGTTTTTTCCACCGCCAGAGCCTCCTCCGTTTGAGCCAGTTCGTGCTGTAGCTTTTGCACTTCGCTGTGCGCGGCATCGCGGCTCTCGATCAAAGTGAGGCGCTGCTTTTCCAGCTCCGCAAATTGCCGCTCATACTCGCCCTGCACGGCGGCGACTTTGCCATGGAACTCCTGCGGGAGTCCGAGCGCGCGGAGGTCTTGGATCATGTTCTTCACGGGGACTTCGGACGCGGCGGAAAGCCTCGGCATTTTTAAGTTCGGTTCGGGATTGGGCATGACGAGTCGGGTTTGCGGTTCTAGCTCCGCAGGCTGGCTCGCGGGTTCTTTTTTTGCGCTGGGTAAAGTGGGCAGGCTGGCCGAGCTTTGGGCGGTGGTGACGGCCTCTATCGGGCTGCTAAACCACGAGCCTGCTCGATCTCCGTGCCCCGGCAGGACGTGTGGAGTGGGCTTGGGCTGTTCGGCGGCGGGCGGTGTGTGGCGCTTGGTGCGCAGCTTTTCAGCGAGTGCCTCGGCAGCGGCGTCGGGCTGGAGCGCGTTGCTCTTTCCCGGCCCGGAGAGGTTCACGAGCTTGGCAAGTTTCTGCCACGGGAAGCGCACTTCGATATTGTCGCTATCGAGGATCTTGCCGCGAAAAATATCGGGCAGGCGCTTGTAGATTTCGGAGAGGGAAACGGTCGTTTGTCCGTTGTTGATCCGATCCGAGAGGTCTTGGATTTCAAAGCGCAGCTCGGCCATCAAATCATGCGGCCCAGCCACGAGCAGATGCGGCGGGATGCGGTGCAAAAAATCTCCAAGCTCCAGCTTCACTTCCTCGGAATCCCGTTGGGCGCGTTTCTGCGGATACACGGCGGGGCGCAACGCCGGGTTCGGAGCCGTGGATGCGGGCTTTTCCGGCACGGGTGTCGGTGGCTGTTCGGTATTGGATTTGCGCTTAAAGCGGTTGAGAAACTTCATGCGTTGAGGATGCGCGCTGGCACGTTTTCTAGGGCGGGCTAATTAGCTTTTCCCATCGCGCTTGTCTCTAAAAAGGTTGCGCCATTTTCCACATAGCGGGCGAGTTCCTCGGCCAACCGCTGCGGAAGTGTGACGGTGACGAGCGCGTCTGCGCCGTCGTAAGCGACCTCGATCACCTTGCCCACGCGGTGCAGCCGGGCGACGACGCCGCTCTCGGCGGCGGGCACGCGCAGCACCCGGGTGACGGTGCCGGGCGCGGCGAGGTCGCCCATTTTTAGCAGCAACGCATCCAGCCCCTCGCCGGTGTGGGCGGAGATAAAGAGTGCCTCCGGGTAGCGCCCGCGCAGGCCGTGGAGGAGGTCGGGGTTCTCGATTTTGTCTATTTTATTAAAGACCAAAATCATCGGGCGAGAACCCGCCCCGAGTTCGCCGAGGACCTTGAGCGTCGTGGCGTGAAATTCGTCCACTTCCGTCGCATTGGCATCGAGCAGGTGGATGAGGAAATCCGCCTGTGCAGCCTCTTCCAGCGTGGCTTTGAAGGCCTCCACGAGCTTGTGCGGCAGGTTGCGCACAAAGCCCACGGTGTCGGTGAGCAGGAGCGGTTGGTGATTGGGCAGCGCGACTTTGCGCGTCGTCGTATCGAGCGTGGCGAAGAGCTTGTCTTCCACGAGCACTTCCGCGCCGGTGAGCTTGCGGAGCAGCGAGCTTTTGCCCGCGTTCGTGTAGCCCACGATGGCGCAGTTTGGCACCGGCGTGCGCTGGCGATCTTTGCGCTGGGTAGCGCGGGCGCTGCGGACCAGGACGAGTTCGCGCTTCAGCCGATCCATGGCGTCCCACGAACGGCGGCGATCTTGTTCGAGCTGGCTCTCTCCCTCTCCCTTGGCACCGATGCCGCCGCCCTGCCCACCCAGGTGGCTCCAAGCGCGAGTGAGGCGCGGGAGCGCGTATTCGAGCTGGGCAAGTTCGATTTGCAAGCGCGCTTCGCGGGAACGCGCACGGCGGGCAAAGATGTCGAGAATCACCTTTTGCCGATCTATCACCCGCATCTCGGCCAGTTCTTCCCAATTCCGCTGCTGGCTCGGCGTGAGGTCGTGATTAAAGACGAGCACCGCCGCGTTTTTCTCCTTAGCCAGCGCCACGACCTCCTCGGCCTTGCCCGAGCCGATGAGATAGCGCGGGTGGTTTTCCCGGTGGTGAATGAGCAGCTTCTCCGCGATGGGCAAGCCGAGCGTTTGCACGAGTTCCTCCAGCTCATCCAGCAAGCTCGCCGTCTCGTGGCGTGCAGAGTTTTCCGTGTAATTACCAATGAGCAGCGCGCTGCCCGTGATTTGCGGTGAAGATTCAAACATTGCGCCGCAAGCGTAGCCGCGCAGCCCGAACGCGCAATAGCCGCACGCAGTAGATTTTTCCTGCATCGGGAGCAGACCATTCAGTAGTGGTATCGTTTGGATTTGAACCACGAAGAGCACGAAGAGCACGAAGGAAATATCAGGGAAAGAGTGCCCTTTCATCCCTCCTCTTCGTGTCT
>JAYVQK010000016.1:0-3085 GCA_043757005.1 Verrucomicrobiaceae bacterium
CTTACAGAAAAATCCATGAATGCAAAGCCGCTTCCCAACGTCCAGCAGATGCCTGGATTGCTCGTTCCGAAGTCTGAGACGCCCTTTCAGGTGCTCTGGTGGGATCGTTACGAGGCTGTAAAAAGCAGCTCCAAGTAAAATTTCGCATCACTTTTAAGAGGAAACGAATGGCTGCACCAAACCGCATATACGCACTCAATCTCGGCACACAGACGATCAGTCTCGCCGAGTTTCAGACGAACACAGGCGGCGGCGTGACCCTCGCCCGCTACAAGCAGGTGGAAATCCTCGGCGACCCCGCTGCCGATAGCTCCCGCAATGCACAGACGAAGCTGCAAGTGCAGCAGCTCTGTGGCGATTTCGGGCTCAAGGGGCAAAAGGCGAACTACTCCATCGCTTCGCACGTTATCTTCACTCGCCCGGTGCGCTTGCCCGCCGTAGGTGAGGCGTCGCAGGTCGAGCAGATCGTCGGCTTTGAGGCGGCGCAAAATGTCCCCTACCCGATAGATCAAGTCGTCTGGGATTGGCAGCTCCTCGATGAAGGGCAGGGGGGGCAAATGGAAGTCATCCTCGCGGCGATCAAATCAGATCTTTTGGAGGACATCAATGACGCCGTGAAGGATGGCGGGCTCAAGGCGGGCGTCGTGGAAATCGCCCCGATGGCGCTCTACAATGCGCTCCGCTACAACTACGCCGATGCGGATGGCTGCACGTTGCTCGTGGACATCGGCTCGCGCACCACGAATTTGCTCTTTTGCGAGACGGGTAAGATTTTCCCGCGCCGCCTAAATATCGGCGGCAGCACGATCACCGCAGCGGTGGCAAAAGACCTCGGCATTTCCTTCTCGGAAGCCGATCAGCGCAAGGCGGCGGACGGTTTTGTAAGCCTCGGCGGCAGCTACGCCGAGCCGGACGATGCGGAAGTTGCCCGCATCTCGAAAATCATCCGCAACCAGATGACGCGCCTGCATCAGGAAATCGCGCGCAGCATCACCTTCTACCGTTCCGAGCACAACGGAGCGCAGCCCTCGCGGGTCTTGCTCGCGGGCGGCACGGCGTCACTCCCGTATATGCGCGAATTTTTCCAAGAGAAATTCCCGAATATGGAGGTGGATTACTTTAATCCGCTGCGCAACGTCTCCGTCGCTTCCACGCTGAATCTCGACGAAGTAGGCCGCGTCTCGCACACTTTCGGCGAACTCATCGGCCTCGCGCTCCGCAGCATCGGTAGTTGCCCGATGGAGCTCAATCTCCGCCCAAACAGTCTCGTCCGAGCCCAGCGCACCGCCGCCCAGCGGCCTTACCTCATCGCGGCGGGCATCGCGGTGCTGACATCGCTGGCAGGATGGTGGCAATTTAATCTCCACGCCGCAGCGGAAACGGCGAGAGTCACTGAAACGCTTACGACGAAAGCCGCGCCGCTGAAAAATTTCGAGAGCCAGATCAATTCAACCAAGAGCGACATTTCCAGCTTGCAGGACTACATGAAGCCACTGCTGAAAGCGCCCGCTGAGCGTCAGTATTGGCTGCAAGTCATCAACGATCTGAATTCCCGCCTACCGCAGGACTACATCTGGGTCACCGCATTTGAGCCGCCGAAGGCTGAGGACATGAAAAAGCGCGAAGAGGCCGAGGCGAACTCATCTAGTAATAAAAAGGGCAAAAAAGGCGACAAGGGTGAATCCTCTGACGGCCCATCGGTCGTGATGAATGTGCGCGGCATCTACCTGAGCCGCGATGCGGGGAATAACGCTGGCCCCGGTGTGATAGATCAGTTTGTAGAAAAGCTGAAAGAGTCCTCATATTTTGAGCCCCTCACGGATGCCAAAGACGGCTTCGAACGGCGGAGCGACGACACCAATGATTGGGGCTTCAAATTTGCCGTCCCCTTGAAGCTCAAAAAACCCATTGACCTGAAATGAGCTGGATTACTCAGAATAAATTTCTCACTGGCTTTGGTGCCGTCATGCTCGTTGGAGTCGGCACCCTCGGCTACCTCACCTACGACGCCTCGGATGCCTATGACAAGGCTAAGAGCGAATACGAAAGCGCTGTCGGAGAGCTTCATCGCCTCGAAGGGCTCGCGCCTTTCCCGAATGATGAACATCTTAAGAAGTTCATCGCCCAAAAAGACGAGCTGAAAGCGCGGATCCGCGTGCTCCAAATGAGCCTCGCGGCAACACAGCTCAAGGCTGATTCCATTTCTCCTACGGCCTTTCAGGATAAGCTCAAGGAAGCCGTCGCCCGCGTTTCTGGGAAAGTTGCAGAAGCCAAAGTGAAGCTGCCTGAGAAATTTTACCTTGGGTTTGCAGAATACCAATCCGAGCCGCCTAAAGACGCTATCGCGCCCTTTGCTTTTCGCGAATTGCGTAGCATCGAGATGTTGATGAATATGCTCATTGACGCTAAAGAGGTAACGCTCAGTGAACTCACCCGCAGCGCGCTCAAGGGAGAGCGGGATCCGAAAGCCGCCCCGAAAGTAGAAGAAAAGCCCAACGCTAAAGATAAGAGTGGCGATGGAGAGGGGAAAATGAAGCTCGTCCACAAAGATAGCATCACCCTAAAATTCACCACCTCGCAGGATCGCTTCAATAAAATCCTGAACCAGATCGTCTCTAGCAAAGAGCAATTCTTCATTCCACGTGTCGTCACTGTTTTAAACGAAAAACAAGAGCCGCCCGCGAAGAGTCTCGCCGCCGCTCCGGCACCTGCGCCAGTGCTACAGCCCGATGGCACGACGGCCCCGGCACCTGATGGGGAAATCCGCCCTAGCCAGCTTGAATATATCTTTGGCACGGAGCGTCTGGATGTGACGCTCGAACTCGATCTCGTGGACTTCGCAGAGCCCGATGCTCCCGCCCCAGTCAAAAGTGCAAAGAAACAGGAGAAACAGGACAAGTAAGCCATGGATTGGATCAAAAAAAACCCAACTCAACTCGCCCTCGGCATCGTCGCCCTTCTCGTCTTGGCCGTCAGCTTTTTGCTCTACCAAAAGGCCTCCGGTTTCCCAGAGAATTTCAGCTCTAGCCGCGTGACGACTCCGATGAAAAAGGAGATCCCAGCACTGGATATGTCCAATATCGAA
>JAYVQK010000017.1:0-12077 GCA_043757005.1 Verrucomicrobiaceae bacterium
GCGTCCTCTTCGTCCAGAAATGGAACGACGACCCCGACGCCGGCCCGCTCTGCCCGAAGACGGAGGACTACAACATCTTCTTCGCCACCCAGCGCAAGGAGAGCAAGGACACCAGCGGCGATAAAATCTTCGTCACCCGAACCAAGGTTGGCTACTTCGACAAGCCCGGCGACGACCGCCTCGATGCCACCTACTACGACGAGGCCGACTTCCTCGCCAAATACGGCTCCTACGACGAGGCGGAAATCTACCGCGTCACCCTGCCGGACAAAAAGCAGCGCGACATGAGCGTGGCGGAAATCAAAGCCGAATACGGCAGCCTCGCCGAGCTGGAGAAAAGGAAGGGCGTCGTGACCGCCAACCTCAAAATGCCGTGGCGGCGGACGGAACTCCTCCGCGACACCCACGGCCACTACGTCGTCCGGCACGACCTCTTCAACCACGACGGCCTCACCGAAGACGGCATCGCCGAAGCCTTCGCCGAGTTTGGCAGCAAAGAGCGACTAAGTTTTTTTTGAGCCGCCCCTTCAACAGCACGCGCTACGCGGAGTTGTTGGAGGGGCTGGATGTCACGGTGCTCAAATTGAGCGAGGTCAAGGCGGACAACGAAAAGTTCCGCTTCGATGACGGTTACTTCGCAAAAGTCCCGGTGCAAACGCAGCGACGCATCGAATCGCTCCCGCACATCCGCCTTGGCGAATTGTGCAGCGTCTTTCGCAAAGGGATTTTTGACATTAAAGCCGATAGCTACACGGAAAGCGGCGTCCCATTTATACGAATCGGGAACCTGCGCGGCGGACTCATTGATATAAGCGATGCCGCGTTCATCCCGCCTGCTGCACACGCGGTAGAGAGTAACACTGCGTTGGAGTTTGGCGACATCGTGCTCTCGAAAACCGCTTACGCCGCCGCGTCGTTCGTAAACGTGCCGGAGTGCAACGTCAGTCAGGACACGATTGCCGTGAAACTCTCGGTATCCGGTCAAGAGGCGTTCAAAAGCGGCTACATCGTCGCCTACCTCAACAGCCGCTACGGGCTGGCACTCATGGAACGCCAGTTTCAAGGCAATGTGCAGGCGCATTTGTCGCTGCCCGATGGGCGGAAAATTCCGGTCCCGAAGTTCGGCACTGTGTTTCAAACCGCGACCGATGCGGCTTTGAAATCAGCGCATCAAAGTTTGCGCCAAGCTGACGAACAAATGGCCGAAGCCGAAGCCACGCTCACGGCGGCGCTGGGACTGGGCGACTGGCAGCCGCCGGAACCGCTCACCTACACCCGCCGCGCCTCGGAGGTTTTCGCCGCCGCCCGCGTGGACGCGGAGTTTTACCACCCGGCGAAACGCGGCTACCTCGAACGCCTCGCCGCCATGCCTGGCCAGCCGCTCTCGGCGCATTACGACTCCGTGCGCGACATGCTCGACCCGGCGAAAGCGCCCAAGGGCCAGTTCGTCCGCAATTTCGATCTCAACGACGCGCTCCAGCCCGTGCTCGACGACACGCGCCCGCCCGGGCCAGCCCGCGAACTCGGCAGCGCGAAGAAATGCTTCCAGCCCGGCGATGTCGTGACCTCGCGCCTCCGCGCCTACCTCCGCGAAACCGCGCTCGTCCGCACCACGTCCGAAATCCCCGCTGTCGGCTCGTCGGAATTCATTGTCCTGCGCCCGCACGAAGAAACCCCGCGCCTGAGCCGAGCCACGCTGCTGACATTCCTCCGCTCCCAGCCCGTGCAGACGATCTTGCAGTGGTCTCAAGAAGGCAACCAGCACCCGCGCTACGACGAGGACAACTTGCTCAACATCCCCATCCCCGACTCCATCTGCGCCGTCTCTGCAAAGATAGACGCCCTTTTCGACAACCTCCTCACCGCCCGCACCCGCGCCCGCACCCTCCTCGCCGCCGCCCAGCACGCCGTGGAAATCGCCATCGAACAAAACGAATCCGCCGCGCTAGAATATCTGGGGAGTTTCTCTTTATGAAGGCGGAGGAGTGTCTGATAAGGCTGCGAGCTTACCAAGACATTGGAGCTTTGAAACAGATTCCAGCGGCACTTCTGGAAATGCAGTATATCCTTTGTGAGAGCAGCGTATGGGGGATAATTCATGCCGAGTATTTGCACAAGTGGGTGCTGGCCATAGCCGAATTACTACTATCAGAAAATTTTGAGAAATTATCCGAAAAACACAAAGTCGCCATTAATGGATTTAGAACATGTGTCATACGACATTTGGACGACGTGCGCTTCTCGTCACCGTGTTTTGACCCTGCTAAGAGAGTGGCGCTGCCGCTGCAGTTTTAATTTGATTCAAGGAGGAATGTATCTCGAATCACCTGCGTCCAACTTAGGCGAAAAAAGCAAAAGGCGCGACATCTGAGCGTCGCGCCTTCGTCTGTGGGGCTGTCGCGGCCTACTTCAGTCGGTGCCTAGATCAGTGCTCGCTGTCGCGTGGCGGGCAAGGATCACTACCGGGCGAGATGGTGTCCTTACTGCGGATTTGCCCGTCGAGTCCCTTGGTGATGAGTTCGCCTCCGCCTTGGTTGTGTAGCATTTCTTTCGCGGCATGTTCAGCAGCTCGCTGAGTGTCGTGAAGGCTGGAAGCTCTGTCGGAACTCACAGTCTTGTTCACCCATTGGCCGTCTTCACGACGATAAACGATTCGGTCTTGGTCTTTCATATTAGTGGTTTATTTGGTGCGCCGATTGTATGGCGCTTGGTTGGTTGGTTTGAGGCTGATGTTTTCCTGAGAAGCGCGGGTTTGCACTGCTGACGCCGTGCGCCCGAGCTTCAGGCCGATAACACGTGTGGGCGTGTTGTGATTGGCCATATCCTGAAGACTAGCCACTTCCTTTGGCGTCCATTGCGCGCCGCTGTTACGAGTAGATTTGCTCATACGTTGGGAATGGTGAGTTGGAAAATCAGCGTGTCCATTGAAATCTTGTGTTTTTTTCGGACCAAACGAGTCAGCCCCACAATAGAATGTATAGTTGCTCTCCATCCCCTGCTCACAAAGCCACTGACTGTAGCTAAAAGGCGGAGGAAATTCTGTCGCCCCGTCTGGGGCTTGGCTTTTTTGTAGGACGGGATTTCGGTAGCTTACGCCGACCGGCTAATATCGGGCGGAGCTCCGGCTCAAAGGTGCTCTTCTGTAAAGGGGGAAATTCTCAGAGAGTAGGCAGTTCATGCGGGATTGGCCGAGCGACTTATCGAAGTGGTGGAATCCTCGTTGTATGAATTCGCGCTCGCGCCGCTATGAGCACGCTGCTGGGGGGTAATGGTTCTATCTTCGTCACTTCTTTCCAGTTGCGAAGACTGCCCGTGAGGTGCTATCGCGTGTGCTATGAGCGTTATTGCACTAAAGCTGGATCGGCAACTATCCACGATGGATGCGGTGACGGCGCAGCGGGTGGAGCGTTTGGTGCGCGATGCTTTGACGCTCGCGAAGCCGGCGGACGCCGCTAACGGCTGGCCAGTCGGGTATTTTGAGGAGACTGCGCGGGCGTGCCGGGGATGACGAGCGCACTGTGGATGGACGTGGAGCGCGCTAGGGGCACGCTTCGCGAGCAGCGCCTGGCTTTTGCAAAAAAGATGCTGGCGCAGCCGCCCGCGCAGCCGCCGGGGAAGACGTTTGCCTACTCGAATGTGGGCTATGGGCTGCTGGGGGCGATCATTGAGCAGGCGGCGGATGAATCCTACGAAGAACTACTCGCCGCGCGCATCTTCGAGCCGCTCGCGCTGGCCAGTGCTGGGTTTGGCCCGCCTGCAAAGAAGGGGCAGGTGGATCAGCCGTGGGGGCATTATCGCAATGGCGAGCAGCTCGTCGCGGCGTCGCCGGTGCCGGAGAATGGCTTCCCTCCCGCGCTGGCTCCCGCCGCGTGCGTGCATCTCTCGCTGCCGGACTTTGCGCGTTACGCCGCGTGGCTCGGGAGGAATGAGCCGCGTCTCGTGAGCGCCGAGACGTTCCGCCATTTGAAGACGCCGCCGGCGGGTGGCTTTTACGCCTGCGCGCAATGGCAGACGGAGGTGCCGGGCATCGGCCCGGTGCTCGCGCACACGGGGCACATGGGCGGCTTCTTCGGCGTCTTTTATACGTCGGAAAAATACACGGTCGTCGTGGTCTTTAATACCGAGGGTGGCGGCTGGGAATGGCTCGGCGACGAGATCGCAGCAGCGGCGGTAAAAGCGGCGCTGCATTGAGAGTTTTTTTAATACTCGGCCCGCAGCGGCTTCACTGGCGTGCCGTCGGACCATGTGCCCAGCGTCGTTTCCACGTGCAGCGGGCGGGCGGCAAAGGTGTCTTCGCACAGCGCGTCGAAGGTGCGCCAGTAGGCGAGGAAATCCAGCGCGTCGGCGGTGTGGATGTCGGCGGCGAGTGGCGAGAGATGGTTTGCCCGCAGCACGGGCTCGCCGTGGTCGTCGCTCGGCACGGTGAGGAAAGCGCGCGCTTTCACCTGCGCCGTGCGCCCCCAGATGCGGCGCGCGCAAGCGGTGCCGACGAAGTGATCGGCCTCGCCTACGAGCACGAGCAGCCGGGTCTCGGGCGGGATTTTTCCGTAGTCGTCGAGCGGGAGAAATTGCACGCCATTCTCCATCCCTTGCCCAGGTTCCACGGCCATCACGCAGCGCGGCACAGGCAGGCCATCCGCCACCGCGCGCGCCGCGTAAGTCACCGCGCCCACGCCTCCCGCCGAGTGCCCCACGACGGCGACGCGCGTGAGATCGGGAGTGAGCGCGTGGCCTTCGGCGAAAAGCGCGAGTGCATCGCGAATGGCGGTCGCCGTGTTGGGCTGAAATTGCTCCGGCGGCGTGAGCAGATCAGCTTGGTAGCGTGGATAAATCACGAGATTCCCCTGCTGTGCGAGATGCGTGAGCCATGCCTCGTAGCCCCCCGGCGACATCGCGCTGTAGCCGTGGAGGAAGAGGATGAGCGGCACTTTCCCGCCCGCCTCGCGCACTGGCTCGTAGATCCAAAATTGTGTGGCCCCACTGCCATGCACGCTGCGCCGCACGCGCACCGCAGCGCACTCTTTCCCGCCCGGCCCGCGCTCTGGCTGGGCGGGCGGCGTCGGCGCTTCGGCAAAAGCGAACGTGGGCAGCAGGAGTGCCGCGAGCAGTGCTTTGGGCATGGCGTGCTTATTTCACAGGCCGCCCCACGAGGATGCCGTAGTGCTTCGAGAATTTCGCGAGGTAATCGCTGAGGCGCACATCGAGGATGACTTTGCCTGCGTTGGACGGCGCGCTGGCGTGCATGAAGTGCAGCGCGCCATCCTCCGTGCGATACGCGAGCCCCACGTGCGAAGTGCCATAGGCAGAGCCGTCGTGGCTGATGATGCCGATGATGTCGCCCGTCTGGAGCTGGCTCTCGATGCCTGGCACTCGGTCTTTTGGGATGCAATAGAGCGGCTCGTCGCGCAGCCGCGATTCGAGTTTGGCGATGCCCACGCGCAGGTCGGGGTTGCTGCGCATATAGCGGTAGCCGCGCCAGGCGTTCGTCATCTCAATGGCAGAATTTTGCACCCCACGTCCGCCGAGCGAGCGCGTGAGATCGCGGATGAGGCCGCGCTTGGCGTTGTCGTGGAGCCAATCTTCGAGGTAGTGCAGGCGCGAAAGATAAGTGCCATCGCACGTGCCGCCCCAATAGCGATCCGCCTCAATGAGATCGAGCAGCGCATCCGGCGTCCACTTTTCCGGCGGCGTCTCGATGAGGCGCGAGAAGGCGAGCGCGGTCTCGAAAAAAGTCCAGCAATCGAGGCCGTTGAGATTCACGGAAGGCGACTCGATGTGGTCATCTATCTCCAGCGTGAAGCTCTTGTAGGGCGTGCCGGAAAAGACGCGCCCAAACCAACCCAACCGCTCGCCAATCGTCAGCGCCCGCAGTTCCTCGACCTTTGGCCGCAGGCTCTTCACCAGCCACTCGAACCGCTCGCGTCCTTTAAAAGTAGTCGCAAGCGGCAACCGCTCCGCAGCGTGGATCGGGCTAGCAAACACGAGCAGCGCGGCGAGCGCGATGAGTCGGCGTGGTGAATTCATAGCGGCATCTATACGCGAGGTGCGCGCAATTTTCAAAAGCGAAGAAGCGCGCCCGCTACTCGCCCCACGCGCGGAGCTGCTGCTTCGCCTGCTGGTATTCCGGGAGCGCGCCGTATTTGTCCGCCTTGCGCACCAGCTCGCGCAAATGGCGGATGGCGAAATCGCGCTTGCCGAGCTGCTCAAAACAATCCGCCGCGCGCAAGTAAGCCAGCGCGCACCAATGCGGGTAGCGCACCCAGCTCACGAAAGTCCGCTGATAATACGCGATGGCCTCCGCCCAATGCTTCTGCGCCCGCTCCACTTCGCCGAGCGAAAACACCGCCCGCGCCGTGGCCTCTCCGCGCCACTCGTGCCCCTGCGCCACCTTGGTGAAAAGCGCGCGCGCCTCGGCAAAATAGGCCGCGTCTTCCGCACTCAGCGCGAGCAGTGCATCCGCCGCCGCCAGCGTGCAGCGCGCGGCATCGGCGGGGTGTTTTTGCCGCTCGTGCTCCGCGCCATCCAGCTCCAAAAACCGCGCCGCCGAGTAGCGCCCGTTCACCAGTTCCGGCGCGATATTCGCCGCCTGCGCAAAAGCCGCCCGAGCCTCCGCCGCCCTGCCAGCCAGCCGCAAAGCATCACCGAGCGGAGCCAGCGCGTTCGCCGCCTGCGGCGTATCTGCAAAAGCCGCCGCCGCTTTTTCCAACAATGGCAACGCCTCCCCCGCACGCTCCGTGCGTAGATATGCTACGCCGAGCGCAAGCTGCACCGCCGCCCCGCCATCCTCCATCACCGGCTCCAAAAGCGCCACAGCCTTCGCCGCATCCCCGCCCTCCAGCGCCGACTTTGCCTCGCGATAGACCTCGGCCAGCGGGGTGGCAAAAGCGAACGCACCCAGCGCAGTCAAAACCAACCCGATAGCACGCATCATCCCAGCAGCGGCGGGCAGGTGGCGAACCACTCGGGGGCGTAGTCGGCGACGTCTGGCGCTGGTATCGCGGGCACTTCGTGGTGCTCCATTTTCTGCAAGGACTCGGCGGCGGCGCTGGCTTGTGTGCGGAGGGCTTCTAGCGCGGCGAGGATGCGGGCATTGCTTTCCATCGGCATGATGCGGTCTTCGCGCTGCGCGGAAAGATGGGCGCGGAGGTCGCTCATGCAGAGCTTTACGCTGGCGCAGAATTTTTCGGCGTAGGCCGCGAAGAGTGCTTCGGAAAACTTTGCGGGGAGCGCGGGGAATTTTGCCATCACCGCCTCGTCCGCCGTCTGTAGGAGTGCGTCGCGCGTCGGTTGCTGGAGACGCTTGGCCTTTACGGCGGGCTCTATTTCTTGCGTGCAGCCTTCGCCAAAGAGCCGCGTGCGCACGGTGGCGATTTTGCGGAAGAGCAGCCAATCCACCCACGTCTTGTGCACGGGCAGCACCTCGCCGCGCAACGTCATGCGGTAGGGCTCGATGCTCTCGGGCTCATCGAGCAGTAGGCTCGCGGCGTGGATCGCGGACTGGAAGCTGAAGCCCACGCGCTGAATATCCACACGCGCCTCCGTGCTCACTCCTGCGCCGCCGAGCGGCGTGCTGGTGAGGCCGCGCAGACGAGCGCGCGACTCGTCGGCGAGCGAGCGGGCGGCATCGGTGAAGAGCGGGTTCCAGTGCTGATGCTCCAGCGCCTTCACGCTATCCGGCAGAGTGAACCATCGCTCCAGCGCGTCGCGCATTTCCTTGGAAACTTGCGCGCTCTTTGCGTGGAAGGCATCGCCCCCGCGTCGCGTATTCTCCAGCCGTGCCGAGTCCATCGCCGCGCCCCAATCCACCGCCCTGAGCCGCTCCACGGCTGCGAGGCGTTGGTCTAAATCGCGCACCTCCGTCACCAGTCGTATCTGCCGTGCGCGGAGCTGCTGCATCTCTTCACTCGCCACAATCGCCTCAGCCTCCTCGCAGATCGTGCGGCCTTGTTTGAGCGAGTCGCGCATGAATTCCCGCGTGTAATCGTTGCTATCGAGATACTCGGTGAGGTCGCTCACGAAGGCATCGAACGACGCGCGCGGGCGCTCACTGCTGGCCGTAGCGAGTGCGTCTAAATCCATCACCACCGACTCCACGCGCGGCCCGCCGAGCAGCGAAGACGCCGCGCCGAGGATGTCCACGGCGTGGATTCGCACGCGCCCATCCTCCCACGCTTTGCGCAGCGGCCCGGCCATGCTGAGCGTGGTGAAAGCCTCGATGATCCGCTCCGGGTGATGGCTCTCCGCGCTTGGCTGGAGGCTGCCGTCCGGCTGGAGGTCGCGCTTGTTGGCGTCTATATTGATGACCAAAAAGATGCGGCTGAAGAGACTGAGGAGCTGATTAAACTCCGCGAAGACCTGCTCCAAAAAAAGGTTGTCCGTCTTCACGACAAAGACCGCGCACGCCGCGCTGTCGCGGAACTCGCGAGTGAGCACATCGTAGCCGAAATTCATCCGACTGTAGAGCCCCGGTGTATCCACGAGCACTGTGTTGGATTCCGCGAGCGAGGGCACCGGCAGCTTGATGTCCACGCGCCGCAGCGCCTCCGGGAAATGCACGCCGGGGCTGAACTGTTCCTCGCGCGCCTCCGCCGCACGGATCTCGCGAGCGAGCGTGAGATGCGCCGCCGTCACCGCATCATTCAGCGCCACCGCGCCGGGGTAGAGCGTCTCGCGGCCATCGTAGCCCGTGGTGGAAAAACGCGCCTCCTGCGAGTGCTGCACATATACGAGGCACGGGTAGCCCGGCAGCGAAGTGACCTCGCTCACATACGCGCTACTGAGCGCATTCATCAGCGTGGATTTACCGCTTTTTAGAGGGCCGAAAATGAGGAGGTAAGCCTGTTGATTTGCCAACTTATCCGAGAGCGAACGCAGCCGCGCCCGCAGATCGTTTAGCCCCACCAGTGCAGGCTGGAGCTGCCCTGCGTCGCGCTCTTGCTCTAGCTCGTGCGTGGCCGCTTGGAGCACGCCGGGGAGAGTGTTCAAGTGCTGTAAAGCGTCTGTGCAAAATTTAGAAATATCCGTCTTCATATCGTGGCCCGCACCATTGGAGCTTTCCCATCGCGGGTCAATCGCACGGAGTCTTTTTGGCATTTCCGAGTGGCGGCTTCTTGCAATGCTGCTGCGGCGCTCGTAGGTTCCACGCCCTTTTTATGAGCACCAAAGCAGTCACTATCTACGACACGACACTCCGCGACGGCACGCAGGGGACCGGGATTTCGTTCTCGGTGCTGGATAAAATTCGCGTCGCCGAGCGGCTGGATGAGTTTGGTGTGGACTACATCGAGGGCGGCTGGCCGGGCAGTAATCCCAAGGACGCGGCCTTTTTCGAGGAAGCTGCGAAGCGCACTTGGAAGCACGCGAAGATCACCGCCTTTGGCATGACTCGGCGCGGCAAGTTGCGCGTGGAGGACGACGCGCAAGTGCAGATGTTGCTCGATGCGACGACGCCTGTGGTGTGCATCGTGGGCAAGACTTGGCCGCTGCACGTCACGGAAGTTTTCCAAGTCTCGCTGGAGGAAAATCTCGCGATGATCCGCGACACCGTGGCGTATTTGAAATCGAAAGGGCGCGAGGTGTTGTATGACGCCGAGCATTTTTTCGATGCCTATAAAGAAGCGCCCGAGTATGCGCTCGCTACGATCCAAGCAGCCAGCGATGCGGGCGCAGACCTCATCGTGCTGTGTGAGACGAATGGCGGAAATCTCCCCGAGCTCATCGAGGAAGTGACGCGCCTCGCCATCGCGCATCTCGGCAAACCCGTGGGCATCCACACGCATAACGACAGCGGCGTGGGCGTGGCCAATGCGCTCGCCGCCGTGCGCGCGGGTGCTTGCCAAGTGCAGGGCACGATCAACGGCTACGGCGAGCGCGTGGGGAACTGCAACCTCATCACCATCATGGCAAATCTTCAGCTCAAGCTCGGCATCCCCGTGGTGCCCGATCTCACGAAGCTGCGCGAGCTGTCCTACTTCGTCGCCGAGCTGGCCAATGTCGCTCCCGGCATCCGCGATCCCTTCGTGGGGGAGGCGGCCTTTACCCACAAGGGCGGGCTGCACGTCCATGCGGTGCAAAAACTCGCGCGCACTTACGAGCATGTGGACCCCGCGCTCGTGGGCAATTCCCGCATCATCTCCATCTCGGACATGAGTGGGCAGAGCAACGTGCTCGTGAAGGCTGAGACGCTTGGCTACGCGTTTGCGAAAGGCTCGCCGGAAGTGCAAGCCGTGCTCACGACGGTGAAAAAGCTGGAGAGCGAAGGCTACGAATTCGAGGCGGCGGAGGCGTCCTTCGAGCTACTGTTGCGCAAGGCCACGGGCCGTTACGCGGCGCTCTTTGAATTGCAGGAATACCACTGCTCCTACCGCCACACCGGCGACGGGAGCTGGGATAAATGCGAGGCTACCGTGAAGCTAAAAGTCGGCGACACCGCGAGCTACGAAGTCGCCGAGGGCGATGGCCCGGTGAACGCGCTCGACGCTGCGCTGCGCAAGGCGCTTACGCCTTTCTACCCGAGTATCCGCGACATCCGGTTGGAGGATTACAAAGTGCGGATCATCAATGGCAAGCAAGGCACCGCCGCGAGCACCCGCGTGCAGATCACGAGCACGAACGGCGTGAAGACATGGGGCACCGTGGGCGTGAGCGGCAACATCATCCAAGCAAGCTGGCTCGCACTGGTGGACAGCTACGACGCGGTGCTGGGACAGCGGTAAGAAGCGACGGCGCGGGCCGCTCGGCGCGTTCAGTATATCGGACTCTGCTCTTGCATCCCGGAAGCTCTTCCTCCCATTTTCGCAGCGAAATGAAACACGCCATCCTGCTTCTCGCCCTCGCCGCTGCCGCGCACGCGGAACTCAGCGTGCCTGCCTCCACCGCCTACCTCGATCCCGATCCCAATGGTGCGAAAGTCTCCTCTACCAAAGGCATCAGCGGGTGGACGAATCCGACGATCACCGTCTCGTGGTTTGGCGAAATCAAAACACCCGGCAAGCTCGCCGCCGCTGTCTCCGTGCGGCTCGCGAAAGGCACCACGGAAAAGCTAAAGCTCACCGTCGCCGGGCAATCGCACGAGGCCACCGCGACCGGCGGCGACGACGCGCAGACCGTGAGCTTTGGCGAATACAGCGTCGCGAGCGCAGGCACCACGCGCTTCGAGCTGGCCACACTCAGCGCGAGCGGGCCGGATGTGGAGGCGCTCATTCTCGACGGTGCGGCACTCGCAAGCGCGCACTTCAATCTCGATCCCCGCCGCAACGCCGCCAGCGTCCACCTCACCTACCCCACGCCGAAAGACACCAAGATCGCCGTCTTTTACAACGAAGTCACCGCCGTCGCCGACCCCGTCGCCACCTACTACATGGCGTGCGGTTTTTCGCGCGGCTACTTCGGGATGCAGGTGAACTCCGCCACCGAGCGCCGCATCATCTTTTCCGTGTGGGACGCCGCGAGCGGGCAGAGCGCGAAAGACCGCACGACCGTGGCCGAAGAAAACCACACCACCCTCCTCGCCAAGGGCGACGGCGTGGTCGCGAGCGTCTTTGGCAATGAAGGCACCGGCGGGCACAGCCACCTCATCTACCCTTGGAAAACCGGCTCCACCCAGCGCTTCGTCGTCGCCGTGAAGACCGAGGGCACCTTCACCGACTACAGCGGCTACTGGTTCCACCCGGAGCAGAAAAAGTGGATGCTCATGGCCACCTTCCACGCGCCCAAAGACGGCAACACCCTGCACGGCCTCTACAGTTTCAGCGAAAACTTCAACGGCAACAATGGCCACCTCCCCCGCAAAGCCCTCTACGGCCCGCAGTGGATCCGCACCACCGACGGCGAATGGCGCGAGCTCACCGAGGCCCGCTTTAGCCACGACGGCACGGGCAAAGCCAACCGTCTCGACCGCTCCATGGGCGTAGAAAATGGCCGATTCTTCCTCGCCCACGGCGGCTTCCTCCCCGGCACCACGGAATACGGCACCCCCTTCACCCGCCCCGTTACGAAGCCCCCGACAGACATCGTGTTGCCGTAAAAAGTAGTTCATAAAACCACTGGGGCTGCGGGGAGTGCGCCAGCTTTTGGAG
>JAYVQK010000018.1:0-12059 GCA_043757005.1 Verrucomicrobiaceae bacterium
TGAAGGTCGAGGCGCCGAGTGTGGAGGATACGATCAAGATTCTCGCCGGCATCCGGCACAAGTACGAGGCCCATCACAAGGCGCGGATCACCGATGAGGCCATCAAGGCCGCTGCGGAATTGAGCGACCGTTACATCACTGGGCGATTCCTGCCGGACAAGGCGATCGACATCATGGATGAAGCGGGTTCGCGTGCGCGGATCGCGTCCATGACCCGTCCTCCGGACATCAAGGACATCGACAAGGAAATCGACGGCATCAAGGCGCAGAAGGAAGCCGCGATCAAAGCGCAGGACTTCGAGAAAGCGGCTGCACTTCGCGACACTGAGAAGCAAGCCAAGGAGCGCAAGGACGCCGTCGTTAAGGATTGGGAAAAGAAGCGCGAAGAGAAGGAAGTCGTCGTGACCGATGAGGACATGCGCGTCGTGGTCGCGAAGTGGACCGGCGTGCCTCTGCACCGCATGGAGCAGGCGGATACCGAGAAGCTCCTAAGAATGGAAACGGAATTGAAGGGGAAGGTCATCGGACAGACCGAGGCCGTCGTGGCCGTCGCCAAGGCGCTGCGCCGCAGCCGTGCGGACCTCAAGGATCCCCGCCGTCCGATTGGCTCCTTCATCTTCCTCGGTCCGACGGGTGTCGGTAAGACGTATCTGGCGCAGACGCTTGCCGAATACATGTTCGGTGACCGCGAGTCGCTCATTCAATTCGACATGAGCGAGTATCGCGAGGAACACACCATCTCGCGTCTGGTGGGATCACCTCCCGGATACGTGGGCCATGAGGAGGGCGGTCAGCTCTCCGAACAGGTTCGCCGACGTCCATACTCCGTGGTTCTTTTCGACGAGATCGAAAAGGCACACCCGAACGTCCTCCACTTGCTCCTCCAGGTTTTGGAAGAGGGCAAACTCACGGACTCTTTGGGCCGGAAGATCGATTTCCGCAATACGATCATCATCCTCACGACGAACATCGGGGCGGAGCAGATGAAGAAGTCATCGCTCGGTTTCGGTGCGGCAAAAGAGGACGCGAGCTACGACGTCATGAAGGACAAGGTGATGGTCGAGGCCAAACGCGTGCTGAAGCCGGAATTCATCAATCGTTTCGACGACCTGATCGTATTCCACCAACTCACGAAGCCGGACCTTCAGCTCATCGTCGATCTGGAAGTCGCGAAGCTCGTCGAGCGCCTCCGCACAAAGCAAATCAAGGTCGTCCTCGACGACAAGGCCCGCGACTTCCTCATCGAGAAAGGCTACGACCCCGCTTACGGAGCACGTCCGATGCGGCGCGCCGTGGAGCGTTACCTCGAAGATCCGCTCGCCGAAGAGATGCTGAAAGGCACCGTGAAAGCTGGCGACACCGCAAACGCCAGCGCCAATGAAGAAGGCGTGACCTTCACCGTCAGCGCGCGGGCGGAAGAGCCCGAAGTAGCAGTCGCTAAATAGCCGGGAACTACGGGCGGCCCGTCTTTTCCAAAAGCTCCAGTGCGGCCTCGCGATCTAGCGGCGCGAGCGAGACATCGAGAAATCGCTCCAGCGACGCGCGCGCCCTTACCGTGTCGCCATTCGCGCGGTAAGACCCCGCGAGACGGCGTGCAAATTCCCACCGCGCCGGGCACAGCGTCGCCGCGCGCTCCAGCTCCTCGCGCGCCTTTTTCACATCCCCCGCGAACTCCGCTGCGTCGGCACCGAGTGCGGCGGATTCAGCATCCGCCTCCGGCAAATGCACCGCCGCGAGCACAGCGCCCGCCGCCACAAAATCGCCGCGAGTGCGAGCCAGCACGCGGATGCGCTCGCACGTGATCGCATCACCCGCCTGCTGCACGCTTGGTGCGACGAGCCCCGGCTCCGCCGCCACGAGCGCCAGCGCCTCCGCGACACGGCCCAGCTTTTCATAGTGGGTAAAAAGCGCGACTTGGAATTCGTAGCGCACCACTGGCGCAAGCTCGAACGCCGACACCCCCTCCCCCGACGCCTCCGTATAAGCGATCAGCGCCGCAAACTCCCGGCACGCTGGCACCGCAAACGCCCGCCCCAACAGCAGCCGAGCAGCCGGCAATTTGCCCGCCGCAATTTGCACCCGCGCCAACCCGCCGAGCACCGCTGGCGACGGTTCCAGCGCAGAATCCCGCGCCGCCCGCCGGTAAAATCCCCGCGCCCGTTCCCCATCGCCCAGCTCCAGCCAAGCCCGCCCCAGCGGCTCCGCGCCGCCCTCGAAAGCACCCAGCCACTCATATCGCCCCAGCGTCTCCCGCTGCCCCACCGCGTCCAGTGCTCGCACCCACGCCAGCGTCGACTCCCCATCCGGCCAGCTCTTGCGCGCGTGCGCCTCCAGCACGAGTAGCCGCAATTCGCTCTGCTTCATCTCGGCAAAAAGCGCAGCCAGTTTCTCCATCCTCTCGCCGCTCATTTCCGGGCGCGCGAGCAGCCGCTCAGTCGTCAGCCGCGCCCCAGCCACATCCTGCACCCGCAGCAAAACCTCCCCCGCAGCCAACGGCCCTCGCCCCTCCTGCCAAGCCTCGCGAACCTCTGCCAGCCAAGCATCCGCCAGCCCTAGTCGCACGGCGTATCGCGCAAAAAATGAGTAGTAAGACTCCGCCAGCGACGGCTCCCGCAGCGCTAGTTCCCGCATCCGCCGCTGCATCCGTGTGGCAAATTCCACCGTCGGCGGCGCACCGGGGATCGTGATCAATTTCGAGCAAAGCTGCATCTGCGCGCGCGCCTCCACGCTGCGTGCCGCCGTCACCACTAAGACGCTGCGAGCAGCCTTCACATCGCCCCGCAGTGCCATTGCCTCCGCCAGCGTCATCGCCGCATACACCGCGTTATTGCCGCCGAGTTTCTCCAGCGCCGCGAGCGACTCCTCCTGCTTTCCATTTTTATAAAAGAGCAGCGGCACCTGCGCATCGCCACTTGCCCCGCCCCGCACGCGCACCGCGAGCGCCTCCGCAAATTGGCCGCGCTGCTCCAGCTCCACCGCCAGCGCATTGCGCGCGTAAGCCGTGCCCCCATCAATATGCGTGAGCGCAGCCATGTCCTCGCCGCGCCCCGCGCGCCGCTGGAGCTGTGCAGCGCGATGCAGCAGCTCCAAATCACCCGGCGCTTTCTTCACCGCCGCCGCCACCACTTTCCCCACCTCCTCCATCGCCCCTCGGTGCTCCATTAAATCCGCCAGCTCCAGCGCAAATTGCCGTGGCGTGCTGTCATTGCCAGGGTTCAGCCGCTCCTCCAGCACGCGCCTGCGCAGCCGCTCGGCCAGCGTCGCATCGCCCGCCGTCTGCGCAGCATCCACGAGATTCCGCAGCGCAGAGGGCTCTCCCAAATTACGCTCCCACTCCCGCTCAAAAACTTCCGCCGCCGTCGCCGTTGCGTGCAGTCCCTTGAGCGTCTCCCCGAGCTTCTTTAATCCCCCGCCAACCAGCATCCCAGCACGCTCCACACGCCCGCCGCGCACATACCGCAGCGCTGCCCACTGCTCGCGCCCGCGCTGCATCAGCGCGCCCACTTCCGAGCGCAACGACCACAAATCCGCACGCCGCTTTTCCCCCGACTCCACCCGCTCCCGCGATTTTTGCCGGAGCTGGATCTCCCGCAAACCCGCATCCGCAAAGGCCCTCTCCCACACCCGCTCCGCCAGCGCAGGCAAGTGCCAATCTATGAATTGCGCCGCTGCTGACGTAAAAAACGCCCACTCGCGAGAGACCGTATTCGTCGTCTCCGCAGACTTCGCCTCCAGTGGCCGCCGCTCCAGAATCGCATCCAGCGCACCCAGCGCCGCATCCTCCTCACCGCGCAGTCCATGGATCAAAGCGCGCACGATCAGTCCATACATCGTCGCCCCATCGCTCTCGGATAAAAGCGTCGCCGCCAACTTCTCCCGCCCAGCCTCTGGCGTCACAAAATACAAATCGTGCAACGCCTCGAACACCGGCGAATCCAGTGACTCTCCCCCCCCCCACGCCGCCGCGCGCAGCGTCACCCGCGCATCCTCCGGCAATCCCGCCGCGAGCTGCCAACGCGCTACTTCCCGCCCCATCGCCGCATGAAAAGTCGTCGCCAACTCAAACGCCCGCCGCCCCACCGCGATGGCCTCTGGTAAACGCCGATTGCGCGCCAGATCCAGCGCAGAAGGCCACAGCCGCGCACACGGCCCAGTGGGGAAAAGCCCCGCCAACATCTCCGCGCCGACCGACTCCGGGCGCGCGTGGATGAATTCCTTAAACGCCGCGCCAAACAATTCCCCATCCCCGGATGCCCGCCCCTCCTCATTCAGCCAAGCCCCCAGCCGCTCATATTGCCCGCTCTCCATCGCCATCCATACAAACGCCTGCCGCAAGAAAACCGCACGCGGCTCGCGCTCCATCATCGCCTGCACCAGCTCCACCGCCCACCCGCTCGCGCCGCAAAAGTAGAGCGCCCACAGCGTCTCCGTGGGCTGCGACTCCAGCGAGGTCGCCCACGCAGCGCGCCACTGCTCCAGCACCACGCCGCCTTGCTTACGCGCAATCTCTGCGAGACTCCGTAGCGCAAAAAGCCGCGCCTCGGATTCAGGCACCAGCTTCGTAGGCGGGCCGCTCATTTCACTCAGCCCCGTGGCGAAATGGACGCGAAACGCACTCCATTCTTTAGAAAGGCGAAACTCCGCCAACGCCCCCATATTTCCCCACGGACTATCGCCTCGCTCCGCTGGGAAACACCGCTGCGCGACCGGCTTTGTCAGCTTCATCACCACCTCGAAAGCCACCTTTGCCTCCACCCATCGCCCCTCCGCAACCTCCGCTCCGCCCAGCTCCACCGCCACGCGCACATTCGTCGGATCCAACACCGAGAGCTTGCGCAGTAACATCGTCATTCGCGTGCGGTCGCCCCATTGACGATGAAATGCCGCCGCCCGCTCCAGCACCTCCGGCTCGCGTGGGAATTTCGCCGTCGCCCGTGCCCAAGTCCGCTCCGTGCCTTCCAAGTCGCCCGTCTTTTCATAGAGCGAAGCCAGCTTCAAAAAGCCATCGGGCTTCTCCTGCGCCACGACCCGTGTGAGCTGCTCTTGCAGACGGATTGCAGCATCCACACGGCGCAGCTCTTCTGCCTCGCGGATCAGCTCTGGCAGTGCGTCGGAAGGGTTGGATGCAGAGAAAACGGCATCCACAAACAGCTCAAATGCCGCCTTCTTTTCGCCGAGCAACTTCAGCGTGCGACCGAGTGCGATTTGCGTGAAGTAATCGTCCGCACTCAGCTTCCGCCGCTCCTCGAATTTTGTGCGGAGCAGCGGCAGTTGACCATGCTGCTGCGCGTGCAGGAGCAGCTCGTCGAGACGACTCAGGCGCTCCTTCTCATCCGCCGTCTCATCCACCGCACGGAGCAAAAGCAACGCTGCCTCTTCGTGCCGCTCCAGCCGCTGAAGCACGCGCAACAGCGCCGCGCTGGCCTCGCGTTTGCGCGAGGCTGGCAGGAGCGCGAGGACCTTGCGCCACGTCGTAGCCGCCTCCTCATTTTGCCCCGCCCGCTCCTGCGCACTCGCGACATCCGCGAGCGCATCCGCTTGGCCTGGATTGGCTCGGGCGAGCTGTTGGAAGACCGAGAGTGCTTCCTTCGTATTGCCGCGCTGGAGTTCAAGCTGCCCGATCTCGCGCAAGTAGCCGTCGCGCCCTGCGGGGTTCAGCGAGAGCAGCTCGCGCAGGTAGCCGAGCGCAAATACAGGGTCGCCATTCGCCACCGCGTGTCGCACGAGGAACTCACGCGGCGCAGGGTTCTTCGGCTCCATCTCCGCCGCCTTATTGGCGAAGGTCACGGCGCTCGCCTTGTCCGTATTCCACGCCTTCCAGCGCGCGACGCGCAGCCACTTCGCGGCGGTCTTCGCCTTGGTCGCCTCGCGCATGAGCTCGCCGATGTAGCCCTCGATGCGCGCCGCCGTCGTGCTGTGATGGCTCCCATTTTCATCCGCTGGCTGCGCCTCATTTCGGAAAGTCTCGATGAGTCGGTCGTCCGCCTCGATCTGCTCCGCGCCTTTGCCAGAAAGCGTGTAGGCGCGCTCGAAAGCCTCTCGCGCCTTTGCAAAGTCCAGTCGCCCCGCGCGCAGTTCGCCGAGCAGCATCCAGTGCTCGCGAACATCCGGCTGGAGCGCGATGGCCGCCTCCACCGCCACGATACCCGCTGCAAACTCACTCTGCCCCTTGAGCAGTTGCGCTGCGCGAAAATGGAGCGCGGCTTGCGTCTCCGGCGATGCGCCTGGGAGGACGAGCCGCTGCACTTGCGCCAGCCCATCGGCATTGCGCCGCTGGGCGAAATAGAAGTTTGCCAGTGCAAAGACGGGCTCTTCCGCGCCGCTTGCAGCATCGGCAGCGAGCTGCGCCCCCACGCGATCTAGCAGCCGGTGCTCTTGGTAAAACTCCAGCGCCTTTGCGCGCAGAGGCTCGTCGCCTTTTGCTTTTGCCAGCAGCGCGGCGACGCGCGTGCGGGCGGCAGTGCCGTCGTCCCGAACGAGATCGAGGCGAGCGCGCTCAAAGACGAGATCGGCATTGAGTGGCTGCTCGGCGAGGAGCTGGTCAAAGAGCGTCGCAGAGGCATCGAGCTGATCGAGCTGCACCAGCAGACGCGCCAGCTTGAGCCGATGCTCGGCGTTCTTCGGCACGAGCGCCGTCACCTTCTCCAGCCACACGCGCTCTTGCTCCAGATTGCCCGTGCGTTCGTAGAATTCCACGAGCTGCAAATACCCGCCGAGGTCGCGCGGATTCTTCTCCACGAGCGCGAGCCATTTCTTCTCCAGCTCACCCTCCGTGTGCTGGCGCTGTGTCAGCCGGATCATCTGCCCAAGCAGCTCCGCACGCAGCCAATTCCCCGGCGCGGTGAAAGCCACCGCACGCTCTAGCGCCTCGATGGCCTCGCTGTTTTTTCCGGCGGAGCTGTGCAGCTTTGCGATCTGCTGGAGTGCAACAGCGCGCTCGGCGGGCGCGGCCTTTTGCACGATCACTTCGAGGTGGCGCAGCGCGGGTTCGGGGAGATGGTTATTGGCGTAGGTGCTGGCGAGGCGACGGCGCAGGTCAAGATCGTCCGGCGCAAGCGCCACGGTGCGCTCCCATGCTTCTGTGGCTTTCGTGGCATTGCCCGCTGCGAGCCACGCGCTGCCGAGCTGCATGAGTGTTTCGGGCAGGCGAGCGTCGGTTTTATCGAGCAACGGCACGGCCCTCTCCAGCCAGTCAGCAGCGTCGCGAGGATGGGTGCGGTCACTTTCCATCCGGGCTAAAGCGAGCGATGGCAGCGGGCTGCGCGCGTCCTTTGCGGCGGCACGTTTGAAGGCATCCACCGCATCCTCATCGCGTCCTGCCTTGCGTAGCAGATGACCGAGGATCATGTCGGCGGCGAAGGTCTTGCTGTGCTGGTATTCGGCGAGCAGTTGCTCGGTCGTGCCGGCTTCCACGACTGATTGCCACAGGCGCTCCAGCGCGACTCCCTCGGCAGGATTCGCCGCGAGCATCGCTTTGTATCGCTCAATGATCTTGGGGTTCGCTGGCTCGCCGCAGGCCAGCGAAGCGGCGAGAATGACTGCCAGCAGGAGCGGCTGCTTACGCGCTGAGGAGCGTCTTTGCATGAGCCAGAGCGGATTCGCCTTTGCCGCCGAGCATCCGCGCGACTTCCTCGGCGCGGGCGGTGCCGGAGACTTCTGTGAGCGTCGAGATAGTGCGACCGGCGACGATGTCTTTGCTCACGACAAACTGCGTTTTCGCCGTCGCCGCCACTTGTGGGAGATGGGTGATCGCGAGCACTTGTCGCTCGCCTGCGATGGCGCGCATTTTTGCACCCACGGCGTGAGCAATTTCGCCGCCGACGTTGGCGTCAATTTCGTCGAAGACCAGCAGCGCAATCGTGTCCTGCGCAGCGAGCGACGACTTCACAGCCAGCATCACGCGAGAGATTTCGCCGCTGCTCGCAATGGCCTTGAGCGGCTTCGCGGGCTCGCCGGGGTTTGGCGCAAAGACAAACTCCACGCTCTCCACGCCGTGCGGACCGGGCTCGGAGAGAGCGGCGAGCGCGATTGAAAAATCCGACTTCTTGAAGCCCAAATCCCGCAAGTGCCCCGTCACGCTCTTCGCCAATTTCGGCGCGGCGGCGGTGCGCTTCTCGGTGAGCTTCGCGGCGGTCTCCAGCATCGTCTTGCGCTGCTTCACGAGCTCGCGCCCCAGCCGCTCGATCTCTTCGCCACGCGACTCGATCTTTTCCAGCCGCGCGGCGGCGGCTTCGCCGAAAGCGATCACATCGGCGATGGTGCCGCCATATTTGCGCTTGAGCGTCTCAAAGAGCGACACCCGCTGCTCCATCTCCGCCAGCGCGCCGGGCTCCAGGTCGAGGTCTTCGGCGTAACGCTGCAAGTCGCTCGCCAGCTCTTCGATCTCCGCGAGGCCGCGCGTCAGCGCATCGGAAAAACGACTCGCTCCGTGATCCACCCGCTCCAAGTCCCGCAGCAGCCGCCCTGCTTCGTTCAGTCGTGTGATTGCCGCCTCGTCCGACTCCACGAGCCGCCCGAGCGTGGCGGTGGAAAGCTCCAGCAGCCGCCGACTATTCGAGGCCACCGTGTAGCGCGCAGTCAGCTCTTCTTCCTCGCCCGGCACGAGCGCGGCGGCTTGGATTTCGCCGACTTGATGCCGCAATAAATCCAGCTCCCGCTCTAGCGCCGCCTCATTACTCGCCAGCCCCTCGCGCTCTGCGTTCAGACGATTCAGCGCGCGATATTGCTCCGTGTATTTCGCGCACAGCGCGGCGGCTCCGGCAAAGGAATCCAGCAGGTCGAGCTGCCGCTCATTTGAGAGCAGCGATTGGTGATCGTGCGGCCCGTGGAGATCCACCAGCCCATCGCCGAGTTCTTTTAAGACCGCGAGCGTCGTGGGGCTGCCGTTGATGAATTGCCGATTCGTCCCCGCCGTCGCAAAGACCCGCTTCACGATGAGCTGCCCCTCCTCGCACGGCTCTACGCCTTGCTCTTCGAGCCATGCGCTCAGACGCTTGGCATCGGCTGGGTGAAAGACCGCCTCCACCGAGCAAGTCTCCGCCCCCGCGCGGATCAGCGATTTATCCGCGCGCTCGCCGAGCACGAGTTTCAGCGCGCCCACGATGATGCTTTTGCCCGAGCCCGTCTCGCCCGTCACAGCGATAAAGCCAGGGCCGAGCAGCCATTCGAGTTCCTCGACCAGTGCGAGATTGCGGATACGGAGCGACGCCAACATAGAGCGCACGATTGCCCAAACCCTACCGCCGAAACAAGCGGACTCTTCACCTATCGCAAGGCTCACCCATCTTCGAAGCGCGGAAAGCGCGAGCGGAGGGGCGATAGGATACCGCCCTCCTGCCGCGTTGACGATGGGCACGTCTCTCGGCACCTTCCGCCGCTTCATGCGCTCAATGCTACTACTCGCTCTCGCTGTGCCGACGCTCCTTTTCGGAGAGACCGCGTTACCCGGTTTATCGGTCACTTTTTCTGCCGCAGGCAAAACAGACGCCCGCACCGCGCGGCTCGCGGCGCTCTATGTGCCAAAGGGCTCGCCAGCGACTCCCTTCCTACCAGCGGGCGCGTTTAAGGCGGCGTTTGCGGGGCAGATAGATTCTTCTTTGCGCGCAGAATACACGTTTAGCGTGGAAGTGCGCGGGCAGGTGAAAGTGAGCATCAACGGCCAGCCCGTGCTCGATGCGGCGGGCGCAGCAGCGGCGCAATATGCGGACAAAACGGTGCAGCTCAACAAAGGCGCAAACGCCGTGCTGATCGAGTATCTCAGCGATGGCGAAGAAGACGCGCAGCTCCGTTTTAATTGGTCGAGTAAAGACTTCCCGCGCGAGCTCGTGCCGCCGACAGCGTGGACGCATCTCGCCGCGCCAGCCGCCACGGCGGGCGAACAAATGCGTGAGGGGCGGATGCTCTTTGCCACGCGCCACTGCACTGCTTGCCACGATGCGGGCGCGCTCGTGGCCAGCGATGGCACGGGGATGCCCGAGCTGCTCGCCACCGCTCCAGATCTCGTGGATGCGGGGGCGCGATTCCAAGCTCCGTGGCTCGCCGCGTGGGTGCAAAATCCGCGCGCCGTCCGCTCGGATGCCACGATGCCGCATCTCCCGCTCGCGCCCGAGCAAACCGCCGACATCGCCGCCTACCTCAGCACGCTCGGCGCGCCTGCAAAGGCTCTGGCAGAGGAAGGCGCGGCGCTCGCTGGCGGCGGCGTCTTTGCCAATCTCGGCTGCATCGCCTGCCACACGACGCCCGATTTTTCCGAAAAGGACGAGCAGGCGCGCATCCCGCTGGCACAAGTGCGGGGCAAGTTTCAACCAGCGGCGTTGCTAGAGTTTCTCAAGATGCCGGGGATGCACTCGCCGTGGACACGGATGCCAAATTTCCGCCTCACCGATCCCGAAGCCGCGCAGCTCACCGCGTATCTCCTCGGCAGTGCGAAGACGGAATTTCCCGCGACCAAAGGCGACGCCGGGAAGGGCAAGGCGCTCGTCGCGAGCGTGGGTTGTGTGAATTGCCACACGCTCCCCGGCACCGAGAAGTCCGGGCTGAAAGCCGCCGCTCTCGCCGCTCTGGCAAAGGCTCCAGACAAAGGCTGCCTCGCCGACGCGCCCGGCACTGCGCCGGATTTTGGCTTCACGCCCGCCCAGCGCGAGGCGCTCCGTGCTTTTGTAAAAACGGACTTTACCTCGCTCAAACAGGATGTCTTCGCCGAGTTCGCCGAGCGGCAAATGCGCCACATGAATTGCACCGCCTGCCATCCGCGCGATGGCGTGCAAAGCACTTGGCAGCTCGTGGAGTCCGAGATGTCCGCCCTGCAAAACGCCGCACCCGCGCCGACCGAGCAGCTCGAAGGCTCGCCCATCGCGGGCACGGCCCTGCCGCATCTCACATGGCTCGGCGAAAAGCTGAACACCGGCTGGATGAGCGCCTTCATCGCCGGAGCCGCGCCCTACAAGCCGCGCCCGTGGCTCGCCGCGAGGATGCCCGGCTTTGGAGCGCCAGCGGGCGGCATCTCGAACGGCTTTGCCCATCAGCACGGGCTGCCGCTCGTGGACGAGCCGGAATCGGCGGTGGATAAAGCGAAGGCCGCTATCGGCGAGAAGCTCATCGGTGCCGACGGCGGCTTTAATTGCACCACTTGCCACGGCGTGAAAGATGTCGCCGCCACGGCGGTCTTCGAGGCACCGGGCATCAATCTCGGCACCACCAGCGAGCGCATCCGCAAAGCCTATTACCATCGCTGGCTGCTCGCGCCGCTGCGTATAGATGCCGACACGAAGATGCCGAAATTTAGCGAAGACGGCGTGGCCACGCAGCTCACCGATGTGCTCGGCGGCAAAGCCGTGGAGCAGTTTGAAGCAATCTGGCAATACCTCCGCTCGCTCAACGCGCAGTAGGAAAACACGGCATCCACTTTGAAAGAAATCCTTCGCTCCACACTCAAGCGCGTCTTCGGCTACGACACCTTCCGCCCGCTCCAAGAGGAGATCATCGAGGCGGCGCTCGATGGGCAGGATGTCTTCGCGCTCCTGCCCACGGGTGGCGGCAAATCGCTCTGCTTCCAGCTCCCAGCCTTAGTCCGCCCCGGCCTCACCGTCGTCGTCTCCCCGCTCATCGCGCTGATGAAAGACCAAGTGGACGCGCTCACAGCAGCGGGTGTCGCCGCGACTTTTCTAAATTCCACCCTCGGCGAAAAAGCGGCACGCGCGCGCTTGAGCGGGCTCTACAATGGCGAATTCCGCCTGCTCTACGTCGCGCCCGAGCGGCTCATGGTGGATTCGTTTTTGCAAAAGCTCCGCGAGTGGAATGTCACGCTCGTTGCCATTGACGAGGCGCACTGCATTTCGGAATGGGGCCACGATTTCCGCCCGGAATATCGCCAGATCGCGCGGCTGCGAAAGGAGCTGCCCGGCGTCCCCTTTATGGCGCTCACCGCCACGGCGACCGAGCGAGTGAAGGCCGACATCGTCAAGCAACTGCGCTTCAACGGCGAGCACGTCTTCGTCGGTAGCTTCAACCGCGCAAACCTCTCCTATCGTGTCCTACACAAGGATCGCGCGCATTTGCAG
>JAYVQK010000019.1:0-12028 GCA_043757005.1 Verrucomicrobiaceae bacterium
GTTTTCAAATGAAGGCAGAGAATGGAGGGAGAAACGGCGTGGAGTCAAGTGGGGGCGCGCGGCGCAGTGGTGAGGTTTGGATTTGAACCACGGAGGGCACGAAGGAAACACAAGGGAGGATGTCTGCATTATCCCTCCTCTTTGTGCTCTTCGTGCCCCTCGTGGTTCAAAATTGCTCACTGCCAAATACTGGGGTATTGCGAAAATGAAGCGGGGCAGTGACGCTCCGCCGCACCATGAATGAACCGCAGCTCGTCACCGGATTATCGAATCGCGAATTCCTCGAAACCTACGCGGCGCCGGGGCGTGTGGGGCTGGCGAGCGGCGCGTGCATCATCAGCAGAGGGATCGCGCGGGCGCAGCGTTCGCTGACAGAGGAGGGGGAGACGGGGCGGTGGACGCATGCTTTCCTCATGCAGGGGCGGCGGATGGATGGGCACCACTGGGTCGTGGAGAGCGACCTCGATGTGCATCGCAAACACATCCGCCTCGGCGTGCAGGAAAATCGGTTGGAGAAATTTTGGGACGAGTCGCAGAGCGTGAGTCTGGCGGTGATGGACTTTGGCCTCGGCGAAGAGGCGCTGGCCACGGTCATGGCCGAGTCTCTCGGCATGGTCGCGGGCCGCGTGCGCTATGCGCTGCGCGAGCTACTCGGCACACTCATCGCCATCCGCCGCCCTGGGATGCGCGCGCGGCCCAATCCTCTGGATAACGCGCACTCGGTGTATTGCTCGGCGTTCGTCGCGCACGTGCTGCGCAAGGCCGGGCTCGATCCTGCGCCGGGGCTCTCCGCAAAGAATATCGCGCCGGAGGACATCTTCCGCTCCCCCGCGCCTGCGCAAGTCTGGCTCTGCCTGCGCGACCGGGTGAAGAAGCCCACACTTCTGCGCCGCGTGGGGGCACGGCTGAAACGCGGGTAGGTGCGCAGTGCGTGGAAGCCGCCGGATAATACCATCCCCTGTCTGTATATTCGCAGGGGATGGTATCATTCCGCCGCTCCAGCTATTTGAAGTGCAGATACGTGTAGCCTTTGAGCGCCTTCTCGTAGCTGTTCAGCAAACGGATCGCCTCGGCGGGCTTGAGGCGGTCGCCTTTGATGGCGGCATCCACTTGCGCTTTCATCAGGCGATTCAGCTCGGCTTCGTCCCATTGGGTGAGGCTGAGGACATTTGCGATGGTGCTGCCTTCGAGCGTTTCCTCGATATACCAGCCGCAGTCTTCATCTTCATCGAGGAAGACGTGGGCCTCGTTCACGCGACCAAAGAGATTGTGCAGATCGCCCATAATGTCCTGGTAGGCACCCATGAGGAAGAAGCCTATATAGTAAGGATCGCCGGGCACGAGGCGGTGCAGAGGGAGCGTGTCTTTCACGTCTTGCAGATCAATGAACTTGCTCACTTTACCATCCGAGTCGCAGGTGATGTCCACGATGGTCGCCTGGCGATCAGGCGCTTTGTCGAGGTGATGCACGGGCATGATGGGGAAGAGCTGGCCGAGCGCCCAGTGGTCTAGCAGGCTTTGGAAAACAGAGAAGTTGCATACGTATTGATCGGCGAGGGAGATTTCGAGTTCCTTCACTTCTTCGGGGATAAATTCCATGCCCGCCGAGTGCTCCACGACCATGCGGCTGATCTGCCAAAAGACAGTCTCAATGCGGGCTTTCGCATCTAATTCCAATAGGCCGAGATCAAACATCGCCTGCGTTTTTTCCTTCACCTCCTGCGCGTCGTGCAGAGTCTCCATGCGGTTCAGCCGCGTGAGAGCGCGCTTGAGTTCGAGGATCTCGGTGACGAGGCGCGTGTCGCCTTCCTTGGGCTCGACGGTGACAGTCTCGCGTTCTTTTTCGATGCTGCCAAATGCCTCGACTAGGAGCACGGAATGGTGCGCGACGATAGCGCGCCCGCTCTCGCTGACGATGATGGGGTGGGGGACTTTTTCATCGTCGCAGACCTCTTGGATATTCCAGACCACGTCGCGGGCGTATTCTTGCAGGGTGTAATTCGTCGAGCTGTCGAACGCCGTGCGCGAGCCGTCGTAGTCCACACCGAGTCCGCCGCCGCAATCGAGGTAGCCGAGCTGGTGCCCGAGCTTCGTGAGCTTTGTGTAGAAGCGGGCTGCTTCGCGGACGGCGCGTTTGATCGAGCCGATGTCGGGCACCTGCGAGCCGACGTGGAAGTGGACGAGCTTGAGGCAATGCGCGAGGCCCACCGCTTTCAGCATATCGCTGGCGGCGACGAGGTCGGCGGTGCTGAGTCCGAATTTCGCGTTCTCTCCGCCGCTCAGTGCCCACTTGCCCGCGCCTTTCGCCAGCAGGCGGACGCGCACGCCGATCCACGGCTCCACGCCCACATCTTTAGCGACGCCGAGGATGGTTTGCAGCTCCTCCAGTTTTTCTACGACAAGGATCACGCGCTTGCCGAGGCGGGTGCCGAGCAGCGCGTTTTGGATGAACTGCACGTCTTTGTAGCCATTGCAGATCACGAGGGATTCCGGGTCGCGATGAATGGCGAGCGCGGCGAGAAGCTCGGGCTTGCTGCCTGCCTCAATGCCGAAATGGAACTGCTCTCCCGCCGACACGATCTCCTCCACGACTTCCTGGAGCTGGTTCACTTTGATCGGGAAAACTCCGCGATAGACGTTCTGGTATTTGAACTCCTCGATGGCGCTGCCAAAGGCGCGATTGATCGTCTCCACGCGATGCCGCAGGAGGTCTTGAAAACGCAGCACCATCGGGAAATTCAGTCCCTGCTCTTTCGCTTCGGCGACCACTTCCATGATGTCAATGGGCGTGCCCGTATCGAGCGTGGGGAACACTTGGACGTGTCCTTTTTCGTTGATACCAAAGTAGCCGCCTCCCCAACGATCAATGTTGTAGAGTGCGGTGGCGGCGGGGATGTCCCAAGGCTGTTGCTGCATGTAGGCGGCGCGAATACGGAAAAGCGCGAGCGGGCGCAATCAATCGCTACGAAAATTTTGCGTTACGGAAAAAAACACGCCGTTACGGTGCGCCGCTCTATGAAAGTTTTCGCCGCGCTCCTCGCTCCATTTTTTCTAGCTACCACTCCACTCCTCGCTGGCATCGCCGAGCAGGATGCGCTTTTTGCGAAGCTCCCGCCGGGCGTCCCCGTGCTGGCGGAGAACGCGCTGGAGCAAATGAGCGGGAGCATCGGCAAAGACTCTGCCAGCGGGCGTTCGGAGTGGGTGGAGGTGGAGGCGGCACCGGGATTCACCAAGGCGCTGCGAATGACGACGGCGCGGCTCCAGCCCAATCCGTGGAGCCTGCAAACGACCGTGAAGACGACGCGCGCGGTGAAGAAAGGCGACGCGATGCTGGCGGTCTTTTACGCCCGCGCCGTGCAGCCAGGAGTGGGCGGGACGGCGCAGAGCGCGTTCATCTTTGAGCTGGGCCGCGAGCCGTATGAAAAGTCGGGAGATATGCCGTTCGAGGTGTCCGCGAAGTGGGCGAAATTTTACGTGCCGATGGAGAGCAAGGAAGACTACGCGGCAGGCGAGGCGATCGTGCATTTCCATGCAGGCTACGATCCGCAGGCGGTGGAAATCGGCGGGCTGCAACTGCTGGACTACGGCAAGCAGATCGGCCAACGCGAGCTGCCCTACACGCCGCTCACCTATCAAGGCCGCGAGGCCGACGCGCTTTGGCGCAAGGAGGCCGCCGAGCGCATTGAGCAGACGCGCAAAGGCGACCTCACCGTGGTCGTGCGCGACGCCAGCGGCAAAGCGGTGCCGGGCGCAAAGGTCGCCGTGCGGATGCAAAAGCACGCCTACGGTTTTGGCAGCGCCGTCGCGGGGGATATGCTTTTCAAAGAAGGGCCGGACGCCGAGATGTATCGCGAGGTTATCGCCCGCTCCTTCAATAAAGTGGTGCTGGAAAACGATCTCAAGTGGGATGGTTTCACGCGCAATCCAAAGCTGGCAAAGGACTCCGTGCAATGGCTCCGCGACGCAGGAATGGCCGTGCGCGGGCATTGCCTACTGTGGCCGGGGTGGAAAAACCTGCCCGAAGACTTGGCCACACTGCCCGCCGAGGCGCTGCGCACGCGCATCCTCGATCACGTCCGCGAGGAGGTGAGCACTTTCAAAGGCCAGCTCGCCGAGTGGGACGTGGTGAACGAGCCCTTCACCAACACCGACGTGCAAAAAGTGCTCGGCGACGGCATCCTCGCCGACGTTTTCAAACTGACGCATGAACTCGATCCGAAGCCCCTCCTTTTCATCAACGACTACGGCATCCTCTCCCACGGCGGCACCGGGCAGGCGCACCAAGACCATTACTTTAATACCATCCGCGCTCTCCTCGACGCGGGCGCACCCGTGCAGGGCATCGGGATGCAGGGGCACTTCAACGCCCAACTCACGCCCCCGCCGCGGCTGTGGAAAGTGCTGGATCGCTTCGCCACGCTCGGCCTCGCCATCCAAATCACCGAGATGGATATAGACGTGTGGGAAGACGACGCGCAGGCCGACTACACGCGCGATTTGATGACCGCCGTCTTTGCGCATCCCGCGACCATCGGCATCGTGACATGGGGCTTTTGGGAGACGCGCCACTGGATACCGAACGCCGCAAGCTGGCGCAAAGACTGGCTCCTCCGCCCAGCGGGCAAGGCGTGGTATGACATGGTCTTCCACGAGTGGTGGACGAGCGCCGATGTGGAGACCGACGCCAGCGGCACGGCGAAAGTGCGCGGCTTCCTCGGCGACTACACCATTGAGGTGCGCGCCGCCGACAAGACCGTGAAGCAGCCCGCAACGCTTATGAAAGCAGGCACCCGCGTAGAGATCGCGCTCTAGCAAACACACCGCACCATGCCCACTGAGCGCGAACTTGCCGACTTCCTCGAAAAAGAGCGCCTCAGCACCCTCACCAGCGAAGCCATCTTCGCCGCGCTGCTGTGGGTGGGCGGAGTGCTCGCCACCGTCGTCACCTACGGCATCGTCTATGGCGCGAGCTGGTTCGTCATCGGGGACCACGCCGGGCGCACCGCCTATCAGTGCATCGCATGGGGCACCCTCGCCGCCATCTTCCTCCGCTACCCGCGCCACGACGCCGAGCGGCTCTCCGTGCTCGTCATAGACACCGTGGACGGCAAGCCCCCGTGGCGCATCTCACTCCCCGGCGGCACCCTCGTGAGCAACCTCAATTTAATCAGCCCAAAGACCACCGGCAGCTTCGCGAAAATCTTCGTCCAAATCGCCACCATCGCCCCCGCCGCCCTCTTTGGCGCTTGGCGTTGCAGCCTCTGCGCGTATGCCGCCTCGCAGGCCGACGCCCGCGCCTGCGCCCCCGCCCTCGCCTTCCTTTTGGGAAAAGGAACGCGCGTCTCGTATGACGAACTCGCCGTGGAAGCCGGGCGCACCCCCGCATCCGTCTTCTCCGTGCTCCTCCTCCTCAATCTCGCCCAACACCTCCCCGGCGACCCCGTCGGTATGGTCATCCTCACCCCCATCCGCGAACGCCTCTCCGACTCCACGATAAAGTTGTAGCAAAGGGCGCGGATTTCGCTTCTTTCCAGCGAGTATGAAAACAGCACATTTTCTTCGCACCGTAGTCTTTGGCTTTATAGGCCTGTTCTTTTCCGCGGTGCGAGTGGAGGGGGAGACGGTCACGTTGGTTTTGGTGGATGGAGACATCCGGCAGGGGTGGCCTTCCAATGGTGTCGTCGCCTTTCACCGGCAGACGACGGGTGCAGCGTTGGTGGTAAATTTCACGCTGGGTGGGAGTGCGATCACTACGACCGATTACACGGTGGCCGATGCCGGGACGATCACGATCCCCGCCGGTGAGCGCGAGGCGTGGCTGGAGCTGGTGCCGACGGGGCAGACGATGAGCAAGGCGGTGAAGAGCATCGTCGTCACGCTCGCCGAGAGCGTGGACTACGAGCTGGGCAAAGTGAAGTCTGAACGCATGGCCTCGCTGCTGCTCACGAATCCCTCCCCGAAGCCGTGCGCGAAGTCGGCGATCCGTTTTTTGAATCAAGCGGCCTTTGGGCCGAACGCGAATTTTGCCAACGTGGCGGAGGTGATGCGGCGGGGCTTTGAGCAATGGATCACGGATCAGATCCAGCGGCCTGTGGGCTTGCAGCAGCCTTATCTCGACTTGTTGGCGCGGGGGCTGAAAGACGGGGCCTCCAGCGACATGAAGATGCTCTCGTGGTGGCGGCGCGCGATGTCCACGGCGGAGAACGCAGACCCGCTCCGGCAGCGTGTGGGCTTTGCTTTGAGCGAGATCATGGTCATCTCGGATCACGTGGATGATTTGCAAAACAACCCCATTGGAATGCTGAATTATTACGACGTGTTGTTGAAAAATGCGTTCGGGAACTTCCGCACGCTTCTCGCCAGCGTCGCCACGCATCCGTGCATGGGCATTTACCTAAATCATCTCGGGAATGAAAAAGGCGACCCGGATGCGGGCACGTTTGCGGATGAGAATTTCGCCCGCGAGATCATGCAGCTCTTCGCCATCGGGCTCTGGCAGCTAAACGACGACGGCACGCCGAAGCTCGATGGCAACAACAAGCCGATCCCGAACTACGGGAACACCGAGATCGAGAGCATGGCGAAGGTGATGACTGGCTTTGGATTTGGCGGGCCGAAAGCGAACGATTTTTACGACGCGCCGGAAAATTTCACCGCGCCGATGCGGATGTGGGATGAGTTCCACGATGTCACCGTGAAGCATTTGCTGAACGGGCTCACGCTGCCCGCGCGCACTGCGAGCGATCCAGACGTGGGCACCGCTGGGCTGGCGGATTTTAATGCGGTGATGGATATGCTTTTCAACCACCCGAGCTGCCCGCCTTTCATCAGCAAACAACTCATCCAAAAGCTCGTCACCTCGAATCCCTCGCCTGCTTACGTGGGGCGCGTGACGGCAAAGTTCATCAATAATGGCAGCGGCGTGCGTGGAGATTTAGCGGCGGTCGTCCGCGCCATCCTGCTGGATCCCGAGGCGCGCGAGATGCAGTTCGCTGCGCAGAATGCCTCGGGGAAAATGAAAGAGCCCTACCTCCGCACAGTGAACCTCGCTCGGGCCTTCAAAGCCAAGGCTGCAAACGGGCGCTTTGATCTCGGGCGCAATCTTCAGGAGGTGCATTTTCAGCAGCCGCTTTCCTCGCCGACGGTCTTCAATTTCTTCAAACCCGGCTACTCGCCCGCGGGCCCGGTGAATGATGCCGGGCTGGTCGCGCCGGAGTTCCAAATCCTCAACGCAGTCACCGCAACCTCGGTGCCCAATTTCTATTTCTTCGCCATCGAGAACGGGCTGAATCGTTACTACGTGGATCACGAGCGAGAGGTCGTGAAGCTGAACTTTGAAAAAGAAACGGCACTCGCGCGAGACGTGCCCGCTTTGCTCCGTCGGCTCGATCTCTTGCTCACCGGCGGCACGTTGCCGAATGAGCAACACCAAGTCATCCGCGAAACCGTGCAGGCCATGAGCGACACGAATCGGGGCTGGCGCACCGAGCGCGTGCGAATGGCCGTTTACCTCATATCGACCTCGCCGGAATTCGGAATCCTCCGCTAATCACCAATCACTACGACCATGCAAAACTCCATCTCACGCCGTCGCTTCCTCGGTCAGGTAAATTGTGCCGCCATCAGCTCGTTGCCCATTCTCAGCACGCTGCTGAATTTAAAACTCGTCAGCAATGCCGCCGCCCTGCCGACGCCCACGGACTACAAGGCGCTCGTCTGCGTTTTCCTTTCGGGCGGTGCGGATACTTTTAATTTCCTCGTCCCGCGAGGCATCACGGAACACGCGGAATACGCCACCGTGCGCGGCGGCATCGCGCTCCCACGGACGAGTCTTTTACCCATCAGCCCCACGGGCCTGGCAGGCCTCAGCCTCGGCCTGCATCCAGGGCTCACGGGCGTGCAGAGTTTGTTCGATGCGGGGAAGGCCGCGTTCATCGCCAATGTCGGCACGCTCGTTGAGCCCGTCACCAAGAACGACTACGATAACAGTCTGAAACGGCTGCCTCGCAATTTGTATTCGCACGAAGACCAAATCGAACAATGGCACACCTCCACGCCCGACATCCGCTCCGCGCGTGGCTGGGCCGGGCGCGCGGCGGATCTGCTGCAATCGATGAATACAAACAACAAAGTCTCGATGAACATCTCCCTCGCTGGGTCGAACATTTGGCAAAGCGGAGAGAACACATTGGAATACACCATCAGCACCGACGGCGCAGTCGGGCTCGAAGGCTATGACGCCACGAATACCGACCTCGGCAGCCTCACGGGACTGCGCACGAAGGCCGTGGATTCGCAGCTCGGCTTCCACTACCAGCACCTCCTCAGTCAGTCATTCACCGCGAAGAAAGTGGACGCCATTGATGCCTATAAATTCTTCAACGAAGCGACCAACGTCACACTCCCAGCGAGCGTCACTTTCCCAGATACCTACCTCGGCTCGCAGCTCCGCATGATCGCACGCACCATCGCCAGCCACGGCGCGCTGGGGCATAATCGCCAGACCTTCTTCGTAGATCGCGGCGGCTGGGATACGCACGACGGCGTCATCGCCGCGCACGCCGAGATGGTGCCGGAAGTGGATGCCGCCATCAAAGCCTTCTACGACTGCCTCGCGGCACTTGGCCTCCAGGATAAAGTGACGCTCTTCACCGCGTCCGACTTTGGCCGCACACTCACCACCGATAACGACGGCGCGGATCACGCATGGGGTGGGAATCAATTCGTCGTGGGCGGCGCAGTGAACGGCAATCGCATCTACGGCAATTACCCGAGCCTCTTCGCTGGCAATCCCCTCGACGTAGATCGCGGGCGTCTCATCCCGCAGATTGCGGTGGATACTTTCTTTGCAGAAATGGCGCTGTGGTTCGGCGTGCCGAAATCGGACCTCCACCTCGTGCTCCCCAACATCGGCAACTTCTACGACATCGCGAGCAGCAGCAAACCCCTCGGATTCCTCCCGTAGCTGCGCTCGATGAAAAAAACCGCCGCCGCCCTCGCGCTCGCCGCCATCGCCGCCAGTTCTTTTTATTTTCTAAACCCACCCGCGCCTTCTCCAAGTCAGCCAGCAGTGGCATTTGAAAAGGAAACGCCGCATCCACAAGTCGCCGCCGCCCCGCAGGCGAAATCGTCCGCCACCCCCACGCCCGCGCCCAAATCCCGACGGATCGCCACGAGCCTCTCCACGCAGCTCAACGCGCCGGACTCGACCGCCGCACAAGATGTCGCCGTGCTGCACGGGATGTTGCGGCAGTATCTGCGATTTTTAAAAAACCGCCCAGGCCGCCCCATCGGCAACGACTCCGATCTCGCCCGCGTCCTCATCGGTAATAACCCGATGAAACTCGTCCTCCTGTTGCCCGATCATCCAGCACTCGGTGCCGATGGTCGCCTCCGCGACCGCTTCGGCACCCCTTACTTCATCCATCCGCGCGGAAATCTCGCTTTCGAGATTCGCTCCGCCGGCCCGGATCGAAAACTTTTCACAGCGGACGACCTCGTCGAAAACCCAGCCCCCAGCGCAACCATCGCCGAGCTCCCGCCTGAAATCGAACTGCCCGAGCAGTGAAGAAGTGGCCATCACTGAGTAGGGTTCACACCATTTTTAAAAATCTAAAACTCAGCCTGCATGGGGCTCTGGCTGTGCCGCCACGCTTGCGCGCAGCCATTCCAGATACGGCGGCCATGCGCCGAAGACGGGGAGCTGGAGGATCTCGGGGATCTCGTAAGGGTGCAGCTCACGGAGGCGCGCTTGGGCTGCGTCAGAGCCGTCGGCGCTGGTTTTGAGGATCACGAGGACCTCGGCGCATTGCTGCACTTTGCCTTTCCAAAAGTAGATGCTCTCGACGCCGGGGACGATGCTGCCGCAGGCGATGCGGCGCTCCTCGACGAGCTGGCGCACCACGGCGCGCGCGGTATCGGCGTCGGCAAGAGTCGTCAGCATCACCGTCGCATCCGCATCGAGTGTGATGCTCCCATCGCACTCCTCACAGTGCTCATCCTCGCAGTGTTCGTGTCCCATATTTTAGGAAAAAGAAACGGCCTCAGTGCTGGGGGCGACGGCTACTTGGCGCGCGATCCAGCCGCCGCCGAGCACACGGTCGCCGAGGTAGCACACGGCGGCTTGGCCGGGGGTCACCGCGCGTTGCGGGGTGTGCAGGCGCACGCGGGCTTCGCCATTTTCACCGGGCGTGATCGTGGCGGCGGTGCCCGCGTGGCCGTAGCGGATTTTCACCGTGGCCTCGAAAGCCTCCGCGCCCACGCCGTGCCACGAGCAGTGATCCATCGTGAAGCTCTCCGTCATCAAATCCTCCGCCTCGCCCACGATCACGCTGCTCGTCGCCGGGTCTAGATCTATGACAAACATCGGCTTTGGCGACCCGCCCGGCAGCCCTTTGCGCTGGCCGATGGTGAACATCTCGATGCCCTCGTGCGCGCCGTAGTCGCGCCCCGATTTATCGCGGATGCGACCGGGGTGAAACTCGCCCTCGCCCATGTGAGATTTTAGGAACGCCTTGTAGTCATTGCCGGGGACAAAGCAGATTTCCTGGCTGTCCGCCTTGTCCGCCGTCTTCATCCCCATCTTGCGAGCGATGGCGCGGATCTCCGTCTTCTCCATCGCGCCGAGCGGCAGTAGCACTTGCTTGAGCTGCGCCTGGCGCAGGCTGAAGAGGAAATAGGATTGGTCTTTGCGCGGGTCGCGCCCCTTGCGCAGCACCGTGCTCACCACCTGCCCGGCGGCATCCACCGCGTGCTCGGTGATGGCGTAGTGCCCGGTGGCGATGAACTCCGCGCCGATGGCTTTCGCCTTCCCCCACAGGTTGCCAAATTTCACCTTCTCATTGCACATCACGCACGGATTCGGCGTGCGCCCGGCTTGGTATTCCTCGGTAAAATAATCAATCACCGTGCGCTCGAAATTCACCGATTCATCCACCACGTAATGCGGCACGCCCACCATGTGCGCCACACTGCGAGCATCGGCGATGGCTTGCGGCCCACAGCACTTATCCTCGGCGCGAGAGAGGCAGTCCTGAGGCCAGACCTTCATCGTCACCCCCACCACATCGTAGCCCTGTTCCTTTAAAAGCCACGCCGCCACGCTAGAGTCCACACCCCCCGACATCCCCACCACCACGCGCGCTCCCTTGCGGGGAAGCGTCTGAATTTGATCCGAAATATTCTGCATAAAACCAGCGTGAACGTGCCCGAAGCAGCAGCGGTGCTCAACCTTCTTTTTGAAGCAGGGCCTTTGCAGGGAAGAAAAAAGAAGCACCGGAGTGCTCCCGCCGCGTCCGGGCATCTCATACCCTCCGCTGGGCGCGCCCCGTCACATGGCAACCGTAGTGCTCCCGCCGCGTCCGGGCATCTCATACCATCTGCGCATCGTCCTTTGAACCCGAACGCCGCTTTTGAGGGCCGAAGGTCCGGCGCTATTCCAGCCTAGGCCAAAGCGAGGAACGAGCGACGGACTAGGTCTGGACACGATGAGCAACCAAGGGCCAAAGGCCCGATCCATCGCGGCGATCCCCCGGATAAAATGGGCCGGACCTTCGGCCCTCGATCACTCCCGCGAATCACCCTTGGGCGTTGCCCAAGGCTGGCATAGAGCCGGGCCTTCGGCCCTCAATCGCGGCGTTCGATTAAATCAACATTCCCCTAAATAATTTTGCTTGCCCCCATAGCAAAACACCCTATCCCTCGCATTGTGATCCTCACTCACCCAATCCTTACCAGCACGATGCGCCGCACTCGCGGAGCGCTCGCTATCCAGAGGTGCCCTGAACTCTGAACTCTGAACTCCGAACTCTTAATTTCTAGTGACCGAGATCCCCCTCTTTCAGCGGCAAAAAAATGTATTGCTAATCGCTTATCCGCGCACATTCTCGCGATCTATTCACTACGAAATGAGGAAAGACTTATACCACCAGAGGATTGCCAACGCCCCGGCCTATTGCGCCGCAGTTCGGCGTCCCTGGGTGCGGCGCGCGGGGAGCGGTGGGGGGTGCGGAGGTGGTTTTTTAAATGC
>JAYVQK010000020.1:0-12003 GCA_043757005.1 Verrucomicrobiaceae bacterium
CCGGATGTCGGAGAAATCGCGGGCGTTGTCGGAGACTCGGCGGGCGTTGTCCGGGAGTTGGCTGGGAGTGTTGCGGGGTTTTCCAGCAATGTCCGAGACTAGGCGGGCGTTGAGGGCTCGGCTTGTGGAAGTGCCCAAGAAGTTTTGCGCGATGCGGAACCCTGCGCGCACCGCGTGCCGCAGTAAATGTGCTCGGAGCCGTGACTCGGCGGAACCTACGCTTAAACGATCATCCATTGATGCTCCGACGTTCCGACGTTCCGCGAGTGCGGAGGTTTGGGTCGGAAGCATTTTGTCTATGAGGATCACGGAGGGAAAGTAGTAATAAGCAGCTATGAAATTGGCAATCTTATTTTTCACGGAAAGAATAAGGGGCAGACAGGACTTGCGTAGTTTTAGGAAGTTGTTGTTTGAAATCGGACTGAATCCACGGAAGGACACGGAAGGACACGGAAACTCGGGCGGGGCTCCTTTACAACAGCACGGGGGCCATTGCCGGACGGATGCAGACCACGCGCAGCGGCACCGGGCGCTTCACCTACGCCGTGCGAGTGGGGGCGAGCCAGATCGGCGGTATATTTACGCTCAATGCCATGCACACTGCCACCGTGGGTGCGCTGAGCATCACGGAAGACGCCGACCACCGCCTCGCCATCGCCTACACGGGCGGCGGCAACCTCACGGGGAATCTGCGCCAGAGCCCCACGAGTGCCGCACCGCGTCAACTCAATGTAGCCTTCGCCGGAGCCGCCCCCATCTCGCTCCGCGGTGGCGGCTACTTACGTGCTTACGTGCGCGCCATGAGTAAAGTGAACATCCTCGGCGTCCTGCCAGATGGCAGAACTTTCGTCACCGTCAGCACCGTGGCCGACAATGGTAGCATCTCATTCTACATCCCCGTAGCAAAGACACTCGCTACCACCATCGGCGGCGAACTCACCCTCGGCGATCTCACCGCCACCGACTGCACTGGCGAACTCGAATGGAACCGCAACGGCGCGCTCACCACGCTCACTGTAAATGGTAGCTTCTACAGCGCGGGCACAACACTCCCGAGCGGAGCCTGCACCCTCACCCTCACCGGGGCGGATCTCGCGAGCACGATCCAAGGGAACTCCCGGAAACTCAGCGAGTGTCGCAGAAAGTGGCTTGGGCGTCCCGCCCAAGTGGGTCGCGCTCCCTCATGGGCGAGACGCCCATGCCACTGCCGTTGGTGCCTTGCCTGAGTTTCCGGGAGTCCCCCCAAGTCGCTACCATCGCCACGGGCGGCAAACCCACCCTCAGCACGCTCATCTCGGCGTGAACGGTGAATCCATCACTCGGAACCTTCCTCGTGAAAGTGAAAACGCCTGTCAGCGCCCGCGCCGTAAAAGGCAGCGGCATCTACCTGCAAAAGAGCAACAGTGCTTGGGGCTACTTCCCCGGCACGACGCAAGGCGACCTCATCCAGCTCCAGCAGCCCTAAAGAAATGCTGATTTAATCACTCGGAGTCGTTTTCCGTCTTTCGAGCGAGCGGGATGCGTGGGGTAGCGCACGCGTCCCGCGTGTCATCCTCGGCGTCCCGCCGAGGATCGAGGATCGCACGATAGATGTCGGGTTTCGCGGGTGGCCGTGTTCTCACACGCTTGATGTTCCCGGCGGGACGCCGGCAACAACACGCGGGACGCGTGCGCTACCCCGCGCTCTCCTTGCCACGGGAACAGCCTCTTTCGGCGCTTTATTCAGCGCTCCCTTCGCGCCTACACAGGCACCGCTCGCCAGCCCCACGAGTCGTAGAAAAACTTGCGCCGCGTGAGCTTCACAAAGGCGTGCGTGATGGGGCGTAGGCCGGCGATGGGGATGCACACCTCGGCGACTCCACCCTGCACCCGCACCGTCGCGCGGCGATGGATCGCGCCGGTGATTTCGTCGCGCAGATGCCCCCAGCCGCTGCGCGTGAGCAGATCCAGCGACCAGCGCACATGGCCGCTCGTGTCGCTCTCCAGCGCGATGGAAAGTGTCCGCCCCTTCTGCGGGCGCGCATACGGCGCGATGGTGAGGCGCAGTGCAAAACGGTCCAACCACGCGCGGCGGATGGGGTGGACGTCGGAGTCCTCGGCGGGCTCGGCGGGGATTTGGTAAGGCTCCTCGGGCCGCGCGTAGGCGGTAAAGCGACGGTGACTCAGCTTCACCTGCGTCTCGTGGCAGAGGATGGCCTCGCGCTTCGTCGCCTGCTCGCCCGGCTGCAAATGCAGCGCGACTTTTTCCAGCGGAGCGTGGGCGCGCGAGCGGTGCACGATGAACTCCAGCACCCGCACAGTGCCCGCTGGCAGAGCATCCAGCGCCATGCGCGCAAAGACGTGCAGCGCGCTGTGATCCGGGTGGCTATCATCCGCCGAGGGGATGACGAGGATCGTGGGCCGCTCCACCTCGTAAGCCATGCGCAGCGCCGCCAGCACATTATCACTGCCTCGCAAAAGCAGATTCGTGATGCCCTGGTCCGGCAGATTCAGGAAAAGCGCATCCCCACTTTCCGCCCCCAGCTTTTGCAAAGCGTGGCGCGTCTCGCGGCGGCGGCGTGCGCCCCAGCGCGCGCGGTCGTGGTGGCTCACAAAGATGCGCCGCTCGATGATCCGCTGCGGCCACGGGTTATTGTCGCCATTCGTCGCCATGATCACTCGCACCTTTGCCCCCACCGCGCGCGCCCGCTGGATCAGGCCGCCCGTCGCCAGCGACTCATCGTCCGGGTGCGGCGCGAGGATCATCAGGCGGTCAGCGCTCGTTATCGGGATCATCAGGCGAGTCTTTGGTGAAAGGCGAGAAGCCGCGCTCGTAAGCACGGCTCCACAGGAGCGTGAAGTGGTCGGTAGTATGTGGTGGCGGCCAAAAGATGTGCGGCCCAGAGGCCAGTTCGCGCGGCCCACCGAGCGGGAGCCCATCGAGGGTGCCGCCGCCGGGACCGTGCTTGGTGAGCAGCATGTATTGCTGAGGCAGGGCGATGTCGAAGCGAATCGCGCCGTCCGCATCCGGCGCAGGCAGATATTTCCCCGCGACCGAGAGATGCTTCCCAGCCACGGTGTAGTGGCCCACGCCCACGTAGTTTTGCTCCAGAAAATCCTTCGTCCGTTCCGTCATACGTTTGGAAAGAATAACCACTGCCGTGCGCGTCGCGATGAGATGCTCGGGCACATCATCCGCCAGCAGCCCACGGGCCGCGCGCTGTGCCGTGAGCGTCTCGATGGCGTAAAAGTAAGGCCGTTCGCGAAAGATCGTGTTGCCCTTCGCATCCAGCACAAAGTCGCTCGCATCCGTCAGCGTGAGCAGATCTTGGATGCCCTGGATGCGGTTCAGATTCGACCGGTCATGGATGGACTCCCTGCGAAGCATCACCGTGAACTCCGCGATAGCCCCCGCAAAGACCAGCACCGGCAGCACGAAGCGCAGCGCTCGCGGGAAAGCGCGCCACTCAAAGAGCATCACCCCCAACCCCGCGATGACCACGGCCAGCAGCGGGTAGTGCGGCATATCATCCTGCGCCGTCACCACCGGCCAAATGCCGTGCAGCAGCGGATAAAAAATCCCCGCCACCACAAAGAAAAACACCCGCCGCTGCGCCTGCCCGCGATCCCGCGCCAGCAGCGGCATCGAGATCGCGCCCGCCAGGATGCCGATGGCAAAACGCACCAGATTCACCCCCCCCAGTCGCGTCCAATTCAGCGCCGCCCCATCCACACGCGGCACGATATTATGAGTGATCAGCCCGTAGTAAAACTCCCCCCATGCCCCCTGCGCCGCAAAGAAAAGCACCCACGCCCCCGGCACCACCAGCAGCCCGCCCAGCAGAGCCAGCGCCCGTTTCCAAAAGCTCACCTCCTCCCCTCCCCCCGCCGCCGGGATGCACCGGAGCCACGGCCCCACCGCCGCCACACACAGCCCGCCGCCGCCCATCGAAAGCAGCAACAACGTCGTCTTCATCGAGACGCTAAAAGTCGCCCCCAGCGACAGCCCCGCGCAAAAAAGCCGCCCCAGCGTGAGCCGCCCCGTGAGTAGGATCACCAACGTCACCAGCCACAACGTCGTCCACAACACATCCGTGCGGAATTCCCCCATGATCGCAAACCACGGCGGATACACCCCCCCGATCACCGCCGCCCACAGCCCCGCGCGCCGCGAAAAAAGCACCACCCCCAGCCGGTAAATGCACCACACCGACACCCCATACAGCGGCACCATCGCCACCCGCATCCACTCCACGATGTCCGCCCGCTCCCCCAGCAGCCGGAAAAGCGGCGAACACAGCCACGAAAAAAGCGGACTGTGATTATCGAAAACATCCCGATACGGCAGCCTCCCATGCGCCCAAGCCCACACCACATGGAGATGCTGCGGCTCATCGGAATTCCAAACATGAGAGCGAATGAAAACCACCCGCAACACCAACGCCAACGCAAAAACCAACCCCGCCCCCACCCACTCCCCCCGCGAAATCCCCCCACGCACCGGCCCCCCACCCACAGCGTGCCGCGCAGCATCCATCACAGTATCACGATTCATCATCCCCCACTCCACCAGCTCCCGCAAAAAAATGCACGCCCCCCGCCCTTACGCTTTCGTTCTTATCCCATCTTTCAGAAATAAAAGGAACCTCTTCAAACTCTGAACTTCGAACCTTATTGCTTCGAGAGCGTCGTTCGAAGTTCGAAGTTCAGAGTTCAGAGTTAAGAGTTAAGAGTTTGGCCCGCCGCAGGCGTTGAGACTTCCGCGAGTGGCTCAGGCCCTGCGGGCGGCTGAACTCTTAACTCTTAACTCTTAACTCCGAACTCTTAAAACCCGCCCGCCCCACCCCCGCCTACACCCGCACCAGCAAATTAGTCAGCATATTGAGCTGGTCGTAGATCCCCTGAAGCTGCGCTTGCGTAGGCGGGTCGCTTAGCCCGAAAGCCATCTGCGCAATCGCCGGATTCTGCGCCGTATTGGCCAACGCCACCTGCAACGCCGCGATCTGCGCCGCCTGCGCCGCGATTAGGTCATTGAGCGCGTTGAGTTGATTGCGTATTTCCACCGCGTCGAGATCGGTGCCGTTTTGTGGTTTAGTAGAGTCAAATGCCATGAGCGATTTCTGCCAGATCGCGGCGAGGATTTCTAGCAGTTTTTTTTTGATGACAAATCGGCTTTCCTTGGCACTATCCCGCGCCGTGAAGACCACCTCACACCGCTTCCTTAGTCCCGCCTCGCTGGCACTCACCAGCGCCGTCCCCGCCTCCCCGCGTCCCGCCCCTAGCAAAATCTCTGTATGCCACGGCATGATATTAAAAAGCCACGACTTGATGTCATGGAGCTACGGCTTGATGTTAAAAAGCCATGGTCCAATGTCAGTCTGCCACGTTCTGACATCACAACGCAACGCCCTGACATCAGAACACCACGCCCTGACATCAGAACACCACACCCTGACATCAGAGCACCACACCCTGACATCAGGCTGCTACGCCCTGACATCAGGATGCCGCGTTCTGATGTCAGGATGCCACGTCCTGAGTTCAATCTGCCTCACAAGCCATTGCAAATGTGTATTTTGCAACAAAGTGAGCTTTTTCGAGAAAAACCACAAGGAGACTCCCGAAAACACCGACCGCAGGAACAAAAAGGACAAAAAGGACGAAAAACACCACGCAAGATGCCAAATCCCAGCCGTCCCAACCCTCCCATCCCTCCCACAAAACCGAACCTTTTCTAGAAAACAAACAACCTAAACCCACACAAACACAAACCATGGCAAAGCTGAAATGGGGCACACCGGGAGCCAAATGGGGCCAACCCGGCCTACTCTGGAACGGCGATGCCCCAATATAATCCACAAAATGAACACCGTAGTCCTCGCGCTCCAAGAGCTCACCGAACCCGAAACCATCACCAAAGCCCAAAGCATCGCCCAAGGGCTCACCGACCACGCCGCCGCCTTCACCGGCGCCGAGCCCACCGCCGCCCAGATCACCGCGGCTGCCGACCTCGCCGAGGCCAAACTAGGCATCGCCGCCATCCGCCAGCAAGAAGCCGAAGCCGCCACGATGGATAAAAATAACGCCATGGAAGCCCTCCGCCTCGCCTGCACGAAAGTGGCCGGTTGCGACGCCGTGAAAGCACTCGATCCCGCCGTGTGCGCGCTCGTTTTTAAACTAAAAGCCGCGCCCACTACGACCACTAACATGGCCAAAGTCATCACCGTCAAAGTCACCTTTGGCGACAAAACCACCGAGCTCGACCTCATCTGGCCCCCCATCCCCCAAGCCCGCTCCTACGAGCTGCAAACCAAGCTAACCGGCGGCACCTGGACCCACGCCAAAATAAGCACCAGCTCCAGCACCACCCTCAAAAGCCTCCCCACCGGCACCGTCGTGCAAATCCGAATCCGAGCCATCGGCCCCAACGACCTAGAAGGCGAATGGAGCGACCCCATCGAACACCTAGTGCCTTAAACAATAACCACACACAAGGGCGTCGCGCCCACCCCCAGCGCGACGCCCACCCCCTCCCTCGACGCCCGCCCCTCATAAAGAGCCAGTCGTAAATCATTTTACCAAAGATTTAGACGCCCATGCGCAAACCGAACAACATTTCAGTTGCACAAATCCACCCTGCGCGCTTAAATTAACACCCATGAATGCCCAAACCCGCATTCACCCAACAAATCAGCCCCCCTAAAGCCCTTCAGCATCCCAACAGATTTGTCAGCCATCCAATCGTTAGCCGTTTCTAGCGCGCCTTTTTTACAATGACCGTTCCAAAGCCAAGCAACGAAACCAAGCGCCTCGAAGCGCTGCGGCGTTATCGCATCCTCGACACCGCCGCTGAAACCGCCTTTGACGACTTTTCCCGTTTGGCCGCGCTCATCTGCGAGACCCCCATCGCGCTCATCACGCTCATCGATGCCGACCGCCAATGGTTCAAGGCGCGTTTCGGCCTCGACACCCCAGAGACGCCGCGCGAACACGCCTTTTGCTCCTACACCATCCTCGGCGATGAAACGCTGGTGGTCGAGGACGCCACTGCCGACGAGCGCTTTGCCGACAATCCGCTCGTGACCGGCAGCCCTCACATACGCTTCTATGCGGGCACGCCGCTGCGGACTCCCGAGGGTTACGGCTTGGGTTCGCTCTGCGTCATCGACCGCAAGCCCCGCCAACTCCGCCCCGAGCAGCGCGACGCGCTGGCGGCGCTTGCCCGGCGAGTGGTCAATCAAATGGAGCTGCGGCAGGTCTCCGGCGACCTTGCGACGGCGCTTTCCGACCTCAAGACGCTGCACGGGCTCCTGCCCATCTGCGCCCACTGCAAGGGCATCCGCAACGACGCCGGCTACTGGCACAGCGTCGAGGACTACCTCTGCGCGCACACCGAAGCCGACTTTAGCCACGGCATCTGTCCGACCTGCTTTCAGCGCCATTACCCGGAGGTCTATGCAAAGCGCCAAACCCGAAACGGCTCTTGAATAACAAGATTCGTGTTTTGTGGTGTAAGGCTTTATGCGGGGATGAGTTTCATGTTTAGGGATTGGGCTTGGTTTTGTAGGTTTTTGAGGAGGCGGGCGGCGGTGGCGGGGGTATCAATCCGGGCCTTCGGCCCTCACTTGCGGCGTTCGGGTTTAAAGTCCACGGCTACTCTCGGGCAGCGGCTACGGGGCAAAAGCAGTGGTCACGGTGGCGTCCGTGGCGAATCCATTTTTCAAACTCCACCGCGACGAAGGCGATGGCTGCGACGGCGACGATGCGCAGCCACGCGCCGACGCCGATGGGGGCGGTGTGGAAGAGGCGGTTCATCACGGGGAGGTAGGTGAGGAGGAATTGCGCGCCGAGCATCGCGAGTGAGCCGGCGATGACCCAGCGGTTTGTGAGCAGCCCGATGGCGAAGGGGGTTTGTTTGAGCGAGCGGCAGTTGAAGAGGTAGAAAATCTGGACGAGCACGATGACGTTGACGGCGACGGTGCGCGCCACCGGCAAGCTGGCCTGCTCGACGCGCAGCTCCCACAGAAACAAGCCAAGCCCGCCGGCCACCATGATGAATGACACCAGCCCAGCGCGCATGATGAGCGGGAGTGGGAGCAGTGGCTGCCCCGGCGGGCGGGGCGGGCGGCTCATCACATCGCGTTCCTTCGGCTCGAAGGCGAGGGCGAGGCCGAGCAGGGTGTCGGTGAGATTGATCCAGAGCAGTTGCAGCGGGACGAGGGGCAGCGGGAGGCCGACCACGATGGCGCTCACGAGCATGAGGGCTTCGCCGAGGTTCGTCGGGATGATCCAGGCGATGAATTTCGTGAGGTTGTCGAACACGCCGCGGCCTTCCTCCACGGCGGCCTCGATGCTGGCGAAATTGTCATCGGTGAGGATCATCGCGGCGGCGCCTTTCGCCACGTCGGTGCCGCTGATGCCCATCGCCACGCCGATGTCGGCCTGCTTGAGCGCGGGCGCGTCGTTCACGCCGTCGCCGGTCATCGCGACGATGTGGCCACGCGACTGGAGCGCCTTCACGAGCCGCAGCTTTTGCTCGGGCGCGACGCGGGCAAAGACGGTCGTGCGCTCGGCGATGTCGGGAAGATCGGCGTCGCTGATCTTTTCCAAATCGCTCCCGGAGATCGCGACGACCTTTCCGTCCTGCTCGATGCCTTTCAGCCCGATCTGCCCCGCGATGGCGCTCGCGGTGACGAGGTGATCGCCGGTGATCATCTTCACCGCGATGCCTGCGGCTTTGAAATTGCGCACGGCAGCGACGGCGGCATCGCGCGGCGGGTCAATCATCCCCTGCACGCCGAGTAAGGTCAGCCCTTCGGCGACGTGGGCGTGTTCGAGCTTGGCGTGATCCGCATCCATGCAGCGTCGCGCGAGGCCCAGCACGCGCAGCCCGCGCGCGGCCATCGCCTCGGCGGCGCGATGCACGGCGGCACCGTCTAGCGCGACCAGCGTGTCGTTTTCGCCGAGCGCATCGGTGCAGCGTTCGAGCATTGGTTCGAGCGCGCCGACTTTGTAGATGACGCGGCCTTCCTCCGCCTCGTGCAGCGTGGCGCGAAACATGTGCTCGGACGAAAAGGGAATCATGTCCACGCGCGGAACGGCGCGGTGCGTGTCGGTGTTAATCAGCCCGCCTTTTCCGGCGGCGACGAGCAGCGCGGCTTCCGTCGGATCGCCCTGCACTTTGAGCCGTCCATCCTCGCGCACGAGATGCGATTCGTTGCAGAGCACGCCCGCGTGCAGACACTCGGCGAGCGCGGGATGTTCCGGCAGTTTCACCACATTGCCATCAAGGCGGAGTTCGCCCGCTGGCTCGTAGCCCGCGCCGGTGACTTCGTAGAGTTTTCCGCCCGCGAAAATCTCCCGCACGGTCATCTGGTTCTCGGTGAGCGTGCCGGTTTTGTCCGAGCAGATCACGGTGGTGCTGCCGAGTGTCTCGACCGCGGGCAGCTTGCGGATGATGGCCTGCCGCTTCGCCATCCGCGACACACCGATGGCGAGCACGATGGTGACGGCGGCGGGCAGCCCCTCGGGGATCGCGCCAACCGCGAGCGCCACCGCGGACATGAACATCTCGACCGGCTTTTCCCCACGCGCGACGCCGAGCGCGAACGTGGCCGCCGCCAGCGCGAGGATGACCCACAGCACGAGCTTGCTGAACTGCGCGATCTTCTTTGTCAGCGGCGTGGAGATCTCCACCGCGCTGGCGATGAGCTGGCCGATGCGCCCCGTCTCGGTCTGGTCGCCGATGACGCACACGACGCTTTCCGCCTCGCCGCTGGTGATGAATGTGCCGGCGAAGACGAGATTCTTTCGGTCGGCGAGAACGGTCTCCAGCGCGAGCGGCTCGGGACTTTTGCCCACGGGGAGCGACTCGCCGGTGAGCGCGGATTCGTCCGCGTGGAGATTGCGGACATTTAGCAGCCGCAAGTCGGCCGGGACGCGGTCGCCGGATTGCAGCAGCACGATGTCGCCGGGGACGAGCGCCTCGGCGGAGACGCGCTCCTTTTTCCCATCGCGGCGCACCGTCGTCTCCGTGGCGACCATGCGTGCGAGCGCCTCGATGGCGGTCTCGGCCTTCGCCTCCTGGAGAAAGCCGACGATGGCATTCACGAACACAATCCCGAGGATGACCGACGAATCCATCCACTCGCCCAGCACCGCCGTGACGCCGCACGCGAGCAGGAGAATATAGACGAGCGGCTGATTGAACTGCCGGAGAAACCGCAGCCACCCCGGCGTGCCGCGCCGCGCGGTGAGGCGGTTCGAGCCGGACTCCTTTTGTCGCCGCTGCACTTCCGCCTCCGGGAGGCCGGTGGATAAATCCACGCCGAGCAACTGCACGACCTCATCGGACGGCAATTGATGCCACGCTTTGTCGTTCGCGTTTTCCATTGCCTACGGTTTGATCGCGACCTTGAGCACGCCATCCGAGCGGTCGCCGAAGAGTTGGTAGGCGTGGGGGATTTCATCCAGCGAGAAGCGGTGAGTGATGAGCGGCGCGGGATCGAATCGCCCGGATTGCACGAGAGTCAGCAGCCGCCGCATCCGCTCTTTGCCGCCGGGACAAAGCGTGGTGACGATGCGGTGATCGCCGAGTCCGGCGGAGAAAGCGTCATGGGGCATTTGCAGTTTGCCGGAATAAACGCCGAGGCTCGAAAGCGTGCCGCCCGGTCGCAGGGAGCGCAGTGCGTTTTCAAAAGTCTCCTGCGTGCCCAGGGCTTCGATGGCGACATCCGCGCCGCCGCCGGTCAGTCGCTTCACTTCGGCGAGCACATCCACAGCGCGGTAGTCGAGGACGACATCGGCACCCATACGCCGCGCCATCGCGAGCCGGGTGTCATCGCCATCAATCCCGATGATGAGCGAAGCGCCCATCAGCTTCGCTCCGGCGGTGGCGCACAGGCCAATAGGCCCCTGCGCAAATACCACCACGGCATCGCCGATTCGCACCGACGCCGCCTCCGCGCCGGAGATGCCCGTCGAAGCGATGTCGGCCAGCAAGACCGCCTGTTCGTCCGTCACTTCATCGGGAATCTTCGCCAAGTTTGCCTGCGCGGACGGCACGAGAAGATACTCCGCCTGTGCGCCGTTGATCGTATTGCCAAAGCGCCAGCCACCGAGGGCTTCGTAGCCGTCGCCGTGGCCGCATTGCGAGAGGTGGCCCGAGAGGCACGCGCGACATTGCCCGCACGGAGTGATGGCACCGACGAGCACGCGGTCGCCGATGTTGTAGCCCGTGACGCCCGGCCCGAGTTCCTCAATGACGCCCACCGGCTCATGCCCGATGACCAGCCCCGCCTTCACCGGATACTCCCCGCGCAGGATGTGAAGGTCGGTGCCGCAAATCGTGGTCAACGTCACGCGGATCACCGCTTCCCCGGCACCAGCACGAGGGCGTTCCACTTCCTCAATACGGATGTTGTTTATCCCGTGAAACACCGTCGCTTTCATTGTTTTCATATCTTGGTTTTTTAGGTGAGTTGCGGCTCGGGTAGGCTGTCAGGAGCCCGGTGTGATTGCGCCCGCTTCCATTTTCACTCCTCGATGGCGGAGAAGAGGCAGCGGCTCGATGAAAGTGATGCGCGAGTAGTTGCCCCGCGCTACCAATCGGGGAAAGAGATACAGTTGCCCATCGCGACCACACGCCGATGCCGGATTCAATACGCCTTCCGCCTCCGTCGGATTGTCTGGCTCCGGTTCCATCACCACGCCGAGGCGCTGCAATCGGAAAGGGTGACTCGCGCTGTCTTGTTCAGCGAGTGGGTTCATAGTTTCACGTTTCTTAAGCGCAGCGCATTCGAGATGACGGACACGGAACTCAGACTCATCGCTGCTCCGGCCAGCATGGGGCTGAGCAGCAGGCCGAAGAATGGATAGAGCAGGCCAGCGGCGACCGGAATGCCCAGCGCGTTGTAGAGAAAGGCGAAGACCAAGTTCTGCCGGATGTTGCTCATCGTGGCGCGACTGAGGTGGATGGCTTTGGCGATGCCGCGCAGGTCGCCTTTCACGAGGGTGATGCCCGCG
>JAYVQK010000021.1:0-3054 GCA_043757005.1 Verrucomicrobiaceae bacterium
GGACGGCATCATCCCGCTCGGTCAGGTTGACAAAATCCGTTCGGACGGCACCATCCTGCTCGGTCAGGTTGGCAAAATCCGTTCGGACGGCACCATCCTGCTCGGTCAGGTTGGCAAAATCCGTTCGGACGGCATCATCCTGCTCGGTCAGGTTGGCAAAATTCGTTCGGACGGCACCATCCTGCTTGGTCAGGTTGGCAAAATCCGTTCGGGCGGCACCATCCCGCTCGGTCAGGATGATGTAGCTAGAGCTGCTGCAAACGTCCGTCTTTTGCCGACTGGCAATAAGGAATATGCTACCATCACGTTCCGTGCGGGGAACGCGCTGTCTTAAACCTTGTGGAGGATGGGTAGTCATAAACCTGGGAGCTGTTTAGGCGATTGAGGTGAGGGTGTCAACGGACATTTTAGGTAGCCTTTAACCCGAACGCCGCTTTTGAGGGCCGATGGTCCGGATTGATACCAGCCTTGGGCAACGCCCAAGGTGGATTCGTGTGAACGATGAAGGGCCGAAGGTCCGGCCCAATATGTCCCGGTAATCGCCGCGATGGGTCGGGCCTTTGGCCCTTGGTTGCTCATCGTGTCTAAACTTAGGCCGTCGCTCGTTCCTCGCTTTGGCCTAGGCTGGCATAGAGCCGGGCCTTCGGCCCTCAAAAGCGGCGTTCGGGTTAAATCAGCGGTTTCCCTAGAGGAAGTCGGTCGCCCATTCAAAGTGACCCGCTAGCGCATCCGCTAAATCGAGGGCTTTCTGGAAGCGACGGGTAGGAAGCGCGCGTAGCTCTGGGAGCGGCTGCGCGTTTCACTCTACGGGCGGGCGTAGCGGAGGGCGCTTAGCTTGGGCTCTAGGGGGGCGGCTTTTGCGAGGGCGAGCACTTTAAAGGCTGCGCCCATGAACTGGGGGTGCATGAGTGTTTGGAAGGCGCGCGTCTCGTGGAGGTTTGCGCCTTCGGCGAAGTGCTCGGCTCCGAGGCCCACCATGCAATGATGCTGGTCGGTAAAGCCCGCCAGCGTCAGCCCCGCGCCCTGCGCGGCTTCGATGAGCGAGGTCCACTCGACGTGCGCGGTGAGGTCCACCTCGCCGGGGCGCGCGAGTGGATCGGGCTCTCGGCGATGTTGCGCGTAGGCCGAGAGCGTGCCCGCGGCTCGCTCCAACGCGTAGAAATCTTCGCGTTCGTAGCCGTAGTCCACGCACAGCACGTAGCCGCGCACGAGCCGTGTGGCGACTTCGGCGATCCATTTGCGCGCGGCGAGATTTACCTCCGTCGTATAGCCGGGCGGGAGCGGCTGCGGGATCTGCGCGCAGGCGGCGAGCAGCTCCGCCGAGTGCATCGGTGCTTCCGTGAAAAGGAAGCGTCCACTTTCCCAAATCACCGCTAGCTCCCACCACGCCGAGCCCGTCCAACGCACGCGATGGACGGGGAAGGCATCGGGCAGTTCGTTTGAGAAATGCACGCCTACGAAGCTCGGGAGCGAGTCGCTCCATTGCGCTTTGCTCCCCCACCCCGCTAGCCGTCGCTGCTGCTGCGCGGCGAGTGCAGCCGAGGGCTCCACGATGCGATACGTCGCCGCCGCAAAGCACGCCGGAGCCAGCTCGAGCAGGCCCGCCAACACATCCCCCGCCAGCTCTCCGCCATGCGCCCCTTGCTCCACCACGGCGAAATCCTCCGGCTCGCCGAGCCTACTCCACATCTCCGCAAATTGCCGAGCTAGGAGCCGCCCATACAGCGGCCCCACGCTCACATTCGTCATGAAATCCCCGCCTCTGCCCACCCGCGCCCGCCCGCTCGCGTAGTAGCCGTGCGGCGGATGATACAGCGCCAGCTCCATGAATCGCCGAAACGGCATCGGCCCCTGCGCCGAGATTTCTGCGCAAAGCAGCGCCGTGAGATTCGTTTCCATCATTCCGCCGAATAGCGCGCGCTACTTCTTCTGCTCCGCCTCGATCTTCTCTTGCAGCTTGGCGGGGTTTTCCGGCTCCAGCTTTTGCGCGCGCAGCCAGTATTTGAGGGCCTCGGCGGGGGTGCCGAGTTTTTCCAACGTATCGCCGAGATGCTCCAGCACCGTGGCGTCGTCCTCGGAGAGTTTGCTCACGGCGGAGAGTAATTCGCGGCGCGCGTCCTCGTATTTTCCAGTCTTAAAATAATACCAACCGAGCGAGTCGAGATACGCGGGATTCTGCGGCTCCATCTCCACGGCCTTCTTAATCATCGCGCCCGCCTCCTCTAAATTCATACCGCGATCCGCCCACATAAAACCGAGATCATTATAGGCTCCAGGCCAGTCGGGATTCATGGAGATGCTCTTTTTCAGATACTCCGCCGCCTTATCCATCTGCCCCGCCATCCCCGCAGCCGAGCCCCACTGGTAATAGAAAAGATAATCCACGACCTCATCGTCGTTACCCTTCGCTTCCTCGATCACCTTCCCATACATCTCCATCGCCTCGGCGTGCCGCTTCGCCTTATCGAGCACCTCCGCGTAAGCCATCGTCACGCGCGGCTGACCGGCGAATTTCTTCCGCGCCAGCTCCAGCGTCGTCACGGCATCATCGTAGCGTTTCGCCTTGAGCTGCATATTGGCGAGGAAGAGATGATTCGTCGGCAGCTTCGTATCGAAGACGAGCGAGTTTTTGTAAAACTCGATGGCTTTTTCGAACTGTCCCGTCTGCTCATAAAGCTCGCCGAGCCACTCATAGAGATCCTCTCGTGCAACCATGCTCGGGTCGCGTGCGAGCTGCTCCAACAACGGGAGCGCCTCCACCTTGCGATCATTCGCGATCAGCGCGCGCAGGTGTTTTTCGCGGAGATTCTTCGTAGCCTCGTCGCGCGCTGGTTGGTTTAGCCTCAGCGCGCGTTGGTAATAATCCAGAGCCTCCTTCGGCTTGTGCGCGAGGGAGAAAAAGTCGCCCACTTGCGCGAGCACACTGGCGTCGGAGGGCTTTAGCTCTGCTGCTTTGAGGAAAGCCGTCTCCATCTGCCGAAGCTCTTCGGGCGTCGCCGTCGCGCCGTCTTCTTTGAGGAAAGTCTTTTGTAAATAACCGCCGAGCTGCATCCA
>JAYVQK010000022.1:0-3033 GCA_043757005.1 Verrucomicrobiaceae bacterium
TCCTCGCCCCCGCACTATGGCCTCGCACAAAGGCACAAAGCCACAAAGGAAACACCCCATCCGCCCCGCTTTTCCCCGAAAACCTACCGCCCTCTAATAAGACGCTGGGACACTCCGACGTTCCGACGTTCTGACATTCCGCGATTGCGGAGGCGTTTTTCTGGAGCGATTCGTCAATGACTTTCATCAGGATATGAGGGAGATAAAGTTCTGCTACGGGTAGGTCGAGGGAAATCGTTTAGGTGGACGCTGAATCAAGCAGAGCGGCGTGCGCGGGGTAGCGCACGCGTTTGACTTCGTCTATCTTACGATTCGCGTGTAGTTGCCGGCGTCCCGCCAGGAACATCGAGCGTGTGAAGACGCCGCCTGCTCAGAAAACCATCGTCTGTCGTGCGTCCCACCGATCCTCGGCGGGACGCCTAGGATGACACGCGGGACGCGTGCGCTACCCAGCGCCCATCGCTCGTTTGAAAGAACGGCCTTTGTGATTTAGGCCACTCCTCGCTCGCCTCCGCCGTGGGCTTCGCCGATTCTCTCGTCATGCGTCTCTTGCTTATCTTTCTCGCCTTCACCCTTACCGCCACTGCGACTGAAAAGCTGGAGAAGTGGATCTATGCCTCGCGCAATTTGCTCGTGGAAAAGAGCGTGGATGAGCTGGGCGTGCTGCTCCAGCGCGGGCACGCGGCGGGCTACACGCATTTGCTGCTCGCGGACTCGAAGTTTTCCCGCCTCGCGGAAATGGATGCGCGCTATTTCAAAAACGTGGCGCGTGTGAAGCAGCTCGCGGTGCAAAACGAAATCGAGATCGTCCCTGCGCTCTTCTCCATCGGTTACTCGAACGACATCCTCGGGCGCGACGTGAATCTCGTGGAGGCGCTGCCCGTGCGCGGCCTGCCGCTCGTGGTGCGCGGTGGCGTCGCGGTGGTGGACGATCCCGCTGCGCCTGCGCTGCCGGGTGGCGACTTCTCCGACCCAAAGAAATGGTCTTGGAAAGACGACACCGTGGTCTTTGAAAACAACACCGCCCGCGTGACGGATGCGAAGACCAACGCCCGCATCGTCCGCAAGCTCGCGCTGCAACCCTACCGCCAATACCACCTCAGCGTGTGGATCAAGACCGACGCCTTTCGCGGCTCGGCGGAGGTGAAAGTGCTGCCGCCGGAAGGGCGCGCTTCGCTGACGTGGAGCCACCTCGGCGTGAAAGCCACGCAGGATTGGACGCAGCATCACGTCGTCTTTAATTCCCAAGAAAACACCGCCGCCGACCTCATGCTCGGCGCGTGGGGAGGCGGTGCGGGCACGCTCGTTTGGCGCGATGCACGGCTGGAGGAGGTGGCCTTTCTCAATATGCCCCGCCGCGCGGGTTGCCCGCTCGCCATCACCACCGCCGAGGGCAAGGCGCTCGTGGAGGACACGGACTTCGAGCCGCTGAAAGACCCGGCGCTCGGCATGAAACCTTACGCGGGCGAGTTTGACATCTACCACACTCCGCCGCCGCTCCGCACGAAGCTGCCCGACGGCACGCGGCTGCTCGCCTCTTACTACCACGCCATGACGGTGCATGACGGACAGACGATGATTTGCCCGAGCGAGCCGAAGACCTACGACCTCCTCCGCGACCAAGCCGTGCGGATGCACAAGCTCTGGGGGGCGCACGGCTACATGATGTCGCACGACGAAATCCGTATCCTCAATCACTGCGCCGCCTGCGAGGCCCGCCACCTCACCCCCGGCCAGATCATCGCCGACAACGTCCACCGCTGCATCGCGCTCCTCCGCGAGATCAACCCCGGAGGCCGCATCTACACATGGAGCGACATGTTTGACCCGAACCACAACGCCGTGGCAAAAAACTACTACCTCGTAAAAGGCGACCTCACCGGCTCGTGGGAGGGGCTCGATAAAGACGTAATCGTGCTGCCGTGGTATTTTGAAAAGCGCGCCGAGAGCCTGAAATTCTTCGCCGCCCGAGGGAACCGCCAAGTCATCGCCGGCTACTACGATGCGAAACCCGAGCGCATCCGCGAATGGCTCGCCGCCACCGAGGGCGTGGAGGGCGTCATCGGCGTGATGTTCACGACGTGGCGGAATAACTACACCGACCTCGAAGCCTTTGCGAAGGCCGTGGATGGGAAGTAATACCACTTCTTAAAAAGGAAGAAGACTCCACGTGGCCGAGCGGCTTGTGCGGACGGAGCGCGCGCATCCTGCGTGCAGCGGCGGGCATCCTGCCCGGCGCAGGGCGGCGCTCGGAGTAGTGAGATGCGCCTCTGGCTGGCACGTCTCTCACGCGCTGGGCAAGATGCCCAACGCAGCACGCGGGACGCGCGCGCTCCGGCCATACAAGTCTCTTCTTCATTCGAGAGAGATCAAACGGGGCAACACACCCGCGCACCGCGCCTTTTCTTGAGTTTCTGAAAGTCGCCTACAGAGTCCTCGTTCGATCATGGAAACGGACATTTATTTTACGACAGAGATCATCGTCCCGCCGCCACTGCACGCGGTGTCGCGGGAGATCGGGGCGTGTGTGGAATTCCTCGGGATCGTGCGCGAGCAGGAGGGGGCGCGCGCGCTCACCGGGCTGCAATATGAAGCCTACGAGACGATGGCGCGGAGGGCGTTTGAGGGAATCCTCGCGGAGCTGGTGGTGCTGCATCCGTGTGCGGCGACGACGGTGATCCATCGGCTCGGCTGGGTGCCGGTGGGCGAGGCTTCGCTCTTTGTGCGGGTGCAGGCAAAGCATCGCGGCCCGGCGCTGGCGCTTTGTGGCGCGCTGATTGATCGGATGAAGGAGGAGGTGCCGATTTGGAAGGAGACTCGGGCTGAACTTTGAACTCCGAACTCTTAAAACGAACCCGTCTTCTTCCTCTGCGAGCGTCCGGCGGAGGAGCATCGTTAAACATTAAGAGTTCAGAGTTCGGAGTTCAGAGTTCAGCCCGCCGCAGGCGCTCCTCCATTCAATAAAGGCAATCCCACCACCCTGCGATTCCCTACAAAGATTGCGCCAAGCGCGGGTTGATAGTGTAGCTCGTC
>JAYVQK010000023.1:0-11799 GCA_043757005.1 Verrucomicrobiaceae bacterium
CGAGAGCCATAAAAGGATATTCTGCGTGATGGGTTCGGTTGTCAACGGCCAAGCCTGCTCAATGGCGAGGAACAGCGGCACTTTCACGCGCATGGCAGCCGTGGGCTAAAGCCGCGAATCATTCCTCTCGACACGGCGCCGCTCTTACTTGCTGCCACTGTAGCCGAAAAAGCCGCGTTTTTTAATGAGCGCGCAGACGTCGGGCGGCACCATCGTCTCCCAAGTCCCATCGCCTTTGCCGATGCGGTCGAGCACGTCGCGGCTGAGGATGGGGAGGTATTCGGGGTTGTAATTATCCAGCGCCACGAAGCTGCCGCGTGCGCGGAGGTAGGCGTAGAGGCTTTGCAGCTCGGGGGCGACTTGCAGCGTCTCGGCAGTGGTGAGGGTGCCGGTGGCGGGGTCTTGGACGGGATAGACGTAGAGTTTGAGGTCGTTCTTAAAGAGCCGCCCGAAGCTCTCCAAGATGCCGCCGGGGAGCTGGGCGTAGTATTTTTCCTGGAAAACCTCGACGAGCGTGGGCACGCCGAGCACTAGGCCGATGCGCTCTTTGGTAATGCGGCTGAGGTATGCGCCAAGGCGGAAAAATTCGCTGAAGTCGGAGATGAGCACGTTGATGCCGCAGGCACAGAGCACGTCGGCGCGGGCGAGGAAATCGCGGCGATCCATCGCGCCAGTGGCGAGGAGGTTATTCATCGTGAGTTCCATGACTTGGATCACGGGTTTGCCCGCGACGGCGGGATCGGCGGAGAATTTTTCCATCGCGCAGCGCATCATGTCCACATTCACGTGGGTGACGGGGCGGAAGCTGCCTCGCTCGATGAGGACGGCCTTGCGGTAAAAGACTTCGCTCGGCTGGAGCACCGTGCGATCCGGGCCAAAGATGGCCGCGCCGCTGAGGCCGAGCTGCACGAGCTTCAGCGCCATGAGGCGGTTGTCCACAGTGCGGAATTCGATGCCGCTAAACTCGATCATATCAATCTCGATGCGCCCCGCCGTGAGATCGCCGCGCAGGCTTTCCACGAGTGCTTCGGGCTCGTGGTGGAGGAAGAACGCGCCGTAACAAAGGTTCACGCCGACGATGCCGAGCGCCTCTTGCTGTGCGGCGGCATCGGTATCGAGCATCCGTAGATGGATGATGACTTGGCTGGCTTCATCGTGCGGCTGCGCCTGAAATTTCACGCCGAGCCAGCCGTGGCACTCATTCGTGCCGGCAAAGTTGCGGGTGGCCACGGTATTCGCAAAGGCAAAGAACGAAGTAGTATCGCCGCGCACGGACGAGAGGCGTTCGATGTTCAGCACGAACTCGTGATCGAGCATGGACTGGAGCCGCCCGCGAGAGACGTAGCGTTCGGCGGAGCCGTAAATCGCGTCGCTCACCGCCATGTCGTAAGCACTCATGCTCTTTGCCACCGTGCCGCTCGCGCCGCCCACGCGGAAGAACCAGCGCACGACCTCCTGCCCCGCGCCGATCTCGGCAAAGCTGCCATACCAGCGTTTGTCCAGGTTGATGTTGAGCGCCTTTTGGTGCGTGTTGAGAATTTCGTTGGCCATGCGCGGAGTTTGAGAAAATGCGCGCGGGTGTCGAGTGGCGATGCGCCTCTTCGCGACTTCTAAGCGATCCAGCTCTCGCAGATTGTCTCACTGTCACGAAACGGCGGTTGCAGCACGTCTCTCGTGGTGCTACTCACCATCCACACAAACAAAAGTCATGAACATCACACTCACACCTTTCCTAGCCAATTTCATGGGGCCGCAGGGTCTCGTCATCATGGTCTTCTTGTTGCTCATGTTTGGCGCGAAGCGTCTGCCAGAACTGGCCAAGGGACTCGGCCAGGCCATCCGCGAATTCTCAAAAGCGAAGAACGATATTAGCGAAGAGATCATGCGCGAATCTGCTTCAGCGCCCGCCCGCCAGATCGAGCCGCAAGTAGCGCAGACTCCGCCGCCAGCGGGCACGCAAGCCGTGGGCAGTCAGCCTACGAGTGCTCCTCAGACCACGGAGACGCACGTTTAGTCGCTGCGTAGATTTTAAAAAAAGAGGCTCGCCGAGAATATCGGCGGGCCTTTTTCTTTCCGGCCAACCGATACCGCCGTGAAACCACTCACTCTCCTCTTTGCACTGCTCGCGCCTTTTCTCCACGCAGAGGAACGCGACCTCTCACACGGCATCGTCTTTTGCACTTATAATGTGCGGAACTACGTGGGCGAGGATCAGGCGGCAACGGAGCATCGCGCGAAGCCGAAATCCGAGGCGGAGATCGAGGCGCTCATCACCGTCATCCGCGAGATCAGCCCGGATGTGCTCGGGGTGTGCGAGATGGGCTCGGCGGCGATGTTTGAGGACTTCAAAGCTCGACTGGCAAAGGCCGGGCTGGGCTACGTGGATAGCGAATACTTGCAGGCTGAGGACCCGGATCGCCATGTCGCGCTGGTGAGCCGCTTCCCCATCGTGGCGCGCGATTCGCAGAAGAGTGTGCTCTTTTCTGTCAGCGGAAAAGAAGAGGGAATGAGGCGCGGCATCCTCGATGTGACGGTGCAGATCACACCCGAATATCGGCTGCGGTGCGTGGGCGTGCATTTGAAGTCCAAGCTGCCGACGCCCGATGGAGAGGCGCTCATCCGCCGCCACGAAGCGGCGAAATTGCGCGACCATCTCGATGCCATCTTGAAGGACGAGCCGGAGGTGAATTTGCTCTGCTACGGCGATTGCAACGACACGCGAAACGAACCGGTCTTCGGCGCGATCACGGGCGTAAAAGGCACGCCGGGATACATGGCGGACTTGTGGGCGAGCGATAGCCTGGGCGACCGCTGGACGTATCACTGGCACCTTGCGGATGAGTATTCGCGGATTGATTATCTCTTCGCATCTCCCGGCCTCTGGCCCGAGGTGCAGCCCAAAACGGCGACGGTCTATCGTTCGGCAGATTGGGAGAAAGCGAGCGACCATCGCGCGGTGTATGTGACGATCAAAGCCGTGGAAAAAGCGCGGAAGAAACGGTAGGGCGGCGTTCCGATTTTGAACCACGAAGGTCACGAAGACCACGAAGGCGAAGTAGAGATGGCAGCAGGTTGTATCGCGGAAGAGACACTTGTTTTCAGCGAGTCCTCATGCCGTCCTTCGTGCCCTTCGTGTCCTTCGTGGTTCCAATTTGCGCATATCCCGCTTTGCAGGCGCGCGGTGGCTGGGCAGGGTAGTGGATATGTCTGTCATTGTCGGTATTGATCTCGGAACTACGAACTCGCTCGTCGGAGCGATGGATGCTGGGTTTCCCATTCTGTTTGCGGATGCGGAGGGTCGCAGGCTCACGCCGTCGGTGGTGCATTTCCCAGCGGAGGGCGAGCCGCTCGTGGGCTGCCCAGCGGCGCGGATGCGGGTGCTGGAGCCGCAACATACGGTGGCCTCGGCGAAACGGCTCATCGGGCGGCGGATGGGTGAGGCAGCGGATGAGGCGGGCTATCGGCTGGTGGGCGAACGCGGGGGGGCGGTGCGCGTGGCGGTGAGGGATCGGGAGTTTGCGCCGGAGGAAGTGTCGGCGTTTGTTTTAAAAAAGCTGAAGGCGGATGCCGAACGCGCGCTGGGCGTGGAGGTCACGCGCGCGGTCATCACGGTGCCTGCTTATTTCAACGATGCGCAGCGCAACGCGACGAAGCGCGCGGGCGAACTAGCGGGGCTCACGGTGGAGCGGATCGTGAATGAGCCGACCGCCGCTGCGCTGGCTTACGGCCTGGATCGGCTGCGGGAGAAGGCGAAGATCGCGGTGTATGATCTCGGCGGCGGGACGTTCGATATTTCCGTGCTGGAGCTGGATCACGGCGTCTTCCAAGTGCTCTCGACGAATGGCAACACGAGGCTCGGCGGCGATGATGTGGATGCGGCAATCGTGGAGCATCTCAGCGACCTCGCGCAGACGAAATCCCCCGCCGATATGGCGCGTCTCCGCGAGGCGGCGGTGGCGGCAAAGCACGTGCTCTCCACGGAAAATGAGGCGCGCATCGAGGTGCCATTTTTGGCCGGAGGCCGGAGCTTTACCCACACGCTCACGCGCGCAGAGCTGGAGCGGCTCGCGCGGCCCATCGTGGAGCGCACGCGCAATCACTGCCTGCGCGTGCTTTCCGATGCGGGGCTGGCGGCGGCGGAGCTGGACGAGGTGATCCTCGTGGGCGGGCAGACGCGGATGCCGCTGGTGCAACGACTGGTGGCGGAGATTTTCGGTCGCGAGCCCAATGTGTCGCAGAACCCGGATGAGGCCGTGGCCGTTGGCGCGACGATCCAGGGCGGCATCCTCTCGGGCGCGGTGCAAAATGTGATCCTGCTCGACGTGACGCCGCTCTCACTGGGGATCGAGACTTTTGGCGGGCTGATGAACGTCATCATCCCCCGCAACTCGACCATCCCGATCAAACGCGGCGAGCTTTTCACGAACGCCGTGACGGGCCAACGCTCCATGCTCGTGCGCGTGCTGCAAGGCGAGCGCGAGCGGGCGTCGGATAATTGGGAGCTGGGAAAATTCGAGCTGGAATTCGAGCCCGCAACGAAGGGGCAGGCGCGGCTTGGCGTGCAATTCGAGATAGACGCCGACGGCATCCTGCACGTCCTCGCACGCGACACGAAGACGGGCACGGAGCAGCGCGTGCAGATGACGAGCGCCGTGGACGTGAGCGACGAGGCGGTGGAGAAAATGCTCGAAGACTCGCTCGAACACGCCTTCGAGGACATGAACGACCGAGTCTTCACCGAGGCAAAACTGAAGGCCGATGAACTCCTCCCCGCCGTCCGCACCGCGCTTGCGCAAATCGGCGACGAGCTGCCCGCCGCCGAGCGAGCGGAGATAGAAAGCTGCGTCGCTGCTGTAGAGGCAGCGATCCGCGCAGGCGGCGCGCAACCTTTGAAGAAAGCCGCCGCCGCGCTCGACGCCAGCACGCAGACGCTCGCGACGCTGCTCATGGAAAAGGCGATGCGCTCGGCGTAGAAGCGACGCCCCGTCGCTCATGTAAAAGCGACGCCCCGTCGCTTAGCATGCGCCCGCGCTTTTTGCAGCGGGGGATGGTGTTTGCAGTAGGACGCGAAAGCGACGGGGGCGTCGCTTTTACTTTTTCAGCAGCGATTCGTAGAGCGCGACGGTTTGCTTTGCGATGGCGTCCCAGCCGAAAATCTCTTCCACCCGCCGCCGTCCCGCCGCTGCCATGCGGGCGCGGAGGGCGGGGTCGGCCATGAGTTCATTGATGCGGGCGGCGAGGTCGCGGGCGAATTGCTCGGGGTGCGTGGCCTCGAATGGGCTGACGGGCATTTGTGCGAGCGGCACGAGGAAGCCGGTCTCGCCGGGGATGACGACTTCTTTGATGCCGCCCACGGCGCTGGCGACGACGGCGGTTTCGCAGGCCATGGCTTCGAGATTGATGATGCCGAAGGGCTCGTAAATGGAGGGGCAGCAGAAGGCGGCGGCGTGGCTGTAGAGCTCGATCTTCTCGGGCGTCGTGACCATTTGCTCGATCCAGACGATGCCGGGGCGCTTCGTCTGCGCGACGGCGACAGCGGCTTTCATCTCGGCGGCGATCTCCGGCGTATCGGGCGCACCGGCGCAGAGGACGACTTGGAAGCCGGGCGCGAGGTGTTCGATGGCGCGGACGAGGTGGATGATCCCTTTCTGCCGCGTGATGCGCCCGACGAAGAGCACGTAAGGCTCGCGCGAGTTCACGCCGTATTTCTCCAGCGCGCCGGTCGTCTCCACGCGCTGGTATTCTGCGAGGTCTATGCCGTTGTAAATGGTGGTGATTTTTTCCTCATCCACGTCGAAGTGCTGAAGCACGTCGGCCTTTGTCTCGGAGCTCACGGCGATGACGGCGTCGGCCATCTCGATGGCGGTTTTTTCCACCCAGCAGGAGAAGTCGTAGCCCGCGCCGATCTGCTCGCGCTTCCAAGGCCGGAGCGGCTCTAGCGAGTGGACGGTGAGGACGAGTGGGATGCCGTAGTTGAGCTTCGCGAGGATGCCGCCGAGGTGGGCATACCATGTGTGGAGGTGGACGATGTCGGCGTCCACATTCGTCGTATTCCAGTCGAGCCCGCGCTGCACGGAGGCAAAGACAGAGTGGAGATTCTTCGGTGCCGTGTAGGCGCTCGTGTCGCAGCCGTAGCCGGTGGCTTTCAAAGTAGGGAGATCGAGCCGGGGCTCGCGCGTGTCTTTTCCATAGCAGCGCACCTCCACATCCATGAGCTTTGCCAGCTCGCGAGAGAGATATTCTACGTGGACGCCTGCGCCGCCGTAGATCGTGGGTGGGTATTCGTTGGTGAGAAAGAGTGCCTTCATGCGTGGCGTTGTCGCGTAGAGTGGCGGGGAAAGTCGAGTGTGCTCCCACTCCTCGTTTTCAATTCCTCTCTAACCTTTCCGCCCTCGCCGAGTAGTCCCAGCAGCCCCGACAGAATAGAGACCTACTATTGAATGAAGAAATTTTTGACAGCCCTTGCAGTGCTCGCCATCGGCGGCGGCTTTTACACTTATCGGCAAAAATCTGCCGCAAGCAGTGCTGCGGCTAAAATGAACGGCGGACAGGCTGGGCAGATCTCAGCGGCGGAAAAGCGGGATATTGATTTCGCCGTGCAAGTCAGCGGCGACGTGCAGCCCGCTACGCAGCTCGATGTAAAAGGAGAAGTCGGCGGACGCATTTTAAAGCTCAACGTGCAACCCGGCGTGAGCGTGAAAGCGGGCCAAGTGCTCGTGGAGATTGATGACCGCGACATCCTCACCGAGCTGGACAGCGCGACCACGGAGATTGAGGGCGCAAAGCTCACCGTGGATAAGACGAAAAGAAACTTCGACCGCGCCAAGGATCTCTTCACCCAAAAACTCATCAGCCGCGAGACCTACGACAATCTCTCCTCCGAGTTCGCGCTCGCGGAGAATAGCCTAAACAAATCCGAGCGCCGCAAGCAGCTCGTTCAGGACAAGCTCTCCAAGACCAAAGTCATCGCTCCCGGCGACGGCACGGTGCTCACGGTTCCCGTAGTCGAGGGGCAAGTCGTCATCCCCGCCGCCAGCGTGAATAGCGGCACCACGCTGATGACCATTGCGAATCTCACCCGCCTCATCGTGGAGACCCATGTGAACCAAGTGGACGTGGCCAAGCTCGCGCTCAAGCAAGAGGTGAAGCTCATGGCCGAATCCATCAAGGACGAAGAAATGGGCGCAGTCATCAGCTTCATCGCGCCCGTCGCCACGGTGAAAAACAGCGTGAAAGGCTTCACCACACAGGCCATCATTGATCGCCCGAGCAAGCGCCTCCGCCCCGGCATGACGGTGCAGATGACCATCCCCATCGGCCACGCCGAGGATGCCGTGAGTGTGCCCATCGGCGCGGTCTTTAAGGGCGATGGCAACTCGCGCGTCGTCTATGTGCAGAACGGCGACAAGACCGAGCGCCGCGCCGTAAAGATCGGCATCTCGAATATGGACTTCGCCGAGATCCTCAACGGCATCAGCGTCGGCGAAAAGATCCTCCTCAACGAACCCGAGCGCGGAGCGCGCAAGCGCAGCTAGCCTCCCTGCATGGCGCTCATCGAGCTTACGGAAGTCACCAAAAAGTATCGCGTCGGCGAGCAGGAAATCCGTGCCCTCGACGGCGTGGATCTCCGCATCGAGCAAGGCGAATACTGCGCCATCATCGGCCCCAGCGGCAGCGGCAAGAGCACGCTCATGCACCTCCTCGGCTGCCTCGATACGCCGACGACTGGGCGCGTGATGATTGATGGAGTGGACGTGTCGAAAGCCAGCGACGACCGCCTCGCCGAGATGCGCAACGAGAAGATCGGCTTCGTCTTTCAAGCGTTCAATCTCCTCACCAAAATGACCGTCCTCGAAAACGTGGAGCTCCCCATGATCTACTCCGGCGCATCCAAAGCAGAACGCCGCGAACGCGCCATGATCGCCATCACCCGAGTCGGCCTAGAGACGCGCGCGAAGAACACCCCGCTCCAGCTTTCCGGCGGACAAATGCAGCGCGTCGCCATCGCGCGGGCGCTCGTCAACGATCCGAAGATCGTCTTTGCCGACGAGCCCACCGGCAACCTCGACTCCACCACCGGTGCCAACATCCTCGCCCTCTTCCGCGAACTCAGCGAGCAAGGCCGCACCATCGTCCTCGTCACCCACGATAACGAAATCGCCGCCGCCACCCCGCGCCGCATCGTCATCCGCGACGGCAAGATCATGCCCGGCAACGACTGGCACAGCGGCCTCCGGCCCAAGCCATGAAACTCAACGTCCACGGAAGGGCCCGAAAAGGCAAAACTCTGAACTCTGAACTTCGAACTCTGAACTCCGAACGTTCCCCAGCTTGGAATATCACCCGCAGGGGTGGATTGGTTTCCTTCGAAGTTCCGAGTTTCGAGTTTTGCAGCGCCAGTCCTTCCGTGTCTTCCGTGGACAAAACCAAATCATTTCCAAAATGAACGTCTGGAACAGCCTTGCCATCGGCCTTCGCGAGATCCTTGCGCATAAATTCCGCAGCTTCCTCACCATGCTCGGCGTCATCCTCGGCGTTGCCAGTTTGCTCACCACCTTTGCCCTCGTGGAGGGGCTCGCAAAGAGCTCCCGCGAGATGATGAATAGCCTCGGCGGCGTCGAGCGTGTGAACGTCATCGCCCAAGAAATCCCGCAGGATCAGATCATGATGTCCGACACCTCGCCGGGCCGCACCATCGCGGATGCCGAGGCCATCGAGCGTTCCGCTACTTTGGTGAAAGCCGTCGCACCCATCTACGAGATCGGCACCATCGTGCGGCACAATGGCCACGACTTCACGGGCTCTGTCCGAGGCGTGTGGCCCTCCCACGTCATCGTGAACCGCCACACCGTCGAGCACGGGCGCAACCTCTCCCAGCTCGACCTCGACGAGGCAAACCACGTCTGCGTCATCGGCACCAAGATCGTCTCCGAGCTTTGGCCCGAGCAGCCGAAGTCCAAGCCGCTCGGCGAGATTATCCTCGTGAACAATCGCCCCTTCACCGTCGTCGGCATCTTAGAGAACTACGAGAGCGAGGAAGCCAAGCACGCCCGCATCGAGGGACGCCCACCGCCGAGAGGGAAATTTGGTAAACAGTGGAACCCCTACGACCGAAAGAACGCCACCTTCCTCATCCCCTTCACCACGATGTTCTACGAGTTCAAGAGCACCAGCCTCGCCAGCACCAAGAACGCCGCACCCAGCGTCGGCAGCGTGAAGGATGACCCGGGCCCGATTTACAAACTCGACGAACTCGCCTTCCAAGTCGCCGACCCGAACAATATGCAGCCTGCCCTCGATGAAGTGCGCCAAATCCTCCTCGGCACCCATCGCGGCGTGGAGGATTTCACCTTCGACACCCGCCAGGAGTGGGCCGACTCCACCGAGCAAACTACCAATAACATCCGCCTCGTCGGCGGGCTCATCTCCAGCATCGCCCTCATCGTCGGCGGCATCGGCATTACGAATATCATGCTCGCCAGCATCACCGAACGCATCCGCGAAATCGGCGTCCGCCGTGCCGTCGGGGCCAAAGCGCGGCACATCTTTACCCAGATCGTCGCCGAGAGCATCGCCGTCGCCATCCTCGGCGGCATCCTCGGCCTCTTCGCGGCACTCGGGCTCATGAGCATCATCCAATACGCCACCGACGGCGCGAGTGTGCCCATCGTGAATGCACAAGCCGCCCTCGTGAGCTTCGCCTTCGCCGTGGCCATCGGCATCCTCAGCGGCATCTACCCCGCATGGAGCGCCAGCCGCATCGAGCCCATCGAGGCGCTGCGGTATGGTTAAAAAGGAGGGGCGGTATCTGTCTGCCCCGGCATTTACGCCAAGGATCGCCGCGCTATCTTCACTCGCATGAGCACGATTATCGCGATCTTAGAACCCGACGCCGACGGCACTTTACATCTACCCCTGCCGGAGGCGTGGCGGCACTGCTCGATCCAAGTAAAAGCAGAGCTGGAGCCTGTGCCAGGCGCGACTTCGCCGCCCGCGAGGCCCGGCCTTTGGAAAGACCTGCCGGGCACCTATTGGATGGCCGCTGATTTCGATGCGCCGCTGGAAGACTTCAAAGAATACATGGAATGAAGCTGCTGCTGGATACCCACACACTGCTTTGGTTCCTCCGCACCCCGCACCTTCTTCCGCCCAAAGTTCTCGCCGCTATCGTCGCAGCGGGGACCGATGCAGCAGTCAGTATGGCGAGCCTGTGGGAGATCGCGATCAAGGTCTCGCTGAACAAACTTCAACTCCCGAAGATCTACGATGAAGTATTCCCGCAGTCTGTGACGGATAGCGGGCTATCTTTACTCCCGATTCTCCCCGCACACTTGGCACTCGTGAGTCGTCTCCCGCAGCACCACCGCGACCCATTTGACCGCCTACTCATCGCCCAAATCTTCGTGGAAAAGCTCACGCTGGTGAGCCTCGATGAACGCTTTCCGGCCTATGGCGTCCCGCTGCTCTGGTAGCTCTTTTTCCAGCATAAAATGGACGCGGCTTTTGCCAACTTCACCGTGACAGCGGCTCCGAAATCTGCGCGAAATATCGCCACCGCTATGACTAAAAAAGACCTCGCCATTTTTGAAGGCCACGCAATCCGCCGCATCTACGATGAAAAGACGGAGACTTGGTTTTTCTCCGTCGTGGACATCGTCCAAGTCCTCACCCAGCAGCCAGATTTCCAGACGGCCCGTAAGTATTGGAACAAGCTGAAAGAGCGGCTTGGAAAGGAAGGGAGTCAATCGGTGACAAATTGTCACCGGTTCAAATTAACCGCCGATGATGGCAAGATGCGGCTCACCGATGTCGCCAATACTGAGACGCTGCTGCGCCTCGTCCAGAGTGTGCCTAGCCCGAAGGCCGAGCCCATCAAGCTCTGGCTCGCCCGAGTCGGCTATGAGCGGATGCAGGAGCTGTCGGACCCGGCCCGCGCGCTGGAGCGGGCGCGTGCCACTTGGCAGAAGCATGGGCGCAGCGAGAAGTGGATCCAGCAGCGCATGACGGGGCAGGAGACGCGCAATAAACTCACCGATTACTGGGCCGGGCATGAGGTGAAAAAGGGCGACGAATACGCCATCCTCACAAACCTCATCCACGAGGAATGGAGCGGCGTGAGCGTGGCCGAGCACAAGGATATGAAAGGGCTAAGGACGCAGAATCTCCGCGACCACATGAGCGAGGCGGAGCTCATCTTTACCGCGCTCGCGGAACTCTCCACCCGGCAGATCGCCGAGACCGCCGACGCCACGGGCCTCGCGGAAAACAAGATCGCTGCGAAGACCGGCGGCAAGATCGCCAAGCACGCTCGCGTGGAACTCGAATCCCAAACTGGCAGGCAAGTGGTGACTGGCGAAAATTACCTACCACCGAGCCATGCTAAAAAACCCAGCCAGGTGAAAGACCGATGAACTCCTCCGCTGCACTTCGCATTTCTGCCACGCTGGGCTTCCTTGCCGTGGCGCTCGGGGCTTTTGGCGCGCACGCGCTGAGGGGCACGCTGGAGGCGGGCGGGCACGTGGAGACTTGGCGCACGGCGGCGCAATACCACCTCGCCCACGCCATCGCGCTCACCGCACTGGCACTGCACGCGCCGCTGCGGGTGTGGGCTTGGCGGCTGTGGCTGGCGGGCACGATCCTCTTTAGTGGTTCGCTCTACGCGCTCGCGCTGAGTGGGGTGAAGTGGCTCGGCGCGATCACGCCCCTCGGCGGCGCGCTGTTGCTGGCGGGCTGGGGGGTGCTGGCTTTTTGTAGAAAGAGCGGGCAGCCCTCGTAGCGCGGACGCCCTCGTCCGCTGGC
>JAYVQK010000024.1:0-11782 GCA_043757005.1 Verrucomicrobiaceae bacterium
TGCCCGGCGCGTGAGAGACGAGCTACTGGGTTGGGGGCATCTTTCCTACTCCCAGCGCCGCACTGCGCCGGGCAGGATGCCCGCCGCTGCACGAGGGACGCGCGCGCTCCGTCCGCACAAGCCGCTCGGCTCTTTAGAGTCTTCTTCATTTGGAAGATGGTATTTACTCCATTTCAGCGTTTGCCTCCGGCGAAGACTCGGGCGCGTTCGCCGGGGCCTAGTTCGCGCCATTGGCCGGGCATGAGGCCGGCGAGGTCGAGCTCGCCGATGCGCACGCGGAGGAGGCGCAAAGTGGGGTGCCCCACGGCGGCGGTCATTTTGCGGACTTGGTGGTTTTTCCCCTCCACGAGGGCGAGGGCGATCCAGCAGTCGGGCACGTTTTTGCGCACGCGGATGGGCGGGTTGCGGGGGAGGATGAATGGCTGGGGATCGAGCATCCATGCGCGGCAGGGGAGGGTCTGATGGTCGCCGATGAGGAGGCCGCTCTGGAGTTCATCGAGGGCGGCGCGGGTGGGGATGCGCTCGACTTGCGCCCAGTAGGTGCGGGCGTGGGCGTGTTCGGGGGCGAGGAGTTGTTTGTTTAAAAAGGGCTCGTCGCTGAGGAGGAGGAGGCCTTCGCTTTCGGCATCGAGCCGCCCGAGCGCGTAAGCGTCGCGCGGGAAGCCGAAGTCGGCGAGCGGGCGGTGGGCGGAGCCGTCGGGGGTGAATTGGCTGAGGACGCCGAAGGGCTTATGGAAGGCGAGAAGCATGGTGTGTGGCGGATGTGTTAAGCGCGGTTTGCACGGGCGAGACGGATGCGCGAGCGGCGTGCTTTTTCAAAGGAAAAACTGGTGCGCTCTGCGGACTTCCGACAAACAGGACGGGCATCCTTTTTCCTGAAATAAACCATGAGCAAAAAATACAACGTCGCCGTCATCGGCTATGGCTGGGCCGCCTCGGCTCACATCGCCGCGATCAATGCCACCCAGCAAGCGCAGGTCACCGCAGTGTGGTCTTCACGCCCGCTCGATAGCGCAGAGCTTTCGGCGAAGCACGGCTCGCCGATTCGCACTTTTACCGATCTCGCGGCGATGTTGGCCGATCCCAGCATCCACATCGTGGACATCACGAGCTACCCAAATCAGCACGCAGCGCAATTCGTGGAGGCGGCGCGGAATGGCAAACACATCATCGTGGAAAAGCCGCTGGCGATCGAGTGGAGCGAGATCCTGGCGATGAAACGCGCGGCGGAATCGAGCGGCGTGCGCGTCTGCGTTTGCTTTGAATGTCGCTACAGCTCGCAATTTCTCAGCACGCGCGCGGTGATCGAGCAGGGGCTCATCGGCAAGGTCCACTATGGCGAGATTGATTACTACCACGGCATCGGCCCGTGGTATGGCCAGTATCGCTGGAATACCAAAAAGGAACTCGGCGGCAGTGCGCTGCTCACCGCTGGCTGCCACGCGCTGGATGCGCTGTTGCTGTGCATGGAGAGCGATGTCGTGGAAGTAACGAGCTACGCCACGCAGAGCAGCCACCCCATTTTCACCGCCTACGAATACCCCACGAGCGCGACCACGATCATGAAATTCGCCAGCGGCGCGGTGGGCAAAAGCGCGGCGATTGTGGACTGCTTTCAGCCGTATTATTTCCACACGCACCTCGTCGGTAGCGAGGGCAGCGTGCTGGATAATCGCTTCCATTCGCAGCGCCTCGGCGGGCTGAATAAGGGCGAGTGGTCGCAGCTCAGTATGAAGATGCTCGATAGCGGCGACGTGAGCGACCACCCGTATGAGACGCAGTTCCAGGCGTTCTTCGACGCGCTCGATGCGGGAAAAGATATGCCGCTCACGAGCTTCGCGGACGCCTTCCGCACGCACCGAGTCATCGCCGCCGCCGACCTCTCGGCACGCGAAGGGCGGCAGGTGAAGCTCACGGAAATCGCCACCGCATAGCCGCCGCCATGAAGCGCCGACCGCCGCCGGAAGATTGCCCTGTTTGCGGCGAGGAAGTGCCTCGCAGCGTGCAGGCGTGCCCGAAGTGCGGGGCCTGCTACGAGAGCGGCTGGGCGGATGTGACCTCCGATGGGCTAGACCTGCCCGATTGGGCCTATGAGGACGATGCGGAGAAAGTCGTGCGCCCTCGCTTCCGCCCGCGCAAACCGCGCAGCACCGCCACGAACCCGCTCTGGCGCTGGGTCGCGCTGGGGCTGCTCGTGGCGCTCTTCGGCTACTTCTACAAGTGGATCTACGCCGCGCTCTCGGCGCGCTGGTTTTGAGCGAAAAGTTCGCGGATTCTTTGAAAACGCTGATTTTATCAAAAAAAGCTGCTAAAAACGGCGAAAAGCGGTGATTTCGATGCTTTTTCACCCCTTTTAGCGGTTTTTTCTGATCGTGTTTTCGTTATTCGGCGTCCCTTTACGACTTTAGCACAGGGCGCTTCAGAAATTGCGTCGCAAGTCCCTCTGCAATCATATCTTCCCCCAGAAATCAAATGACATTTTGCGGAGATCAAATGGCTTTTTCGGCTCATCAAATGACATTTTGATGAAATCAAACGATCAGCTTGGGGGCTCAAATAGGTGCAGCGGCTCATCAAACGGTAGCACGTGGGGCTCAAATGACTCCCGCTGGGTTTCAAACCACCTTGGCACCCTATCAAACGGTGGTCGCCAGCCATCAAATCACCCCACGCGTTGCTCAAACAAGAGCGCACACCGCTCAAATAACAGTGTGGCGGCTTCAAGCGACTCTTTGGCGCGTTCAAACGGTGAAATGGTGCTCTCAAATCATTTAGAGCTAAGAATTTTTGGAATACCCTATAGCGTTTCCATTACATCCATGAATCTGCGCATCCTACTCTGCCTCCTGCCCGCCGCTTTGTGCGCGGGCGAGCCTTTTGGCATCACGATCACCGACGAATCCACCGAGCGCGGCGTGCCACTGGTCGAGCTGGAGTTGGTGGATGGCCAGCGTTTCGTAAGCGACAGCGCGGGGCGCGTTGCCTTCGAGGAACCGGGGCTCATGGGCCAGCCCGTCTTTTTCACCGTGCGCAGCGCGGGCTACGAATATCCGAAAGACGGCTTTGGCTTTGCGGGCGCAAAGCTCACGCCGCAGCCGGGCGGGCGCGCAGTCGTGAAGCTCCACCGCACGGCCATCGCCGAGCGTCTTTGCCGACTTACAGGGCGCGGCATTTATCGCGACAGCGTGCTGCTGGGCGAGGCGCTCCCGCTAAACGCCCCGCCTCCCGAGGGCGCGGGGCGCGTGGTGGGGCAGGACTCGGTGCAGGCCGTGCCGTATGGCGGCGGCATCTTTTGGCTGTGGGGCGATACGATGCGGGCGGAGTATCCGCTGGGGAATTTCCGCACGTCCGGCGCGCGCTCCGGCAGCCCTGAGCACCCCGAGCAGGGCGTCGCGCTCCGCTACTTCACAGACTCCAGCGGCTTTAGCCGCGCGATGTGTCCGTTGCCGGAAAAGGAGGGCGTCGTGTGGATGGATGGGCTTGCTGTGGTGGGGGACGCCCTCCTCGCCCGCTACTCCCGCCGCGAAGGCCTCACGAAGCAACTCGCGCAGGGCATCGCCGTCTTCGACGACAAAGCGGAGGTCTTTGAATCCAAGCTCGTCTTCTCGCTCGACGAGAAATGGCGGATGCTCCACGGCCACGTCACCCGAGTCTCGGACGCTTCTTTTAAAACTCCGAACTCCGAACGTGGCGAGCAAGGCAGCGCAGTTCGAAGTTCGAAGTTCGAAGTTCAGAGTTCAGAGTTCCAAAAAGCGCCCTATCTCTACTTCGGCGAAGCCACCCTCAACACCCGCGTCCCTGCCACTCTCGCCGCCGTCCTCGACCCCGCTCGCTACGAAGCATGGACCTGCTCCGCGCCCGATGGCTCGCTCCGCCGCACGCCCGGTGGCGCGCTCGACTACGCTTGGCGCACGGATGCCGCGCCGGTGGATTCCGCTGCCGAGGCTGATTGGCTCAAGCGCGGGCTCCTTCGCGCGGAGGAGTGCCGCTTTCTCCCCGAGGATGTGGATACGAAAAAGCGCATCACTCTCCACGGCGGCACCGTCCGCTGGAACGCCCACCGCCAACGCTGGGTTCTGCTCGCCGTGCAGATCGGCGGCGACGCATCCTACCTCGGCGAAGTCTGGTATTCCGAAGCCACCGAGCCCACCGGCCCTTGGCTGCGCGCGGTGAAAGTGGCGACGCACGATCACATGAGCTTCTACAATCCCGTGCAGCACGACTTCCTCGATAGCGGCAGCAGCATTTACTTCGAGGGCACCTACACGCGCACCTTTTCCGGCAACGAACGCGCCACCACGCCGCTCTACGAATACAACCAGCTCCTCTACCGCCTCGACCTCGACGACCCGAGGCTCGCGAGGGTGCGGTGAGAAAATGGCATCGGTTTTGAATGGTGAAGCGCCTGCGGCGGGCGGAACTTCGAACTCTGAACTTGGAACTCTGAACTCCGAACGTCGTAGGTTCGGAGCCGTTCAGAGTTCAGAGTTCAGAGTTCAGAGTTTTGCAGCCGTGCCTTGTTCCCACCCTCCCCGCGCGTATCCTCCCACCTCGTATGTCCACACTCACCACCACCGCTGCACCGCGTTCGTTGCATGATCTCGGCTTCTCCGAGCTGCAAGGGACGCTCGCTGCTGCGGGCGTGAATCCTTTCCACACCAGCGCGCTGTGGGGTGCGCTGCATCGCGAGGCGGAGCTCGATCTCGCCAGCCGCGCGGACTTTTCTCCGCCGCTCCAGCGTTGGGTGAATGAGCGTGTGGGAGCGGAGAAAGAGTTCTTTTTAGACCAGCCCGCGCAGTCGGTGGATACGCACAGCAGCGACGGGCTCACGCGGAAATTCCTACTGCGGCTGGAGGACGGGCAGACCATCGAGACCGTGCTCATGGGCTACACCGGGCGCTTCACCGCTTGCGTGAGCACACAGGCGGGGTGCGCGATGGGGTGTGTGTTTTGCGCGACGGGGCAGATGGGCTTCACGCGGCATCTGCGCGCAGGCGAGATCGTGGCGCAGGTGCTCCACGCGCAGCGGGCCTTGCGCGCGGCGGGCGAGCCGGATTTGCGAAATCTCGTGCTCATGGGGATGGGCGAGCCGCTGCATAATTACGACGCCGTGCTCTCCGCGCTGGCGACGATCTCGCACACGGGCGGGCCAAATATCGGCCCCAGCCGCATCACGATCAGCACCGTCGGCGTCGTCCCAGGCATCCTGCGACTCGCGGAGGAAAAGGCGGGCTACCACCTCGCCGTGAGCCTCCACGGAGCGACCGAGGAGGAACGCTCGGCGCTTGTGCCAGCCAGCCGCAAATGGCCGCTCGCCGAAGTCATCGCCGCCTGCCGCACCTACATGGAGCGCACGAAACGCCGCGTCTTTTTCGCATGGACGCTGATCGCCGGGACGAATGATTCCCCCGCGCACGCCGCGCGTCTCGCCACGCTGCTGCACGGCATGGACGCCCACGTAAATCTTATCCCGTTGAATCTCACCGACGGCTACGCGGGCCAGACCGCCGCGAACTCTGCCGCCGACATTTTCCAGCAAGTGCTACGAGCCGCAGGCATCCCCACCACGGTCCGCCAGCGTCGCGGCATAGACGTCGCCGCTGGCTGCGGCCAGCTCCGCGCGGAGAAGACGAAGAAGGCGCGCGACTAATTTTAAAAGTGCTCGCGAGAGCCCGTGTAGGCGTCCACTCGCAGGGTGCCATCGGTGGCGATTTGCACTTTCACTGCGCCGCAGGTGGACTGGGAGAAGCTCTCGATTTTTTGCGCAGAGAGCGCGGTGCTCCACGCGAGTTGCGCTTCGCGTGGGATGCTCAGGGGCATAGCGGTGAAGACGACGGCGCGGGCTCCGGTGCTGGCGGGGAGGTCGCTGCTGGCGAGGGCGTCTTTGCCGTGCCAGCCTTTGCAGAGCACGTCGGCGCGGAGCTGGGGCTCGTTTTTTAAAAGCCACTGCTCGGTGTTAAAACCAGCATCGGAAGTGAAGAGGACGCGGCGCTCGGCTGCTTCGAGGAGGAGGACGAGCGCGTGGTCGTCGGCGGTGCTGCCGATGAAATCGGTGGGCGGGTAGAGCACGCGGAGGCGCACGGCGGGCGAGAGTGTGAGCACGTCGCCGCGCGTGAGCAGGCGGCGACCTTGGCGCGCGGTGGCGAGGGCGCGGTGGAGTTCGTGTTGCGCAGCGGAGCGGTCGGGGAAGATGCCCTCGGCAATCCAGCGAGGCTGGAAATCGGCGAGCAACGGCAGTGCGCCGCCGACGTGCCCGGCGTCGCCGTGGGTGAGGAGGAGGCCATCGAGCCGATTCACGCCGCGCGAGCGGAGGTAGGGGAGGAGGGTGCGCGCATAGTCGTGCGCGTGGCCCGCATCGAGCAGCCAATCTCTACCGTCCGCGCGGATGTGGATGGCTGCGCCTTCGCCGACATCGAGCGCGGTAATCTCGCAGAGCGGAGCGGCGTGAAATTTCGGCGTCTCCACGTAGAGGAAGCCGCCGGGCGCACGGGCAAAGAGTGCGACGGCGGCGAGGAGCACTTTTGCGCAGGCCCAGTTTGCAGCGTTCACCACGGCCACCCAGCTCGGTAGCGGCACGGCGACGATCAGCGACATGAGGCCGAGGGCGAGGATGAGGAAGGCGAGCGGCACGGCGACGGCATTGGCCACGATGGCCACGGGCGAGATGAGGTGGAAGTAGCCCGCCATGAAAAGCAACGAGCCGAGCCACGCCGCGATACTCACGCCCGTGCTCTGCGCGAACATTTTCCAAAGCGCGACGCCAAGCCGTTGGCGCTTGCTCCAGAGCGGCTCGGGGAGGAATTCATCCGGCTGCCCCACGCGTTCCACGCGCGCTGCGATGGGTGCTGCAAGCGCCATGATGACGAGCACGAGCACGAAGGAGAGCTGGAAGCCGGGGGAGAAAAACTCATTCGTATCCCACGCGAGAATCGCGAGCGCTGAGGCTGCGATGCTATTGAGCGCCACCGCTGGTCGCCCGACGGCTGGCGCGGCGAGGAGGAAGCCCGCCATGACCGTCGCCCGCACGCAACTCGCGCCGAGCCCCGTGACCACCGCGTAGGCGATGAGCAGCGGCAGGATGATGAAGAACGCCGCCGCGCGGCTGATGCGAAAGGGTTTCAGCAAATACCACGCGATGGCGGCGAGCATCGCCACGTTCAGCCCGCTCACGGCGAAGAGATGCAGCGTGCCCGTCTTTTGAAACATCGCCTTCATCTCCGCTGGCGTGTCGCCGCGCATCCCGAGCACCATGCTCTCGATGAGCGCCGTGACCTCCGGCTCATCGCCGAGGCCGATTTCGATCTGCGCCTTTACCCAAGCCCTCGCAGCGATGGCGAAATGCTGGAGCGCGCTGCCTTCGCCATGCGCCACCACCACGCAGTCGCCCGCGCGCTCGGCGGAAAGCGCGAAGTCCACGCCATGTCGGCGCAGCCAATCCGCGATGTCGAAGCAGCCGGGATTATGCCCCTCGGCCAGCGTGCGCGCCGTGCCGCGCAGCGCCACGCGGTCGCCGTAGAGCGGGGCGGGGCCGATCCATTTGGCAAGGCAGTAGCGATCCAGCGGCACGATGCGCTCCCCCGCGCGGAGCGTGTGCAGCTTTAGCCAAAAGGTAGCGATCTTCTCGCCGCGTGGGCTCTCGGAAATCTCCGGCTCCGACCACACCACGCCCGTCGTCGCCACGGTCTGCCGCCCACTTTCCAGCGCGCGTGCAAATGCCGCTCCCGGCGAATCCTGTCGCGCCGAGTGCATCGCAAAAAACACCAGCAACGTGAGCACGCGACACACCCACGCATTTGCCCAAAACAAAGCTGCCACGCCCAGCGCCACACACGCGCCGAGCACCGGCCACGCTGTAATCGTCCACCGTTCCGCCAGCACAATCCCGGCAATCGCCGCTAGCGCCAGACCGAGGAAAGGCTTGCGAGGTCGTCGCGAAAAAATGCCGAGGGACATGGCGCGCGCGCAACGATTAGCTGCCCGCCAGCAACTGCGCCGCGAGCGCGCGGGCGGCTTCTTCGGGATTTGTGTTTTCACTTTCCGCCTCGGCGGTGGTGGGGGCGGTGCCTGCTGGGCCAAAGAGTATGCCGGTGAGCCGGATGCGCGTGCCGATGAGCTCGGTGCGGACGCCGACGGGCAACGAGCAGTCGCCGGAGAGTAGCCGCTGCACTTCGCGCTCGGCGCGGATGGCGAGCATCGTGGGCTCGTGGTTGATGGTTGCGAGAACGGCCCGCACGTCGGCTCGGTCGGCGCGCATTTGCAGGGCGACTGCGCCTTGGCCGATGGCGGGGATGATGCGGCCAGCGAGCGTGGTGGCGTGGAAATCGCCGGACTCGGAGCGCAGTGCATCGGCGGAGAAATCGAGCGCGTAGCCGAGGCGGCGGAGGCCGGCTTCGGCGAGCACGATGGCGGCGACGCTGGTGCTCTCGGCGAGTTTGCGCAGACGCGTGGGGACGTTGCCGCGCCATTCCTCGATGCGGAGATCGGGGCGGAGCCAAGCAAGCTGCCGCGCGCGGCGCACGCTGCTGGTGCCGACGCGCGCGCCCTGCGGGAGGGCGTCGAGGCCGCCGGGAGTGCGGCTCACGAGCACGTCGGCGATGGGCGCGCGGGGGAGGACGGCGGCGATTTCGAGGCCGGGCGGGTTGTGGCCGGGGAGGTCTTTGAGGCTGTGGACGGCGACATCCATCGTGCCCTCCACGAGCGCGTCTTCCAGCTCGCGAGTGAAGAGCCCTTTGCCACCGGCCTCGCCTGCCTGGAGGAGATTGAGGTCGAGCTTTTGGTCGCCGCGCGTGATGAAAATACGCCGCTCCGTCTGCAAGCCTGGGCAGGCAATGGCGAGTGCGGCTTCGGTGAGATCCACTTGCGCGAGGGCGAGCGCGGAGCCGCGGGTGGCGATGATGAGGTTGGTCATTGGGAAAGTCATACGAGCTACGAAATCTGCGCCCGCAGCGGCGAGCCGGGGTGCGGCGGCGCGGCGAGCCATTCGCTAAATTCCGCGACGTGCCGCTCGATCATTTCTTCGCAGCGCACCAGCTCGGAGCGGCGCACCTGCATGGAGGCGTCGGCGATGCCTTGCAGCGCATCTATGTCGTAAAGATACACGCCCTCAATCTCGTTCACCGCCGCCTCGAAATCGCGCGGCACGGCGAGGTCCATGCAAAAGAGCGGGCGGTCTGCGCGGCGCTGCATGAGCGGGCGGAGCTTCGGCACCGTCACCACCGCGTGCGGCGCACCCGTGGAGCCGATGAGGATGTCGAGCGTGTCGAACTCGCGTTCCCATTCGTCGAAATGGATCGCCTTTCCCCCCAGCGACTCCGCCAGCGCACTGGCGCGCTCGTGGGTGCGATTGGAAACGAAGATCGCCTTTGCGCCTCGCAGTTGCAGGGCTTTGGCAGTCATCTCCGCCGTCTCGCCCGCGCCGAGGATCATCACTTTGCAGTCGTCGAGTTTGCCGAAAATCTTCTCCGCCAAATCCACCGCCGCACTGCCCACGCTCACCGCGCCGCGTGTGATGCTCGTCTTGGTGCGGACTTCCTTGGCCACGTTAAAGGCGCGCTGAAAGAGCTTGTTCAGATTCCGCGAAGTCGCCCCCGCGCCTTGTGCCGCTTGGTAGGCTTTTTTCACCTGCCCGAGGATCTCCGTTTCCCCCAGCACCATGCTCTCCATCCCACTCACTACGCGGAAAAGATGGCGGATGCTCTCCGCGCCGCGCAGCCGCACAAATGCTGGCTCCTCCGGCGGCTGGCCAGTGCGCTCGGTCACGAAATTCACCAGCGTCGCGATGCCGTGCGCGGGGTCTTCGGCGGCGACGTAATACTCCACGCGATTGCACGTAGAAACCACGGCAGCCTCGGCTACGCCGGGGATGCGCGTGAGCTCCACCGCCACCTCGCCGAGATGCAGGTCGCCGATGGCGAACTTCTCGCGAAGCTCGACGGGCGCGGTCTTATGGCTGAGTCCGAGATAGACGACGTTCATTTGCCGAGGTGCAAGGTGCCGAGCGCGGCGAGTGTGATGAGCGCCAGCGTGAACGCGCCCACGGAAAACCATGCGATCCGCCGCGCGCCGAAGCGATGCGTGGCGCGCAGGACGATCACCGCGCCATAGACGAGCCACACGCAGACCGACCACACGATCACCGCCAGATGCTCGCGCACTGAGCCCGAGAGGAATCCCGCGATGAGCCCCGCCGTGAGCAGCACCACGCCCGCGAGCATCACGCGCTGCATCGCGAGCGCCAGCGTGGCGATGGGCGGGAGTGCTTGAAAAATGGAGCCGAGCTGGTGCCGCTTGAGCTGCCGCTCTTGCACGAGATACATCACGCCCGCGACACACGCCAAGGCGAACGCCCCGTATGCGACGAGCGAAAGCGCCGCGTGCAGCTCCGGCCAAAAGCCCGCGCTGGGCTTGTGCTCCGGCGGCAAGCTGGCCGATGGCAAGAGCAGCGCGCTCGTTTGTAAAAGGAACACGAGTGGTGCCGTGAACGATCCCAGTAGCGACAGCCGATACGTGCCGCCGACGACGAAGTAGAGCAGGGCGATGGACCAGCAGAGGAACGTCAGCACTTCAAAAAGATTCGTGAGCGGGCACCTCCCGACGACCTGCCCGCGCAGATGGAGAAAGCCGGTTTGCAGCGCAAAGCCCGTGAACATTACGAGGAAATTCCAGCGTGAAGGCCGCTGCACGCGGGCTCGCAACGCGACCAGCGTGTAGGCAAAGCCGAGCAGAAAACAAACAGTCGAGCCGACAAGAAGCGCGCGTTCCATGAATCGAGGAATCTAAAGAGCGGAGTGCGCTTTGGCAAAAGGGAATGAGCGGCGGTCTTATCCCTCCGCTCCCTTTGCCGTTCTGCTGCCGAGCCAATCGCAGAGGCCGCGCTTTTTTGCGCCCGCTACAAAGTGCCAGAAGGCGCGCCCGATCTCGCTCCACTGCTCGGCCTCGGAGGCGGCGAGGGCTTGCGTGGTGTTGTGTCCGCTGCGGTAGAGCAGGGTGAAGGCGCGCTGGATCTCGGCGCGCTGGGCGGCGTCGAAGCCGCTGCGGCGGAGGCCGACGACGTTGAGCCCAGCGACGCCATTGATGTCGGCGGCGATGACGTAGGGGGGGATGTCTTTGCCAAAGCCGGACGCGCCTTGGCAGATGACGTGGCTGCCGACGCGGACGAATTGGTGAAAGACGGTGCCGCCGCCGACGAAGACTCGGTCGCCCATGTGGACGTGGCCGGCGACGAGCACGTTATTGGCGAGGACGACGTGGTTGCCGATCTGCGCGTTGTGGGCGATGTGCGCGCCGACCATGAGGAAGCAGCCGTCGCCGAGCACGGTTTCGCTGTCCTCGGTGGTGCCGCGATGGATGGTGCAGTATTCGCGGATGCGGTTGCCCTCGCCGATGCGGACGCGGCTGCGCACGGCGGGATCGAACGCGAAATCCTGCGGATCGCCGCCGATGATCGCGCCGTAGCCGATGTGGTTATTTTTCCCCATGACGACGTGCGCGCCAATGATGGCGTGGGCGGCGATAGTGCAGCCCTCGCCGAGGATCGCCGCGCCCTCGATGATGGCGTATGGCCCCACGACGACGCTCGGGTGGAGCTGCGCGGCGGGATGGATGATGGCGGTCGGATGAAGCATGGGAGAGGAATGGCGGATGGGGGAGGGGGAGGCAATCTGTGTTTTTGGGTTGGATTTTTGGATGAGGGAGATGTGGGGGAAGCTCTGTAAACTTTGAACTTCGAACTCCGAACTCTGAACTTCGAACTCTGAACTTCGAACGACGTTCTCGAAGCAAC
>JAYVQK010000025.1:0-11731 GCA_043757005.1 Verrucomicrobiaceae bacterium
GATGCTGGTGCGCGACCTGATCAACCAGCTCAAGACCAGCAAAGACCCGAACTACTGCCAGCGTGTGACGGCGGACGACGGGGCGCTCGGTGAGCAGCACTTGCGCGCTTTTCAGGACAACGAGAAGACCATCCCGACGATCCTCACCACATCGCAGAAACTCTCCACCGGCGTGGATGCCCGGAACATCCGTAACATCGTCCTGATGCGCCCGATCAATTCGATGATTGAATTCAAGCAGATCATAGGGCGTGGCACGCGGCTCTACGACGGGAAGGATTACTTCACGATCTACGACTTCGTGAAAGCGCATCTGCATTTCAGCGATCCCGAGTGGGACGGCGAGCCGCTCGAAGAAGAACCGTGTCCCAGGTGCGGCCAGCGACCATGCGCCTGCGAAGTGACGCCGCCCAAGCCCTGCGCCAAGTGCGGCAAATCCCCGTGCGAATGTCCCAAAGAGCCGTGCCCGGTCTGCGGCGAGGTCCGGTGCGTGTGTGAGAAAAGGAAGAAGGTGAAAGTGAAACTCGCCGACGGCAAGGATCGCACCATCCAACACATGATGCTGACGACCTTCTGGCATCCTGACGGCACGCCGATATCCGCGCAGCAATTCATGGAACTGCTTTTTGGGAAGTTGCCTGACTTTTTTCAAAGCGAAGCCGAACTTCGTGCCCTCTGGAGCGCCCCCGACACGCGCGCTAAACTCCTGCAAGGTCTCGCCGACAAGGATTTCGGCCACGACAAGCTCGTGGCCATGCAGCAGCTCATCGAAGCTGAGAAGAGCGATCTCTTCGACGTGCTGGCCAACGTGGCCTACGCCCTGCCGCCGGTAACGCGGATCGAACGCGCAGACCATGCGCGGGTGCATATCAATTCCCAGTTCAACGCCAAGCAGCAGGCTTTCCTCGATTTCGTGCTCCAGCACTACATCACCGAGGGCGTGGAGGAACTAGAGCAGAGCAAATTGAACCCGTTGCTCCGCTTGAAATACCACGACTCCATCACCGACGCCGTGGCCGATCTCGGCGGAAAGCCGGAGGAGATCACCAAAGTCTTCGCCGGTTTCCAAAAGTATCTCTACGCTGAGAAGGTGGCATCGCCCGCGTGAACCAGTGTTGACTCCCTCGCAGTCGTCCGACCTTCGACACCGCGCAATCAATCGCCGTGATGCTGGAGAAACATGACATCGCCTGAGACCTGATACACGGCTTCGACTGGGACAAGTGGACGAGCGGAAAACCTGCCGAACGTCTCGCGCTCATCTCCGCCGGACAGGGTGCCGTAAATCTTCTTGCTCTCGGTCCCGTAGAGACACTCGGCTGTGGCGAAGACGCGGTTACTGCTCGTGTGGTAGGGGGAATACCGGCTGGAAAGCCTGTGGCACTTTCGCTCCGCGCACGGCTCTTTGGAGGAAAAGGCGAATTGGGCGAAAACTCTGTTGACACTTTTGGGCGGGCCGTTAGTTTGCGCGCTCTTTCGCCGCTCGGGCTGCTTTTGCAGGACGGGTGAATTTTTACAACAATCAGCAACCGCAGGAGGGCTCATTCAGACGTAGCGAAAGCGTTTTGATCGAAGCGATAACGCTTCAAGCCTGCCAGCACTGCAACACATCATGTCACAACATCGTTCAAAACGTTATCGCGCCGCCGCAGAGAAGCGCGATCCCAAGAAAGTCTATCTGCTCACCGAGGCAATCGCTGCTATCAAAGCGATGCCCGCTCCTAAATTCGACCAGACTCTGACGCTTGCGTTCCGTCTCGGCGTAGATCCCAAGCAATCCGACCAGATGGTGCGCGGCACTTGCCCGCTCCCGCATGGTTCCGGCAAAAACGTCCGCGTGCTCGTCTTCGCTGAAGGCGCTGCCGCTGAGGCTGCCCGCGCCGCTGGTGCGGAATTCGTCGGCTACAAGGACATGATCGAGAAATGCGTGGGAGGTTTCCAAGATTTCGACGTAGCGGTGGCGACACCGGGAGCGATGGCGGAAGTCCGCAAGCTCGGTAAAGTGCTCGGGCCTCGCGGTCTGATGCCCAACCCAAAAACTGGCACCGTCACTGATGACACTGCGAAAGCCGTGCGCGAAGTGAAGGCGGGCCGCGTCGAATTCAAGCTCGATAAAAATGCCAACGTGGCTGTGCCCGTAGGTAAAATCAGCTTCACGCTCGAACAACTCGCTGACAACAGCAGCGCAGTGATCGAAGCCGTCGTGAAAGCCCGCCCGGCGGGCGCAAAGGGCCGTTTCGTAGAAGGTCTCGTCATTAGCGCAACCATGACGCCCAGCGTGATCGTGGACGCCGCGCCGTTCCTGAAACTCGCTTAACTCTAGGAGGACAAAACAATGCATCCTGCAAAAGCAACCATCGTAACCGACCTCAATCAGAAGCTGAACGCTTCGCCATTCCTTTTCATCGCCGATTACACGGGGCTGAATGTGATTCAATTCAGCGACCTCCGCACCCGCCTGCATAAAGCAGGAGCGCGCGTGCTTGTTGTTAAAAACAGCTTCCTGCGCCTCGCGGCGAAAGAAGCAGGCTTGCCGGATCTCGGCGAGCTCCGTGGCCAAACCGCCGTCGTGGTGGGCGACAAAGATGTCGCCGCCGCCGCGAAAGTGGTGAAGACCTTCACGACTGAGACCAAGAAGCTCACGCTCAAGGCGGGTATCGTGGATAAGATCATGGTGTCCGTGGATCAGATCAACGCCATCGCCGATCTTCCTTCCCGCGATGTCCTGCTCGGCCAGCTCCTCGGCACCTTGTTCGCTCCTGCGAGCACGCTCGTCCGACTGCTCAACGAGCCAGCCAGCCAGCTCGCTCGCGTGCTGCAAGCCAAGGCCGACTCCATGCCAGCCGCTCCGGCACCTGCCGCAGCAGCTCCAGTGGAAGCACCAGCCGCCGAAGCCGCACCAACCGAAGCCGCACCAGCCGCTTAATAACTCACAGCCATTTAAAAAATGCCAACTTCCGAATCCATCACCACACTCCGCCTGCACGAAAAAGACACGGGCAGCGCAGACGTTCAGGTCACGATTTTGACCGAGCGGATCAATCATCTTACGGATCATTTCAAAGCGCACGCGAAGGATCACTCCTCGCGTCGTGGACTGCTCCAGATGGTCGCACGCCGCCGTAGTCTTCTCGATTACCTGAAGCGCACGGCCCCAGCTCGCTACACAGCGATCTTGGAAAAACTCAGCCTGCGCAAGTAGGTCACCATTCGTCACCCCGGCTTGCGCGAGCAGGCCGGGGTGACTGCTTTTTCCCGGTTCGAGTCAAAACATCGCACTGCCACCGCCGCACCGGGCGGATGGTGAGCAGGGCAAACAAAGACAAACTAGAAATAGCCAACGGCCCGCGGACGCGGACTGGTCTTAGCCCCGGCTTCTCACACTTCCGGCTCCTCACTTCCTCTTTTGCTTTCGCTTTTTGTATAAAAAAGCGGCGGCGAAAGAGGAAGGGGGTGAGGGAGAGAGACAGGCCCGGGCTACGAGCTAGGTCGCGTGCGTGCCCACGGCACACACTCCACATGAGTATCCATAACGTAACTGCCCATTGCGGCAGCAACTCCATCACCATCGAAACCGGCAAGCTCGCAAAGCTCGCCGACGGCGCAGTCACCGTGCGCTGCGGTGAAACCATCATCCTTGTCACCGCGGTCTCGGCCACGAAGATCAAGGAAGGGCAGGACTGGTTCCCGCTCTCCGTAGAATACCGCGAACGCGCTGCCGCAGTCGGCAAGCTGCCCGGCGGCTACTTCAAGCGCGAAGGTCGCCCGACGGAAAAAGAAGTCCTCACGGCCCGCATGACTGACCGTCCTCTGCGCCCGCTCTTTCCAAAAGGCTACCTCTACGACACGCAGATCATCGGCACGCTCTTCAGCGCAGACGGACAGAACGACCCCGATATGCTCAGCATCAACGGCGCTTCCGCCGCGCTGTGCGTCTCGGACATCCCGTTCGCCGGCCCAGTCGGCGCAGTGCGCGTGGGCCGCATCAGCGGTGAATTCGTCGCCAACCCTACGTGGGAACAGCGCGCGTTCAGCGACCTGAACCTCGTCTATGTCGGCACAGAAACCGAAGTCATCATGATCGAAGGCGAAGGCGACGAAATCCCTGAGCTGGAATTCATCAAGGCTCTGGAATTTGCCCAAGTCGAAGCCAAGAAACTCATCGTCGCGCAGAAAGAACTCGCCGCCCTCGTCGGCAAAGCCAAGCGCGATATGCCGCTCTTCGTCGTCCGCGACGAGATCAGCGAAACTGCTTACGAAATAGCAGGCAGCCGCATTGAAGCCGCGCTTTACCAGCCCAGCAAAGTCGCCCGCAGCAAATCTGTCGGCGCGCTCAAGGACGAAGTCTCCGCCGCGATCAAAGCGAAATTCCCCGAGGCATCCGCCTTCGAGATCAGCTCCGCTTTTGAATACCTCCAAAAGAAAGCGTTCCGCGTCGCCATCCTCGACCGCCAGCAACGCTGCGACGGACGCGGCGTCGGCGAACTCCGCCACCTCAGCGGCGAGACCGGCCTCCTGCCACGTTCGCACGGCTCCGCGCTCTTCGCCCGTGGCGAGACGCAGGCGCTCTGCCTCGCGACGCTCGCACCGAGCGACGAAGCTCAAGACCTCGACGGCTACACCGGCGGCGAGACCACGAAGCGCTTCATCTTGCACTACAACTTCCCGCCCTTCTCGGTCGGTGAAACTGGCCGCGTCGGCGGCATGAATCGCCGCGAGATCGGCCACGGCGCGCTCGCCGAGCGTTCCATCGCGCCAGTCATCCCAGCAGTCACGGATTTCCCGTATGCCATCCGCATCAGCAGCGAAGTCTGCGAATCCAACGGCTCCACGAGCATGGCCTCCGTCTGCGGCGGCGTGCTCGCGCTCATGGATGCAGGCGTGCCGATCAAAAAGCCCGTCGCTGGTATCAGCGTCGGTCTCGTGACGGAGTTCGAGGGCGACGTCCTCAAACGCTACACCACACTCGCCGACATCATCGGCAGCGAGGATCACTACGGCGATATGGACTTCAAACTTTGCGGCACCCGCGACGGCGTCACGGGCTTCCAGCTCGACCTGAAGCTCCCCGGCGTCTCGCACAAGATCATGGTGGAAGCCATCCATCAGGCCCGCGATTTGCGCTACAAAATCCTCGACGTCATGGAGAGCATCATCGCTGCCCCGCGCACCGACCTCTCGCCTTACGCCCCGCGCATCGAGACCATCCGCATCAGCCCGGACAAGATCGGTCTGCTCATCGGGCCTGGCGGCAAGACCATCAAAGGCATCGTCGCCGAGACCGGTTGCGAAATTAACATCGAAGACGACGGCACCGTCCACATCTACTCGAACAACCCCGAGGGAATGGCGCGCGCCAAGCAAATCGTCAACGGCATGACCAAAGAGATCGTCATCGGCGAGACCTACGAAGGCACCGTGGTGAACATCAAAGAATTCGGCGCATTCGTCGAAGTCATGCCCGGCAAAGACGGCCTCTGCCACATCAGCGAACTCGCTGATTTCCGCGTGAACCGCACCGAAGATGTCGTAAAAATCGGCGACCGCATCACCGTAAAGTGCATCGGCGTGGACGATCGTGGCAAAGTGAAGCTCTCCCGCCGCGCCGCCATGAAAGACCGCGACGCCGCCGCTGCCCCCGCAGCCAAGCAAGCCGCACCGGAAGCTCCCGCCGCCGCGCCAGCCGCGCCGACGGAGGACTACCGCCCCGGCCAAAACTAAACCGCCAGCAACTCACAAAACGCCGCGCGACTTCCGGTCGCGCGGCGTTTTTGTTTGTAGAAAAAAAGACGCTGTGGGGGTGGAGCCGCACCGCCAGAAGCTCGCTACGCGAGGATGTCCCGCACGATGCGACCGGAGACGTCCGTGAGGCGGTAATCCCGCCCGGCGTAGCGGTAGGTGAGGCGTTCGTGGTCTAGGCCCATGAGGTGCAGGATCGTGGCGTGCAGATCGTGGACGTGGACTTTGTCGTGCACGGCGTGCCAGCCAAATTCATCGGTCGCGCCATAGGCCATGCCGCCGCGGATGCCGCCGCCTGCGAGCCACATCGTGAAGCCAAACGGGTGATGCTCGCGGCCATTCCCGCCCTCCGCCGTGGGCGTGCGGCCAAATTCGCCGCCCCACACGACGAGCGTGTCATCGAGCAGCCCGCGCGCTTTTAGATCTTTTAGCAGCCCGGCAATCGGCTTGTCCGTCGCGGCGCAATTATTCGGCAGCTCCACGGCGAGGTTCGAGTGCTGGTCCCAAAGTTGGCAGCTCGACCGTTTGCTCGTCTGCGTGTGGTAGGCCTGCACCATCCGCACGCCGCGCTCGGCGAGCCTGCGGGCGAGCAGGCACTGACGGCCAAAAGTTTCCGTCACCGGATCATCAAGGCCGTAGAGTTTGCGCGTGGCCTCGCTTTCGCCATCCAGCGCGAAGGCCTCGGGTGCTTCGCGCTGCATTCGGAAGGCGAGCTCGAAGGATTCGATGCGGGCGCTGAGGCGCGAATCCTCGGCGCGCGCTGCGGCGTGGAGCTGATTCAGCTCGTGCAGCCAGTCCAGTTCGGCGCGCTGGGCGGCTGGCAAAAAGCGGGCGTTGCCGAGATTGGCGATGGGGTTTTTCAAGTCGCTCACAAGCGTGCCTTGGTAGGCGGCGGGGAGGAAACTGCTGCCCCAAAGCGGGGCACCTTGCGCGGGCTGCGAGGGGGAGATGACGACGAAGCCGGGGAGGTTTTCATTTTCCGTCCCCAGCCCGTAGAGCAGCCAGGAGCCTAGCGCGGGGCGCGAGAAGGCTTGCTCGCCGGTGTTCATCTGCAAGCAGGCACCGTTGTGATTAATGTTGTCCGCGACCATCGAGCGGATGACGCACAGATCGTCCACACACGAGGCGACGTGGGGAAATAATTCGCTCACCTCCGTGCCGCACTGGCCGTGCTTTGCGAACTTGTAGGGCGAGCCAAAAAGGCTGCCGGTTTTCGTCCGCTCCAGCTTCGGTTTTTCAAACGGGAGCGGCTTGCCGTTGAGTTCCGAGAGGCGTGGCTTTGGGTCGAATAAATCCACATGCGAGGGGCCGCCCGACATGAAAAGAAAGATCACCCGCTTTGCGCGCGGCGCGAAGTGCGGCTGCCCCGCGAGAGCCGCGGAGCCGCTCCCACAAAGGCCGGCGAGCCCGAGCATCCCAAAGCCATTGGCAAAACGAGCGAGCATTTGTCGGCGAGTCATCGGTTTCATAGGTCAGTCGAGGTAGCAGAATTCATTGGAGCACAAAAACACCTGGCACAGCGCCTCCCAGCCCGCCGCCGTGCTGGCCGCATCTACACCCACGGCGCGCTCGGCGATGCGCTGCTCGGCCTCGCCCGGCGCGCGCTGGAAGAGCTGCGCGCACAGCCAGCCGAGCTTTGCCGCGCGGTCGCCCGGCTGCGCTGCCACGCGGGCCGCGAGCGCTTTCGCCTGCGCCAGCGCGAAGGGGTGGTTCATCAGCCACAGGGCTTGCGGCGCGACGACGCTGTCCGTGCGTTGCTCGACGATTGCCGTCGGGTCCGCGCCGTCGAAGAGCGTCTGGAAGGTCGCGCGATCCGAGCGCACGGTGGCCACGTAGAGCGTGCGCCGCGTGTTCGTCAGCTCGCGCACGGCCTTGCCGCCGAGCGTCACATCCAGCGTGCCGGAGGCCGCCAGCATTGCATCCCGCAGCTCCTCGGCGGAAAGGCGACGGCGGTTTTGATGCGCCAGCAGCAAGTTCTCCGGGTCCTTCGCGCTGCCCGCCGCTGCGCGCTGGTAGGCCTCGCTCGAAAGGATCAGCCGATGGATCGCCTTCACGCTCCACCCGCTCCGCACGAACTCGCCCGCCAACCAATCCAGCAATTCCGGGTGCGTCGGCGGTGTGCCGAGTTTGCCGAAATTATTTTCCGTCCGCACCAGCCCTTCGCCGAAATGATGCTGCCAAATGCGATTCACCATCACCCGCGCCGTCAGCGGATTCTCCGCTCGCGCCACCCAGCGCGCCAGCTCCAGCCGCCCGCTGCTGCCCGCCGCTATGCTCGGTTGCTCCTTTGTCAAAAGCGCGGGCATCGAGCGTGGAACCAAGTCTGCGAGCCGATCGTAGCGTCCCCTCGTGTGGATTTTCGCATCGTGAAACCCCTCGTAGCCCGTCGCCGGGATGCCACCCTCTTGCAGCCCTTGCGCGAATTCCGCGCGTGCCACCGACGCCGTCAGCGCGGTCTTTTCCGCCTCCAGCGCCGCGCGCCCCGCGACCTCGCCGCCGAGCTGCCCGCCCTCGCCGCTGCACACCCACCACACGCCGTCCTGCCCTTGCTCCGCGCCATGCACCAGCGCATCGCGGAGGTCCCATTGCGTGCCATCTTCGCCGCGCACGAGGAACTCCACGACCGTCGAGTCGCACGTATATTCCGCGCGCGGGCGGATGAGCAGTTGCACGAGTTCCCCCGTCTTCACGGCGATCTCCCGCTCGGGGAAATCCGCGCTACCGCCATTATTCATCTCACCTGCGCCCAGCTTCTCCCCCGCGTGCCGCACCTCCCACGCGATGCCGTCGCCGCACGTCGCATCCGCATCCCGCACCCGTGCGCTCACACGCACTTTGCCCGTCACCGGGCTGCGCCACGCCGCGCTCGCCGCCGTCTTCGGGCCCGGATGCAGCGCGATGGATTTTGCCGGTAATTTGATCGTGAGAAACGACTGCTCCACATCCGTCGTATTGATCGCCAGCGAGGGGTTGTCCGCGCCCTTCGTGTTCCACGCGTGCAGCCCTGGCTTGTTGAAAATATCGCGCTTCACCACGGTCATCGGCTCCAGCCCACCCGCGAGCTGCGCCTCGATCTCCACCAGCCGCTTCTGCCCGCGCACCCGCTCTGCTGCTTGCTCTGGCGACATCAGCGGCCAGCGCGCCAGCTTCTCGCCCTCGCCTTTGCTTTGGAATTTCGGCAGGATGTGGCTGCTAAAGAAAATGCCCGACAGCCCGTAGTAATCCCGCGTCGTCAGCGCATCGAATTTATGATCGTGGCACCGCGCGCACGCCATCGTCAGCCCGAGGAAAGCGCGGCACGTCACATCAATCTGGTCGTCCACAATGTCCGTATAAACCTTCTCTTTATCCGCATCCCCGTTGCCCCAATTCCCAATCGCATACATCCCCGTCGCCACCACAAGCTGCGGCTCCCACGCTTGCGCCGCGAGGATGTCGCCTGCGATTTGTTGCGTGATGAATTGATCATACGGCAGGTCCCGATTCAGCGCGCCGACCACCCAATCCCGGTAGCGCCACGCATCCACGAGATCCCCGTCATTTCCATAGCTTCGTGAATCCAGCGAATCCGTGTAGCGCACCAAGTCCAGCCAATGCCGCCCCCACCGCTCGCCGTAGTGCGGCGATGCCAGCAGGCGCTCGATCAGCGCACTCGTCGCCGCCTGCCGATCCACGCTTGCTGCCTGCACGAAATCGCGCACTTCCTCTGCCGTCGGCGGCAGCCCCGTGAGGTCATACGCCACCCGCCGGATCAGCGTTCGCGCATCTGCCAGCGGGGCTGCGACGATTCCTGCCGCCGCCAGTTTTTTGCCGATCAAAGCATCCACCGAAGCGCCTGCCACCGGCTTCACCGGCTGGAAAGACCACCAGCCGCGCGCCTCGGCTTCCGTCATCCCGCCGATCTTCCGAGCTTCATCGCGCGGGTCCACCGCGCCGCGCCGCACCCATTCCGCCAGCGCCGCGATCTCCGCATCCGCCAGCTTGCCGCCCTTGTCCTTTGGGGGCATGGCGAGATCCTTGTCTGCATAGCCGACCGCTTTCAGCAGCAAGCTCTCCTCCGGCTTCCCTGGCACGATCACATCGCCGCTATCGCCACCGCGCTGCCACGCCGCCCGCGAATTGAGCCGCAGCCCGCCCTTCTGCTTTTTCTCCCCGTGGCACTCCGTGCAGTGTTCGGCGAAAATGGGCCGCACCTTTACCTCAAAAAACTCCACGCCATCATCCGCCCGCAGCACCTGCGCGCAGAAAATGATCATCAACAGCGAGAGAGTTTTCATCAGCCACGTATCCACCCCCGAGTGACATAAAACCTAGCGTTTCGTTCAGAGTCCAAACTCTGAACTCTTAATCACATCCCCTATTTGTTTTGGGTATCAAGCAAGCGTCTTCTCGGTTTTTTTCGCGAAGAGCGAAATTTTGTATGTAAAATTAAGAAAATTTATTGACTGATTAAGAAAATCAATCAATCAATTCGGAAGATGATTGAAAAGCCTACAAAGAAGCTCGTTTCACGCTGCCCGTTTTGTGAGGGGAAGCTGGAGATCAGCCGTCTCGGGTGCTTGCATTGCGATACGTCTATCGAGACGACGCTGCCGATTCCGGCGTTCTTTCGGCTGCCTGCGGATTTGCAGGAGTTCGTGCTCATTTTCCTCCGCTGCCAGGGCAAAATCCGCGATGTGGAGAAGGAACTCGGCATTTCCTACCCGACCGTGATCAAGCGGCTCGATCTCGTGAATGTGCTCCTAGGCAATCAAGCCGCACCTTCGGGCCGCAAGGACATCTTGGAGCAGTTAGAGCGCGGGGAAATCAACGTCCAAGAAGCTACTCAACTACTCAAAACCACCACGAACCAATGAACGCACAACCTACATTCGCCTTCCTCAGCCTACTGCTCGTCATCCCATTCCTTCTACTTTTCATCTCGATGTATCGTAAATACACGGGGCTCTCGACTTACCAAGCATCCCTCGCGCTCTTTGCCACCGCGATTGCGTGCGGCGTCCGCATTTACTACCGAGATGCGGCGATGCGGCACTTTGAAAATTACGGCAACCGAGATCAGATCATGCTCGGCAATGTCTCCGCTGGGCTGCTTATCGTCTTCGCCGCCGCCTTCATCTTCCGCCTGTGGGGACGCTGGATCGGTGGGCTGGCGACGGAGGCCGAGCGGACGCCGGGGGTGGAGGGAGTGCGCGCGTGGTTTAGCGCGTCGAATGTCTTCGTGGGACTGATGGTCGTGCTCTGCGCGTGGCTGGGGGAGGGGGTTTCGCCGTTGCTCGGTGGTGTGGGCATCGCGGCGTTGCTCGCTGCTTTTCCGGTGCTGAAAATGGAGAGCACCACTGCCGCCGCGCCTGCTCCAGTGAGCGCCGATCTTTCCGCAGAGCGGGAAAAAATCGTCTCCATGCTGCAAGCGGGCAAGCTCACTGCCGATGAAAGCGCCGAGCTGCTCCAAGCTCTCAGCGCCACGGCAAAGACTGCGCCGCGCACCGTGCCGCTCACGGGCGGGCAGCGGTTCCTGCTCATCGGCGGGGCGATGGTGTTGCTCGGGTTTTTCCTGCCGTGGTTCAGCTTTAATCTCGGTAGTATGATGAAGGATGGAATGGGGCAGGTGCAGTCGCAAATGCAGTCTCTCGGCACGCAATTTGGGATGCCCGAGGGCGGTTCTTTCCCCAATCTGGGGAGTGCGATGAACTTCAAGACGAACGACATGAGCGTCCGAGGAGCGGACATCGGGCACGGGCTCGGATGGTTCACGCTACTCCTCGCCGCCGCCGCCGCACTGCTGCCCTACGTGGCCACGACGCTGGATGCCGCCACCGCCCGCACCGTGCGCTTTCTGTGCCTCGGTCTCGGCGCGGTGATCGTGCTTTATCTGCTCACGGAAAACATCCGCAACACCAGTATCGGCCTCATCCTCGTCGTCGTCGGCTACGCCATGCAGATCGCCGGTGCGCTGCGCGTGCAGCGTGCGCCGGGGGAGTAGGGGAGGGGG
>JAYVQK010000026.1:0-2972 GCA_043757005.1 Verrucomicrobiaceae bacterium
GGCTGCCACACGCAGGCACGCTCGCTCGACAAGCTGCTCGTTCGCATCAAGGAGGCCATTGAACTCTGTCTCGAAGTGGAAGACTCCGGCATCGCTTCGCCGGAGTTCATCGGCGTGCAACGTATTGCCGTAGAGGTATGAGTCGGCTGCGGCGTGTTACGGGGCGACAAGTTCTCAAAGCCCTCCAGAGGGCCGGATTTATTCTTATTCGCACGAAGGGCAGTCACCATTTCGTGCGCCATCCCGATGGTCGAGCGACAGTCGTGCCGATCCACGCGGGCGAGACGTTGGGGCCGGGTTTGTTTAACCAAATCCTCAAAGATGCCGAAATCGAACGGGACGCTTTCGCCGAACTCCTTTGAGCGAAACGTCCGCATTTTAGCGAGGCTTTCACTCACTTCCTCGCCAAAGACATTGCCAGCGGGGGGCCGTTGTTTTATGCCGTTCGGGTGCCAGCAAAGATCGCAGTCATCATTCCAGCCCGCTTCGCAGCGACCCGCTTTCCCGGGAAGCCGCTTTTCCCCCTCGCGGGGAAGCCGATGATCCAGCACGTATGGGAGCGGTGTTCGCGGGCAAAGGGGATCGAACAGGTGATCGTGGCGACGGATGATATGCGGATCGCGGACGCGGCGTTTGCTTTTGGCGCGGAGGTGGCGATGACTTCGGAAAAATGTCGCAGCGGCACAGATCGCGTCGCAGAGGTGGCGAAGAAGCTGAAAGGCATCACGCACGTCATCAACGTGCAAGGCGACGAGCCGCTGGTGGAGCCGGGCACGGTGACGAAGCTGGCACGGGCGATGGCGGACTCGAAGGAGATCGAGATGATTACTTCCGCGAGCGTCTTTGAGGAAGGCGAGGATCTCACGAATCCCAACGCGGTGAAGGTCGTCGTGGATCGCGCGGGGGATGCGTTGTATTTCTCCCGCTCGCCGATCCCCTACGTGCGCAATGTCACGAAGGGGCTCCGCTTTTTTCGGCATCAGGGGATCTACGGCTATTCGCTGAAGGTGCTTTTCAAATTTGTGAAGTGGAAGCCGACGCTGCTAGAGCAGGCGGAATCCCTAGAGCAACTCCGCGCGCTGGAGAACGGCGTGAAGATCCGCGTGGTAGAGGTAAAGGCGCTGAGTGTGGGCGTGGATACACCAGCGGATGCCGCCGCCGTGGAGGCGTTGCTCGCTCGCTAGACTTTTCCTTTTTTCAAAATCTTACTTTCTCTGCATGAAATATATCTTCGTTACTGGCGGCGTCGTCAGCTCGCTCGGCAAAGGTCTCTGCGCGGCTTCGCTGGGCACGCTGCTAGAGCACCGTGGCCTGCGCGTGACGCTGCAAAAGCTGGACCCGTATCTCAACGTAGACCCCGGCACGATGAACCCTTTCGAGCACGGCGAGGTGTATGTGCTGAATGATGGCGCGGAGACGGATCTCGATCTCGGCTACTACGAGCGATTCACGAATTGCGTGCTCTCGAAATCGAACAGCTCCAGTAGCGGGCAGGTGTATGAGGAGGTCATCAAAAACGAGCGCGCGGGCAAGTATCTCGGCAAGACGGTGCAGGTGATCCCGCACGTCACGGATGAAATTAAGCGCCGCATTTTCGCGCTCGGCGCGGAGCAGCCGTGCGATGTGCTCATTACGGAAATCGGCGGGACAGTGGGCGACATCGAAGGGCTGCCTTTCCTCGAAGCGATCCGGCAATTCACGCAAGAAGTCGGGCCGCAAAATGTGATCGTGATGCACTGCACGCTCGTGCCCTTCATCAAGTCCGCAGGCGAGCTGAAGACGAAACCTTCCCAGCAAAGCATCGCGAAACTCCGCGAGATCGGCCTGCACGCAGACATCCTCATCGCCCGCACCGAGCACCCGCTGGATGCGGAGACGCGCCGCAAGCTCGCCGTTTTTTGCAACGTGCCGCACAACGCCGTCGTGCAGTGCCTCGATGCCGACGACACGATCTACCGCGTGCCCCTCATGCTCCAGCAGGAGAAGCTCGACGACATCGTGTGCCAACGCCTCGGCCTACAAGTGCCACCTGCGGATATGAGCGGGTGGGAGAAATTCGTGAAGCGGCTAGTGAACCCGAAGAAACACGTCCGCATCGGCATCGTCGGCAAATATCTCGACCACAAAGACGCCTACAAGAGCATCAACGAATCCATCAACCACGCCGCGGCGGCGCTGGATTGCAAAGTGGAGATCGTCGGCGTGGACGCCGAGAAACTCGCCAAGCGCGACCCAGCGGAAATGCTCGCCGGGCTTGCAGGCATCCTCGTTCCCGGCGGCTTCGGCGAACGCGGCACCGAGGGAAAAATCCGCGCCGCCCGCTACGCCCGCGAGATGGGCGTGCCGTATCTCGGGCTGTGCCTCGGGATGCAAATCGCGACGATTGAATTTGCCCGCAACGTGTGCGGACTCGCGAAAGCGAACAGCACGGAGTTTGATAAAAAGACGCCACACCCGGTCATTGATCTCCTGCCGGAGCAAAAAGAGGTGACCGATAAAGGCGCGACGATGCGGCTCGGCACATCGCCCACTTTGCTCAAAGAAGGCACACGCGGCTACAAGCTCTACGGCACGCGCGAAGTCTCCGAGCGCCACCGCCACCGCTACGAATTTAACCCACTCTATCGCGAACAAATGGAAGCCGTAGGCTTCATCGTCTCCGGCGTCTCCCCAGATCGCGGCCTCGTGGAGCTGATCGAACTGCGCGACCACCCGTGGTTCATGGCGTGCCAATATCACCCAGAATTCCTAACCAAGCCGAACGCCCCGCACCCCCTCTTCCGAGGCTTCATCGCCGCCACGCTGGCGCAGTCGGTTTAAAGAAAACGCTCAAAGCGCCCAAATCCAAAAAGCCATCGCCGCCCTCGGCATCTCCCTAGGGCGTGTTTACACTAATTGACAACCTCTTAAAAAAGAGTAAAGAGAGGGATGGAACTCACGAAAGAACAGTTTGAACAGGTATCGGAATGCCT